>NZ_JBSVWB010000001.1:0-351134 GCF_054071795.1 Pseudomonas sp. SDO5271_S396
CATCGTCGCCGGCAACCGCCTGATGATCCAGGGTGACCGGCATTACGACTACGACACCTTTGGCAACCTGATCCGTGAGCGGCGCGGTAAAGGGCGCGCGCTCGTCACCGAATACCGCTACGACGGCCAGCATCGATTAACTGGCGTTACAAAACCCAATGGGCAGACCGCCAGCTACCGCTACGACCCGTTTGGGCGGCGTATCAGCAAAACCGTCGACGGGATAACGACCGAGTTTTTTTGGCAAGGCGACAAGCTGATTGCCGAGCATCACAAGGATCGGCATCGCAGTTATCTGTATGAGCCGGATAGTTTTCGTCCGCTCGCTCTGCTGGAAGGCTTCGGGCCCAAAGACACAAAACCCTACCACTACCAACTCGACCACCTGGGTACACCCCAGGAACTCACCGCCCCCGACGGCGAAATCGTGTGGTCCGCACACTACCGCGCCTACGGCGAAATCGCCCGACTCGACGCGGGAAAAATCGACAACCCGTTGCGCTTTCAGGGGCAGTATTTCGATCAGGAAAGCGGGCTGCACTACAACCGGCATCGCTACTACAATCCGGATCTGGGACGCTACCTGACGCCGGATCCGGTGAAGTTGGCGGGTGGGATCAATGCCTACCGGTACGTGCCCAATCCTACGGGGTGGGTGGATCCGCTGGGGTTAAGTACGTGTCCGGGGGGTGATGGGTGTAAGCCACAATCGGAAATAGAAAGCCCAACCGATCAAATAAAGGTTGAAGACCGCTCCCCACCACAGCCGAGGCCGCAGGAGAAACGTAGCTATTTATACCGAGGAGATATGAGAGAGCCGGATGAGATATTTGAAAAGGGATTTGAGAGCAGAGGCTCGAGTACAGACCTTTTCCTGCACATTTTGAATAACGCGAGCCCGCCTAGCAATTTCGTCCCCACATCAACATCAAGAAAACAGGCATTGCAGTTTGCTTCAAACTTTGGATTCGAGGATGGCTTCCTATACACACTCAAAAGAATCCCTGGAATAGATGTAAACAAAGAACTGGGCTCACGTTCCAAACACAGCTATGAATCGGAAATCGCAATTCCAGGGAGAATAGACACCAAAGATATTTTAGGCGCTTCACCTGTCAATGAGGACGGAACATTCAAGGGATACACTATATTAAACCCCAATAGAGAATACCCATGAAATCACGTGAGATCAGCATCATTAAAAACGGGTTGCGTGAAAGCGCAGTTATAGAATACGAAGGAAGCAAGCCTACGCTTGAGATACTGATGAGCGATGGGACTCGAAAAACCTATACAGCATTGGACTTATATGACTGCTTTGGTTTGATGAGAGCGGACCTGAAAGAGATTAAATTCCTATGTAAAGGCTCAAAAATCAATGTTCACACCTCAGGAATGTCTTCACACATGTCAAATGGACTTATCGCATACGAACTATCAATAGGACAACCTGAAGGCATTCCTGTACACATTTTTTCCTATGAGGAAAACGACTTGACCAACGACATACAAGAGCAGCATGACTTCTGCACAACATGGGAAAAATCTTGTTAAATCTCCTAAAAAATTCCAGACCGCTCACTTGCACAAACAAAAAATGAAAAAGCAGAACATCCATGCATTAATTGGAAATAGAAGAACAGAAGTTTTCGTAAAATATGACACCAACAAATCAATCATGACATTCTCGGAAGCCGACAATTTCAAAAAAATCTACGAAGGAGGAGACATGTATGCTTGTCTGAAAAAAATCAGAACCGACTTCCCTCAAATACAATTTCTATGCAAAGGCGCAAAAATAAACGTCAGGCCTTCAAGTATGTCCTCCCAAATGAGTGGAGGCATGGTTGCCTATGAGCTAACACTTGGAAAGAGAGCAACACGAGAGGATCTTGTTCATATATTTGATTATGAGGATCACAACCTCACAAACGATCCACTAGAACAGGAAGCATTTTATAAAAAATGGATAGAATCAATTGTCATGATCGAACCTGATCCAATTAAAACCGAATAAACAATAACCCAGGCAACGCGTTTCTTCCATTGGATCAGCACAGACCATTTTAGGCCTGCTCCGCAGCCCAGCGCAGGACAAGCCTGCTCACTACAGAAACTGGCCAAGTCATAATCTGGGGTAAACGGACCCGCTCACTTTAATTTTAAAATACTCAAACCACCCTTCAATACAAATGAAAAAACAGAAAATTCACACAATCGTAGAAAATGAAAACACAGAAGTCACCGTAAAATATGACACCACCAAATCAATCATGACATTCTCTGAGGCCGACGACTTCAAAAAAGTCTACGAAGGAGCAGACATGTATGTTTGCCTGGCAAAAATCAGAGCCGACTTTCCCCATATAACCTTTCTATGCAAAGGCGCAAAGTTAAATGTCAAACCTTCAAGAATGGCCTCTCAAATGAGTTCTGGTCTTGTGGCATATGAAATGACGTTAGGAAAACAGGCCACCAACGAAAATATTGTTCACTTATTTGATTATGAAGAAGAAAACCTTACAAACAACCCACAAGAACAAATCGATTTCTTTAAAAAATGGCTGGCATCACTAGGTGCCCAAGACTATGAAAAATTCAATTAAGCCTCTTTCCTATCCCCTGTAGTGAGCGAGCTTGCTCGCGCCGGGCTGCGAAGCGGCCCCAACCCAGGCACGCGTTTCTTCCGTTGGATCAGCGCCGTCCATTTTGGGGCTGCTTCGCAGCCCAGCGCAGGGCAAGCCTGCTCACTACAAAAACGGGGTTCACGCTACAAAAAACACCCATCACAAACGCCTGACTCACCACCCTTCCTTCAGCATGCGCAACTCCAGATGCTGCAACAGCATGATGGTCTTGCCATCGACAATCTCACCCTTCTGCACCATCGCCAGGGCTTGTTCGAAGCCCAGTTCCAGAACTTCGATGTCTTCGCCTTCGTCGATCAATCCGCCGCCGTTGCCCACACGGTCTTCCGGTTGGTATTCGCCGATGAAAAAGTGGATGCGCTCGGTAACCGAGCCCGGGCTCATGAACGCGGCGTAGATTTGCTCCACATGCTCTACGCGGTAACCGGTTTCTTCCTCGGCCTCCAGGCGGATGCGTTCTTCGGGGCTGGCATTGTCGAGCAAGCCCGCGGCGGCCTCGATCAGGTAGCCGTGGTAATCGTTGACGAACGTGGGCATGCGGAACTGGCGGATCAGCAGCACGGTGCGTTGCGCACGGTTGTACAACAGGAGGGTGGCACCGTTGCCCCGGTCGTACACTTCGCGGGTCTGGGCCTGCCAGGTACCGTCGCGGCGGCGCAGGTCGAAGCTGTATTTTTTCAGCAGGTACCAGTTGTCCGAAAGGGTTTCTTCAGCAGTGATGCGAACGGGGCTGTTGTCCATGGTCGGGCCTTTGCTCAAAGGAGCAGGAGCATGTCGCGCGGGCATTGTCAGCGTCAAGCCGAGCACGGTGACAGCCCAATCTTGCTGCGCTGTAACACTTTGCAAGCAATCCCCCTCAACGGCTGTCGAATTAATCCCTGCCCTCGTAAGCCATCTGGTAAAAACGCTGCTTCGTTCTTGTTCTGGAACCTCCATGTCGTCTCGTTTTTTTTCACGCTGGAACCTGCGCTGGTTTCCCCTGTTGTGCATGGCACTCGTGATCGTCGGCCTGCCGGTGGGTTGCGCCGTGCTGCAACACAAGGAGCGTGAGCTGGTGTTCCGCATCGAACCGGGCACGGCCAGTTGGTACAGCGGGTTGCCCAAGGCTGTGCAGGAGTTCGAACTCACACCGGCCAGTTTCAAATCAGGGCAGAACATTCACGGCTGGTGGTGGCCGGCAGAGCGCAAGGACGCGCCGGCCATTCTCTATCTGCACGGCGTGCGCTGGAACCTCACCGGGCAGTTGTTTCGCATCGAACAACTGCATGCGCTGGGCTTCTCGGTACTGGCTATCGACTACCGCGGCTTTGGCCAAAGCCAGGGCGATTTACCCTCGGAAAGCACGGTGTATGAAGACGCACGCATCGCCTGGGAACGCTTCCAGGTGCTGCAACCCGATCCGAGCAAGCGCCTGATCTACGGCCACTCCCTGGGCGGCGCAGTGGCCATCGATCTCGCCGCCGAACTGGGCAAGCAAGTACCACTGCCCGTGCGCGGGCTGGTGATCGAGTCGACCTTTACTTCCCTCGCGGATGTCGCGGCAGCCGTGGCCAACACTTCGCTGCCGGTGCGCTGGTTGCTGTCGCAGAAATTCGATTCCATCGACAAGATCCCCGACATCCATATGCCCTTGCTGGTGGTGCACGGCCTTGATGACCGTTATGTGCCACCCCGTTTCAGCCAGCAACTGTTCGAAGCCGCCCGGGAACCCAAGCGCCTGTTGCTGGTACCCGGCGCGAGCCATAACAACAGCATGAGCTTGGCCGGACGCAGTTATCGCCAGGCCCTCGACAACCTGATGCAAGCGAAGATGCCGGCCCAGGTGGTGACGCACTCCACAGGCCGTAGCGGCGACTCATAAAATGGTTTTCGGCACTGTGTTTGCGCTTGCCTGTCAAGCGCAAACCCAGCCTATGCGGGGCCGCGCTGGAAGTTGATCAAATATTGACCTCGGGTCAAATCGCCATATCTGTCGGGGCCTCACAAAGTTATCCACAGAGATACCCACGGTTTTCGTGGACAACTCTTTTCAAACTTTTATGATTTTTTTGCTCGGCAAACCCTTCAGGGAAAGGTGCCCGGCAGCAAAATATCGCGGTTCACATCACGTATATCGTTATAGCCACAGAGGGCCATCGACACATCCAATTCACGGGCAATGATGTCCAGGGCCTTGGTCACACCGGCTTCACCCAAGGCGCCCAAACCATACAAATGGGCGCGTCCGATCAACGTGCCCTTGGCACCCAATGCCATCGCCTTGAGCACGTCCTGGCCGGAGCGAATGCCGCCATCGAGCCACACCTCGATGCGCTCGCCCACCGCCTCGACAATCGCCGGCAACTGGCTGATGCTCGACGGTGCCCCATCCAACTGACGGCCGCCGTGGTTGCTCACGATCAGCGCGTCGGCGCCGGAGTCGGCCGCCAACCGTGCATCCTCCACATCGAGGATGCCCTTGATGATCAGCTTGCCGCCCCAGCGCTGTTTGATCCATTCCACATCGCCCCAGTTCAGGCGCGGGTCGAATTGCTGGGCGGTCCAGGACGACAGTGAACTCATGTCTGCCACGCCCTTTACATGCCCCACGATATTGCCGAAGCCACGACGGCGAGTACCCAACATGCCCATCACCCAGCGTGGCTTGGTGGCCATGTTGAGGATGTTCGGCAACGTCAGCCTGGGCGGCGCCGACAGGCCATTGATCAAGTCCTTGTGACGCTGACCGAGGATCTGCAAGTCCAGGGTCAACACCAACGCATCCACACCGGCGGCCTTGGCACGATCGATCAATTGCTCGATAAAGGCACGGTCGCGCATCACGTACAGCTGGAACCAGAACGGCTGGCCGACATGCTCGGCAATGTCCTCCAGTGAACAGATGCTCATGGTCGACAAGGTGTAGCGCAGGCCGAACGCCGCCGCCGCGCGAGCAGTAAGAATCTCGCCATCGGCATGCTGCATGCCGGCGAGTCCTGTAGGAGCCAGGGCGACCGGCATGGCCATGTCCTGGCCGATCATGGGGGCGCGGATGGAACGCTGATCGATATTGCGCGCCACCCGCTGACGAAACTGGATACGGGCAAAATCACTCTCATTGGCCCGGTATGTGCTCTCAGTCCAGGAGCCGGAATCGGCGTAGTCGTAGAACATCCGTGGGACACGTCTTTGCGCCAGCTTGCGTAAATCTTCGATGGTTGTGATCAACGACATCGGGTCACCTCTCCCTGAACTGAACACAGAGAGTAACCGCCCATCGGCTTCGCAACCAGTCGTTGCACTTGGATCAAACGCAGGCTAATCTCCGCACAAACCTGCAAAAAGACGCAAAATCATGCATAGCACCCATCAAGCCATTGACCTGCCTTCGCTGCGCAAGCAAAAAATCCTGTTGCTGCTGGAGCGCGACGGCAAGGTCACCGCGTCGGAGTTGGTGGAGCATTTTGCCGTGTCCCAGGACACCATCCGTCGCGACCTTGGCGAACTGGCCGCCGCCGGTCTGTTGCAACGCGTCCATGGCGGCGCCCTGCCCCGCCCCAAGGACACCGGCAAAGACTTCTTCACTCGCGTCGGCGAGACCAATGACGTCAAGCGCCATCTCGCCCAACTGGCTGCCGACCGCGTGCAAGATGGCCAGATCGTGCTGTTCGACTCCGGCTCCACCACCCTTAAAATCGCCCAGTCGCTGCCCCGCGATATCCACCTGACCGTGGTCACGCCGTCACCGATGATCGCCATCGCGCTGGCCGACCACCCCCGCGTCAAAGTGATCCTCACCGGGGGGCAGCTCAACCCGGCAACACTGTCTACCACCGGCCAGGAAACCGTGCGCCTGATCCAGAGCGTGAAAGCCGACCTGCTGTTCACGGGCGTGTGCGCCTTGCACCCCGAGGTCGGTATCAGCTCGCTGCATTTCGATGAAGTGGCCGTCAAACAGGCGCTGCTCGACAGTGCCTCCCATGTAGTAGCCGTGACCACCGCCGACAAACTCGGTGCGGTGGAGCCATTTGTGGTCGCGCCGTGCAACCGTATCGGCACATTGATTACCGAGTGGCACGTACCGAGTGTCGAAGCGTACGAGCAGTTAGGGCTGGAAGTGATGCGGGTGGCGGTCGATTAGGTACAAGCACTCGCCGAACAAGAAACGCCCCCCTAAAAATGCAGACAGGCGCCGATCGGCGCCTGTTTTTTTTTACCTCGCCCCCTCAGCTTTTGTGCTGCTGAGCCATCTCCCGCTTGGGCCCGAACATCGCCCAGGCAATCAGACCGAGCAAGGGCACGAAGATCAGAATCACCAGCCACAGCCCCTTGGTCTCCCAGCCACTGGTGCTGCGCAATACGATATTGATCGCCCACAATTCCAAGAGCAGCAGAATCACCGCCAAACCGATCCAGACATATTCTATTTGCATGATTCACCTCCTGGGGTCTGTGCATTAGGTCAAGCGATAGCCCCAAGGGTTCCATCGGATTTACCGCAACCGCTCAAGCCTCGGGAACACGTAGAAGCTCGAGTGCAGTCCGAATCGGGGAAATGCAACCCGAATCTTGCTCGATCATGCAGGCTGCACGACAACCTGAAGCGATTCAAATGACTAACCCACTGATTACTGACCTATTTTCAGAGGTGTTCGCGTTGGTACAGCAAATGCAAGACTCCTCCGGACAAGGCGTTCACTTCAGCGCTGGGGGCAGAAATGGAAGCCATAGACAGCCCAAAAAAACCCATGGGGACCAAGCCATTGGCGGCCTGATACCCACTCGGCGAAGCCTGGGTCAGCCAGGCTTCGATGACTCACAGCAGCAAGGGGATTGCGTCATGAAGACCTTTATTTCCCAAAGGATTCTACTGGTTATCGGCTTCTCGGCCCTGCTTGCCAACCCCGCCTTCGCCGCGTTCGGTGATGACACCACTCCATCGCCAAGCGCTCTGAACGGTAACAGCGCCGCAGGCTTCGCCCTGCCGCCTGGCACTTACCCCAGCAGCCCTGCGGACAGTGACAAAAAAGCTGAAACGTCACCTCAAGAAAAACCTTCGCCCAGTTCATCGAAGCAAAAGCCACACGACGGTAAGGCGCCCAAAAAGCAAACGCCACGCACTGGCAGCTAAAGTGAGTCATATCGACTACATGGAGTCATTAAGACAATCAATAGAGGGTGTCTTAATGACTCCTTAAAACATATCCAATTGATTTATATGAATTTAATAGCTGGCACATTTCCTGATGAGGTGAAGAACAACCTCAACACCCACAGAGAAATCACCATGCGCAATGAATTCAATCGTCGCCTTGCCGTTGTTACCGGAGCCAGTTCGGGGATCGGCCTGGCCGTCACTCGCGGCTTGCTGGAACAGGACACCCAAGTGGTCGCCATGTCACGAAAGTTGGGAGAACTGGGGGCACTGGCCGAGCGCTTCGGCGAGCAATTGGTGTGGCTGGCCGGCGACGTGACCAGTGCGGCGGATCAGGCGCGCCTGGCACAGTTGACGACCGCCATCGGCCCGGTGGATTTCCTGGTGCCGAATGCCGGCATTGCCTGCCTGGCGGACGGTCTTGACCCAAGCGCATTCGAGCGTCAATGGGCGGTCAATGGCGCCGGCGCCCTCAACACCCTCTCCAGCCTGCGTGGACAGTTGGCCGCAAAGGCATCGGTGGTGTTCATCGGTACCTTCCTGGAGCAGGTCACCTTCCCCGGCCTGGCCGCCTACATTGCTTCCAAAGCCGCGTTACGCGCCCAGATGCGCACCCTGGCGGTGGAACTGGCGCCCCATGGCATTCGCGTGAACATGGTCTCCCCGGGGCCCACCGCCACGCCGATCTGGAGCACCCTGGGGTTGACTGACGAGGCATTGGGCGGCGTGGCGAAAACCGTCAATCAGCGCTTGCTCAACGAGCAGTTCCTTGAGCCGGAAGCCGTGGCCGACGTGATCCTGTTCCAGTTGAGCCAAGGCGCTCGCAGTGTGTATGGCCAAGACTGGGTGGTAGATGGCGGCTACACGCTGCGCTGATCGAAACGCCCCCGCGCCTCACGAAACGCTTCGCCGTTGTCCACCACCCAGGTCCACAGCGGGATCATGTGGACCAGCAACTGCTTGCCCAGGGTCGACAGCTCGTATTCGACCCTGGGTGGCACTTCCTGAAAATCATGACGCAGCACCAGCCCATCCCGCTCCAACTGGCGCAGGCTGCGGGTCAACATGCGCTGCGTGACCCCTTCCATGCGCCGGCCAATCTCGGCATGCCGCAAACGACCGGACACCCCCAACGCATGCACGATACCCAATGACCAGCGGTTGCCCGCATGGGTCAGCACTTCGCGCTTGAGGCCATCATCGTCGGCGCTCAGCGCGTCACACGCCGCCTGTGAGCGTCGGATGATCTCGTCGTTATCCATAGTGTCCTCCCGGTATCACTGGTGTGCCTTCTTATGCAGGGCGATTAATTCTGCAAGCATGCCACGACTTTCAACACCGACGGAGAACCCCATGACAGCCTCTTCCATCCTGGTACTCGGTGCCGGCGAACTGGGCATGGCCGTGCTGCGCGAACTGGCGGCCCAGGCCACGCCGCGCCACACCCGCATTGCCGCGCTGCTGCGCCCGGCCAGCCTGCAATCGCCTGGAGCAGAGACCCTGCGCGAACTGGGTGTCGAACTGCTCGCCGGCGACTTGCAGCACGATAGCCAGAGTACCCTGGCCCAGCAGTTTTCAGCCTTTACCACCGTGATCTGTTGCACCGGTTTTGCCGCTGGACCCGGCACCCAGTGCAAGCTGGCACGTGCAGCGATCGAGGCTGGCGTACAGCGCTTCGTGCCCTGGCAGTTCGGCGTGGATTACGACGTAATCGGTCGCGGCAGCCCGCAAGACACCTTCGACGAACAGCTGGACGTGCGCGAGCTGTTGCGCAGCCAGCACGGCACCCAGTGGCTGATCATTTCCACCGGGATGTTCACCAGTTTCTTGTTCGAGCCCTCGTTCGGCGTGGTCGACCTGGCGCACAACAGCGTGCACGCCTTGGGCAGCTGGGACACCGCCGTTACGGTCACCACGCCGGAAGACATCGGTCGACTGACTGCGCAGATCGTGCTGGCTGAACCGGCCATCACCAACCAGGTGGTGTACACCGCCGGCGACACCCTGACCTACGGACAACTGGCCGATACCGTGGACACAGTCCTCGGCATCACCCTCAAGCGCGCACCGTGGTCAGTCCCCTCACTGCTGGAAGCGCTGGCCCAGGACCCCGATGACAACCTGAAAAAATACCGTGCCGTGTTCGCCCAGGGCCACGGCGTAGCCTGGGACCCCGCCGTGACCTTCAACGTTCAGCACGGCGTCGCCGTGACCGATGTCGCCAGTTGGATCCGCCAGCACCTCACGGCACCGGCAACCAGCCACTGAACTCACCCCGGGCATTCAACGCGCACCAGGCGAAATCCCACTCTACGACGGGTAACGCCTGGTGCTCGGCAGCGCCCAACGCCGGCCCTTTCCAGTCGAACACCCTTGAGCCCTTCCAGGCCAGGACCACGCCCCGGTCTGCGCTCCTGTCGGTGTTGACCCAACACGCGGCGGCCGCCGCCATGAAGGCATCGATGGGCTCGTCGTCAATCCGCGCGCGATAGGAAGAGCCCAGCAGCCAGCGACAGACATTCACGTGGTAGGTCCAGTCCAGCGGCGGTCGATGGCGATAGGCCCAGGTCATGAAACTGCGGAACAGGTTCAAACCCTCGGGCGGGTCGAGTTTGAGCAGTGCCGGGCAGATATCGAACAAGGCATGCCAATACGGCAGCAGGCGTGCATCCAGGTGCACGAAGCAGCGGGAATTACTCGGGTACTCAGGCAGCACCGGCTCCGCGCGCAGACGGCGCGACGCCTTGCTGACCAGGCGGCTGGCGCCGGCAGGCAACAGGTGGTTCATGAAACGCACTCACAGTCGTGACGATAGAACGCCTCCCGATCACGGGAGACACCGGGTACACGTCAGCAAACAGGAGAGGCGCGAGGGTTGGCCGAGGGCCAGGAATAACGTGGCGGCGCCTTGTTGCGCCGCTCATGGGCCGGTCGCGGGGTTTGCCCCAGCCCAAGCAGCCAGGCAAGACCGATGAAAAACACCAGGGCAACGGTAACGGCATTGCACACCGGGCAGGCAAAGTAGTTCGAGATGTTACTGGAAGACGGGCTGCCCAACCCTTTGTCGGAAAGTGGCGCCTGACTGCCATCCAGAGAACAGAACGCTCCGCCGATGCCGTTGAGCTGCTGGCCGAGCATCTGACCATGGCCCAAACCGCACACGAACAGGTTCATGAGCACGCAGAAGTACAGGGCCCAGGCGACCAGCGAACGGTTGGGGTGGCTCATTTTCATGGCGGCGACTCTACCATCGAAGCCGCCATGGGATGAAGCGCGGCAGGCCCCTGTGGCAGAACGTCGCAGATTACGCGGGCCGGCCAGGGTTGATAGACTTGGCGCCCTCTTCGGTTCTCCTTTTCAAAGCCTGCGGTTCACTGCCCTGATGGCCAGATTCAGCGCAATGCGGGCGCTTCACAGGATGCAAAGTTGATGAGCACGTTATTCACCCGCCGCAACGTCCTGACCGGCATGGGTTTGCTGGGCCTGGGCCTGCTGGCCGGTTGTGACAACAGCCCCAGGTTGAACTTCAAGTACGGCAAGGACCTGAGCGACAAGATCATGGGCCGTACCTTCAAGCTCAAGAACACCGAGGGCGACACCGTCACCCTCAGCTCCTACCGTGGCCTGATGCCGGTGGTGTTCTTCGGTTTCACCCAATGCCCGGCGGTCTGCCCGACCACGCTGGCCCGTGCCGCACAGGCCAAGAAGCTGATGGGCCGCGACGGCGAGATCATGCAGGTGATCTTCATCACCCTCGACCCCGAGCGCGACACCCCGGAAATCCTCGACAAGTACGTCAAGGCGTTCGACCCCAGCTTCGAAGCGCTCTACGGCACCCCGGAAGAAATCGCCGTGGCCGCCAAGGAGTTCGGGATCTTCTATGAAAAAATCCCGGCCGGTGACACCTACACCCTGTCCCACACGGCCACCAGTTTCGTTTTCGACACCCGCGGCAACCTGCGCCTGGGCCTGTCGGCTTCGCTCAACGCCAAAGAGTGCGCAGAAGACCTGCTCACCGTCATGGAGGTCTGCTGATGACTGCCTTTCAATCTTTCAAGCGCCTGGCTTTGGGCCTGACCCTGCTGGGCCTCGCGGCGCACGCCAGCGCCCAGGTGCAAGTGACCGACGCCTGGGTGCGCGCCACCGTGCCGGGCCAGCCGTCCAGCGGCGCGTTCATGACCGTCACCGCCGACAGCGACAGCAAACTGCTGAGCGTGGCCACTCCTGTGGCCAAGGACGTGCAGATCCATGAAATGAGCATGAAAGACGACGTGATGCACATGGGCCCGGTGGACTCGGTAGCCCTGCCTGCCGGCAAGGCCGTCACCCTCGACCCGGATGGCTACCACGTGATGCTGATGGGCCTGACCGGCCAGATCAAGGAAGGCGACCAGGTACCCCTGACCCTGACCGTGGAAAACGCCAAGGGCGAGAAGCAATCGATCGAAGTGAACGCCCCTGCCCGTGGCCTGGACGGGATGGACCATAGCAAGATGCATTGAGCCGAATAGGAGCAGCTGGCTTTTGTAGTGAGCTGGCTGCACCGCCTGCGCCGGGGCGCGCAGCGGCCCTGTACACCAACGAACCTATCCAGCTCACAGCACAACCGGCAGCCGGCGCACGCGCTTGCCCGTCGCAGCAAACACCGCGTTCACCACCGCCGGGCCAATCATCACCGTCGACACTTCACCAATCCCGCCCGGGGTCTCTTCGCTGTCGAGCACATGGGTTTCGATCCGCGGCGCCTCGTTCATGCGCAGCATGCGGTAGGTATCGAAATTGGCCTGTTCGACCCGCCCATCCTTGAAGGTGATGTTGCCGAACAACGTTGCCGTAAGCCCGAAGATCGCCCCGCCCTGCATTTGCGCCACCACGCTGTCGGGCACGATGGCGCGACCGCAATCCACCACGCAGGTGAGTGTGTGGACACGCACCTGGCCGGCAGGATCGACGCTGACTTCAACCACTTGCGCGGCATAGGTGCCAAAACAGAAGGTGAGTGCCACGCCACGCCCGCGTCCGGCCTCCAGCGGCGTGCCCCAGCCCGAGCGTTGTCGCAGCGCTTCCAGCACACGGCGGGCACGGGGATGTTTGTCCAGCAGGGCCAGTCGATAGGCAATCGGGTCCTGACCGGCATCGACCGCGAGTTCGTCGATAAAACCTTCGACCATGAACACATTCTGCGTATGCCCCACCCCGCGCCAGAAACCGGTAGTGATACCGGCTGGCGGCTCATGGCGCACATAGCTCACGCCGATATTGGCGAAATCATAAGGGCCACTGGGGTCGCGGGTTGCGTCGCCGTCGATGCCGTTGGCGAAGCGCTCCGGCAGCCAGCGCGCGAGGATCGATGAACCGGTGACTTTGTGGGTCCACACCGTGGGTTTGCCCGTGGCATCCAGGCCGGCGCTGAGGTGGTTGAAATGGTAAGGACGAAGGGTGCTGTGACGGGTGTCTTCTTCCCGCGACCAGATGACTTTGAGCGGAAATGCCACCTGCTTCGCCAGTGCCACAGCGTGGGCCACGAAGTCCACGTCCAGACGCCGGCCAAAACCACCCCCCAACAGATGGTTGTGCACTTGCACCTGGTGCTCGGCGAGCCCGGTCAATTGCATCACCACAGCCTGCGCCCGCGCAGGCACCTGTGTGCCCAGCCACAAATCACAGCCATCGGCGCGGACGTGCACCGTGCAATTCATCGGTTCCATGCAGGCGTGCGCGAGGAACGGTACTTCATACACCGCCCTCAGGGTCTTGCTGGCGGCAGACAGGGCCTGCTCGACATCGCCCACGGTCTTGACCATCGCTCCCGGTGCCTGGGACGCCTGTTCGATATCGGCCAGCATCTGCGCGGTGGAATACTGGCCGTTGGCACCGTCATTCCACTGCACCCCCAATAGCGCCAGAGCCTTGCGGGCGGCGCCCATGTGCTCCGCCACCACCGCCACGGCGTTATCAGTGCGCAACACCTGCACCACACCTTTTACCGTCCGCGCGGCGCGGTCATCGACACTGGCCAGGGTGCCGCCGATGACCGGGCAGATCATGATCGCGGCCACCTTGAAACCCTCCGGTCGCGCGTCGATACCATAACGGGCGGTGCCGTTGACCTTACTCGCCGAATCGGTGCGCTGCCGGGTCAGGCCGATCAACTGAAAGTGTTCGGCGCCCTTGAGCTCAACCTTGTCCGGCACCGGCAACGTGGCGGCCTTTTCCACCAGCTCGCCATACGCCAGTTGGCGCTGACTCGGCGTGTGGTACACCACGCCGTCGCGGGCGGCGCAACTGCTGGGTGCGACGTTCCAGAGCACAGCGGCAGCCTGCAGCAACAAGGTCCGCGCCGTGGCACCGGCCTGGCGCAACGGCGCCCAGGCGTTGCGAATCGAGGTCGAGCCACCCGTCACCTGAAAGCCCAGCAGCGGGTTGGCATAGCGTTTGTTGTCGGCGGGCGCATGCTCGATCGTCACCTGGTCGAGGCGCACTGCGAGTTCTTCGGCGATCAACACCGGGATCGAGGTATAGGTGCCCTGCCCCATTTCTACCTGGGCAATGGTAAATGTCACCCGGCCATCGCGGTCGATGCGGATAAACGCATTCGGCACGAACGATGCCGGTTCATCCGCCAGCGCCTGGCCCAGGGGCAAGTTCAGGCTGAGCAGCAAACCACCGCCACTGGCCGCGCTGACCTTTAGGAAACCGCGACGGCTGAGCAGCGCGGCGTTCATGCGCCCACCTTGACGAATTCGGCGCCCGCCGCCTGCCGGATCGCGGCATGAATGCGCACATAGGTACCACAGCGGCAGATGTTGCCGGCCATGGCATTGTCGATATCGCTGTCACTGGGGTTGGGGTTGCTGGCCAGCAGCGCCGAGGCCGACATGATTTGCCCGGACTGGCAGTAACCGCACTGCACCACCTCGAGCGCGCGCCAGGCTTCCTGGATCTTGTGACCGGCGGGCGTGTCGCCAATCGCTTCGATGGTGGTGATTTGCGCACCGCTCAACGCACTCACCGGCATCACACAGGAGCGGATCGGCGTGCCGTTCATGTGAACGGTACATGCGCCACACAGCGCCATGCCGCAGCCGAACTTGGTACCGGTCATGCCCAGCACATCGCGCAACACCCAAAGCAGGGGCGTGTCGTCGTCGACGTCCACGGTGTGTGTGGTTCCGTTGATGTTCAGCGTCTGGGCCATGGTGCGACTCCTGGAGATAGGCAACCCATCTTAGGATGCCAGCCAGCCCCCATAGAACGCTGTCGGGCTTCATACGCTTTGAAGCGTCTCTAACAAATGCAGCCTAGAGCATCTTCAACGGCTGCGGCGCCACACCACCGGGCGGTTCGCGCAGGAAGTCGATCAGCGCCCGCAG
Organism: Pseudomonas sp. SDO5271_S396; assembly: GCF_054071795.1. NCBI lineage: Bacteria > Pseudomonadati > Pseudomonadota > Gammaproteobacteria > Pseudomonadales > Pseudomonadaceae > Pseudomonas > Pseudomonas sp. SDO5271_S396. Next base: position 15,156 of record NZ_JBSVWB010000001.1, read on the forward strand.
CTTGCGGCTGACCCGCCGGCGATCGGAGTAATACAGGGTGAAGCCCGGCAGCGCGGGGCACCAGTCTTCGAACAGGCTGACCAGCTCACCGCGCTGGATAAACGCATCGATATGGCCGCTGATCATGTAGCCGATCCCCAGGCCATCCAGGGCACTTTGCACCAGCGCCGAGGAGTCGTTGACGATCATCCGCCCACGCACCGGCAGCAGCAATGATTCCTGGCCCTTGACCAGGTCCCAGCGCTCGACCACGCCGCTGGACGCCCGGAAGGTGATGCAGTTGTGGTTGAGCAATTCACTGGGATGCTGCGGTGTTCCGTGCCGCGCCAGGTACGCCGGCGACGCGATCACGCGCATACGCAGCGCGGCACCGACCTTGACCGCGACCATGTCCTGCTCGACGAAATCACCGAAGCGAATGCCCGCGTCATAACCCAGGCGCACGATGTCCACCAGGGCGTTTTCCATGGTCAGTTCGAGGTCGATCTGCGGGTGGGCGTCGAGAAACGCCGACAGCAGCGGTTGCAGCACCGTCATATAAGCCGCGCGCGGCACGTTCAGGCGCAGCAGGCCGGACGGCGCGCCGACACTATCGCCCACTTCCATGGCGGCGGCGGTCAGGGCCGTGACCGCCGGTTGCACTTTGGCCAGGAAACCCAACCCCGCCTCCGTGAGGCTGACGCTGCGGGTGGTGCGGTTGAACAATGCCACCCCCAGCCGCCGCTCCAGGTTGCGAATCACCTGGCTGACGGCCGACGGCGATACCCCTAGACGCACGGCCGCTGCCGAGAAGCTGGCATGTTCGGCGACACAGACGAACGTAACCAGCCCGTCGAGTTGATCCTGGCGCATGAATTGTTCCGCAGAAAACGAACAGTAAAGCACATGCATTATGAAGATGGACTTCAAGACCTTATCAGCGTTTCAGGACTAGTCTGTGCAACCAAAACCTGTATTCATACATAAAAGATCTGCGATCAACACTTACTATATATTTTCAATCTGCAAATAGACTCGATAGCCTGATCCTGTCGCTCGCGCCTCCCTGTCGCCTACGGCCCCACAACTCCAAAAATAAGTATCAGACAACGGGTATCACTGTGAACACATCCCCTCGTGCCCTGAAAAGCCTGCTTCATCTCGCCATCGCTTTCGCCCTGTTCAACAGCCACAACGCCTATGCCGCCAACACCGGCGAACTGCCCTGCACCACCACCGAACAATGCGCGGCCCAGGCGGCAAAAGTGGGCGCCACACCCGACAGCGCACAAACCGCGCACAAGGCCAAGGGCGACCCGACCCAGACCCAATTCGCCTGGCTCAACCGTATCAACAAAGCCTCGCTGGTGATGCTGACCGAAGAAGGTATCGTGGCGCCCGCCATGGGCCAGAAGATCGCCGGCGGCGTGCGTTATGCCATCGCCCAGGCCGACCAGCCCGGCGGCACGCGCCCCAGCGATGTGTTGCAGCTGGAAAAAATCATGACCGACAAGATCGGTCCGGAAGCTTCCTTGATCCACTCCGGCCGCAGCCGCCAGGACATGCTGGCGACCTACCGCCTGGCCGCGCTGCGCAACCAGGTGCTGGCCTACAGCGAGGCGCTGAACGCCACGCGCCTGCGCCTGCTGAACATCGCCGACAAAAACGTCGACACCCTGGTGCCTGCCTACACCAACGGCGTGCAGGCCATGCCCATCAGCTACGCGCATTACCTGCTGGCCTTTGAAGCCGCGTTCGACCGCGACGGCCAGCGCATCCGTGAGCTGTACACCCGCTTGAACAAGAGCCCGATGGGCACTGCTGTGCTGGCGAACTCCGCCTACCCGCTGAATCGCGAGCGTCTGGCCGAGTTGCTGGGCTTTGATGGCGTGCGCGAAAACTCCCTGGATTCGAGCCAGGTATCGACCTACGACATTCCGATCGAGGCGGCCAACCTGGCGTCATCGTCGGCGATTCGGGTCGGCGCGATGATCGGCGACATCCACACCCAGTACCACCAGATTCGCCCATGGCTGTTGCTGGATGAGGAAGCCACCTACACCAGCAGCGCGATGCCGCAAAAGCGCAATCCCGGGCTGCTGATGCGCGCCCGTGAGACCGCCTCCGACGTGGTCGGCCTGGCCCAGGCCGTGACGCTGCGCGCGCACAACGTCACCACCGGCATGACCGACTACAAGTTCGCTTTCGACTCATTGGGGGTGTTCCGTTCCACCCAGGAAATGTTCGAAAGCGTGGACGCTGTGCTCGACGCGTTGCAGATCAATCCGCAACGTGCCCTGGAAGAACTGGAGTCGGAATGGACCACCTCCATGGAGCTGGCCGACACCCTGGAACGCCAGTACAAGGTACCTTTCCGCATCGGCCACAGCTTTGCCTCGCTGATCGTGACCGAGGCCCGCAGCAACGGCACCACGCCAAAAACCTTCCCGTACGCCGATGCGCAGAAGCTGTATAGCCAGGCGGCGGACAAGTACAAGTGGACGCCCAACACCTTGCCACTGGATGAGGCCGGTTTTCGTGCGGCGCTGTCGCCGACCACCATGGTCAAGACCCGCAAGGGCACCGGCGGCCCGCAACCGGAAGAGGTCAAACGCATGCTGACCGAGGCACGCAAGACACTGGAAGGCGATCAGCAGTGGTTGAAGGAGCGCCGTGAAAAGCTCAAGGGCGCTGAAGAGAATCTCGACAAGGCGTTCGACAAGCTCAAGGGCTGAAGCACGACCAGCCATCCGGGAGAGCGGTTTATGCCGGGCTGGGTGGGGCTGCGAAGCGCCCCCACCTCTCCTGCTGGCTCAGGTCGGCATTTCCCGTTGCAGCACCTCACGATCGATCGACTTCTGCCACCCGCAAATCGCCAGGCACGCCACACAATTGCCCAGCACATTGGTCAGCGAGCGGCACTTCATCAGGCGCTCCACTCCCAACAGCAGCCCGACACCTTCCAGCGGCACCAGTTGCAGGATGTTCAGGGTCGCGATCAATGTGAACAGCGCCGAGCCCGCCACACTGGTGGAGCCCAACGACGTGAACAGGCAAATCACCAGCACCGCCAGCAACTCCGCAACGCCCATCTGCACACCACCCATATGGGCCAGAAACATGATGGCGGTGGTCAGATACAGATTGGTACCGGCCAGGTTGAACGTATAACCGGTGGTCAATACCAGCCGCACCAACTGTCGATCACAACCCAGTGTTTCAAGTTTATTGATACACCCGGGAATTGCCGCCACCGACGCGCCGGTAAACATCACCAACAACAACTCTTCCTTCAAATAAACAATCAGGCGAGATAACCGCACGCCGACCATTCGCGTCACAGCAACCAACACCACGGCCACAAACAGGATGCTGACCAGATAGATAACCACCACAAACTTCAACAACGGCACCACCGAACTTACGCCGTATTTACCCACCACAAAGGCCATCGCACCAAATGCCGCCAGAGGCGCAAATTTCAAGATGATCCGCAATACATAAAACAACCCTTCGACACCAGTTTCCAACCACCCCAGGCAACGGTTGCCCAGCGCGCTGCCACGCCCCATCCACAGGCCGCAGATGACCGCAACGAACATCACCTGCAGGACCAGGCTCTGGGTAAATACGCGATAAAGGGTCGAGGATGCCGACAGCAGCGAAAGCTCGTGCAGAAAGCTTTCCGGCAGAGGGGGCGTCGCCAGCAGTGGCAAGCCGGTGTGATCGAGATTGAACGCCCAGCCCGTGGCCATGCCCAGCAGCAACGCGGCCATCGACATCAGTTGGAAATACAGGATGATGCGCCGCACCACATGCCGGTGATGGGGTTCACGCTTGATACCCGCCACTCCGGTGGATACCAGCACAAACAACAAAAACGGCATCAATAAACCGACCAACTTGATAAAACCGTCACTGAGCACTTTCATCTCGACGGCCACGTTCGGATACACCAGACCCAACATCATGCCCACGGCAATGGCAATCAGAATAGGCAGGGTTCCGTTCTTGGCACGGGGGGTCGGCATCCGCTCTCCATGGTCTTTTGGCTATTGTTATTGTCGTTGTTCGCCGCGTTCGGCATATTGGGCGCCATGGTCGCCCCAGGCGGCAAATAGTAAAGTCTTGCCACGGGATATACCACCATGGAACTTCGCCATTTACGCTATTTCATCATGGTGGCCGAAGAGCGACACTTCACCCGTGCCGCCGCTCGCCTCAACATGCAACAACCGCCTCTCAGCCAGCAGATTCGAGCCCTGGAGCAGGAGTTGGGCTTCGATCTGTTCAAGCGCCACCCCAAGGGCGTTGACCTGACCGCAGGCGGCCTGGTGTTCCTCGATGAAGCGCGGTTCATCCTCGCCCGCGTCGACCAGGGCGCGCTCAAGGCATCCCGCGCCGCACAAGGCATCGAAGGCACGCTGGTGATCGGGTTCACCAGTTCGGCCGCCGCACATCCGCTGATCCCGCGCATCATCCGCGCCTACCGGGAACGCTACCCCGGTGTGGAATTGTCGATCAATGAAGGCAGCGCCCGGGAAGTGACTGAAGACAGCATCGAAAAACGCATCGACATCGGCATCCTGCGGGCCCCAGTCAGCACCCATCAAAGCCTGACTTTCCACCGCCTGCTCAACGAAGAAATGCTGCTGACCCTGCCCACTGGCCATCCCTTGCTGGACAACGCCGGCGGCGCCATCCCCCTCACCGCCCTGCGCGACGAACGCTTTATCCTGGTCCGCCGCCCGGGCGCGCCCGGCATGTACGCCAACCTGATCAAAGCCTGCCAGAACGCCGGGTTCGAACCGAAGATCGCCTTCGAAGTGGAACGCATGCTGACCAACGTCAGCCTGGTGGCCGCCGGTGAAGGCATCTCCGTGGTACCCGCCTCGATGCGCGACGTGCACCGCGAAAGCGTGGTCTATTGCCGAATCAGCGCAGCAAGGCCCAAGTTGCTGGCGCCAATCACCCTGGTGCGGCGCACCTTCAACCCCTCGGCGCCGCTGCAGAACTTTATCGGGCTGGCGCGGGAGTTGGCGGGGGTGTATCGCAAAGGTTCTGCGGCCTGAAATCAGGTGTTTGCGTTAAGCCGACCGGGGCGGACCCGCTCACAAAAAAATGATGCTCTGCTGAACACATCTCCATGACCTCACTCTGCCATTAGCACACTTGTGCTAATCGACCCCCACCCCCTGCGGCGCTATATTCCCCGGCACTTCCAACGCTCCTCTGGCACCGCGCTTTCATTGCGCGCGGGCGCGTTGTGCATTGGAAAAACCCAAACAACACCAAGGAAGAAGCACCATGAAACTGCACTCCCCCGTTACCCGCCTTACCCTGTTGGGCGCCTTGATCATCGGCGTGGCCGGCTGCAGCAATATCAAGCCCACCGAAGACCATCTCAAGACGCTGTCGGAAACCAACCTGGGTGAGCCGGTCAAGCGCATCTCCAATGTGCGCAGCGACTCCATGACCACTTATTACGTGGCCAGCGCAGCGTCCGGCGAATACAACTGCTCGGTACCCAGCGGTGCCAGCGGCGGTGCCTTTGCGGTGGCCAGTTTCGGCTTGATGAAACCTGCCGCCTACTGCCAGCCCAAAGGTGCACGCGGCAATGGGCTGACGCCGTTCAACCAGTAACCTTCGCCAGGCTGAGGTCCCGCAGGGTGCCGCGCAGTTCGGCGGGGCGCACCGGTTTGGAGAGGATGGCGATCTGACGGTCGTGCAAGGCGGCCTGGATTTTTTCCATATCGTGCCCGGTAAGGATCAGCGCCGGCACCGCCCAGCCACGTTGGGCCCGCAGGGCATCGATGCATTCGATGCCGGTGGCATGGTTGCCCAGGTCGTAGTCGGCAACGATGATGTCGCAGTCGCTGACCAGCCCCTGCCCTGACGACTCGGCCTGCACGACGCACCCCCAGCGCTCCAACAGCGCCTGGGTGGCGAGCAGCACGTTGTGGTCATCTTCCACCAGACACACCTTCAAGCCCGTGAGCAGGCCGGCCTGGCGCGCATCGTCGCGCGGTGCCGGCTGACGCGGTGCCGCCGCCAGGGCCAGCCCCAGCAGGCTGACGGACGTGCCATGGCCCACCCGCGAACGCAGGCTCACCTGCATTCCCATCAGTTGGCCCAGACGCTTGACGATGGACAATCCCAGGCCCACGCCTTCGACGTCCTTGTCCCGCAACTGGCGCACGCGATAGAACTCTTCGAAGACCTTTGACAGATGCTCCTCGGCAATTCCCCGCCCCCGGTCATGGATCTCCACCGCCAGGGCGTCGTCACGCAAGCGCACGCCAATCAGCACCGGGCGCTGCGCCCCATATTTGAAGCAATTGGAGAGTACGTTCTGCACCATGGTCGCCAGCAGCGCCGGGTCGACCAAGACCCAATGGGCGCAGGGCCGCAGGCGCAACTCCACCCCGGCCCAGCGCGCGGCTTCGGCGTTCTGGCGCACCAGGTCGGCGAGAAACTCGCCCAGGTGCACGGCGCGGTATTTGGGCAGCAGGCGGCCATTGTCGAGGGTGTACAGGTCGAGAATCGAACGGAACAGCTGCGACACGTTCAGCAGCGAGCGGTCAATGTTGTCCACCAGGCGCCGCTCTTCATCCCCCAGCCGGGCCTCACGCAGGCAAGCGGTGAACAAACCGATGGAGTGGATCGGCTGACGCAGGTCATGGCTGGCCTGGGCCAGGAAGCGGGATTTTTCCAGGTTGGCGGCGATGGCCTCTTCGGAGGCCTTGCGCGTGCGCTCCAGCAGGATATGCGCGTACACCGGAATCACCGTGCTGGTGATCATCAGCATCAGCACCATGAACGGCTGGGCCTGCCACACCGGCGTGATGCGATAAACCACCAGCAGCGCCAGCAACGCCAGCGCGGTGGCAATCGCCAGGTAGCGCGAGCCATAGCGCATGCCGTTGCCCAGGTTGACCCACACCATCACCGCATACAGCGGCAATGCCGCCTCGCCGCCCACCACCAGGCCGAACGAGGTGCCGGTGTAGTCGTGGACCATGCCGAAGATCCGCCGCGCGGGGTAATGCCCGGGCCAGCGGGCGATCACCTGACGCAGCACGATGGAGGCCAGCAGGAACAACAGAATGTAGAGCAGCACCGGCAGATAGGTGTCGAACGACTGGCCCGGCAGGCCGCCGAGTACGCCGATGTAGACGAACGCAATCACCGCCACCACGATGCGCAGGTTGGCCTGATCAAGCTCGGAGTTGGTCTCAAGTGCCATGGGTTACGTCCTTGTGCGGCATTCGTCATATCCGTCACGTCCTCCACGCGGGCTGCGGACGGGGTGGTAAGGTAGCATGCCAGCGAACCACCCTGCCCCAGGAAGGAGCCCCCCATGACCGGCCGCATCATCATCGCCGACGACCATCCGATGTTTCGCGAAGGCATGCTGCGCACCGTGCAGCGTCTGCTGCCCGAGGCCGTGGTGCAGGAGGCCGGCGACCTGGACAAGGTGCACGCGCTGATCCGCGAGGCCGACGAAGTCGACACCCTGATCCTCGACCTGCGCTTTCCCGGCCTGACCTGCCTGAGCCAACTGGCCGAACTGCGCCAGCAACTGCGGCGCACCACGCTGATCGTGGTGTCGATGGTGGATGACCCGGCGCTGATCGATCAGGTGATGGCCCTGGGCGCAGACGGTTTTATCGGCAAGAACATCGCCCCCGACGAAATCGGTCAGGCGCTACTGGCGATTCGTGACGGCGAAGTGCTGGTCAAGTTCGAACCCTCGGGGCTGTTGCCGCTGGACACCCATACCCTCACCGCCCGCCAGCAGGACGTGCTGCGCCTGATCGCCCAGGGCAAGACCAACAAGGAAATCGCCAAGGCCCTGGATATTTCGCCGTTCACCGTGCGCATCCATGTGTCATCACTGCTGCGCACCCTGGATGTGCCCTCGCGCGCAGCGGCAGCAGTGAAGTACTCCGGCGAGTTCTAGGCGTTTTCATTGCCGGGGCGGGTGAAGGAATAGCGGTCGATGTCGGTGCGCAGGTTCCAGCCCTGGCCTTTCCAGTAAGCGGCGGCGCTGGTGTTGGTCTTGAACACATCCAGGTGACATTTGTGAATGCCCAGGCGCTCCAGCTCATCCAGGCAGCGTTGCGTCAGCGCCTGCCCAATACCCTGCCGACGAAAATCGGGCAGCACCAGCAGGTGTTGCAGGTACCCGCGCCGGCCATCGTGACCGCACATGACGCAGCCGATCAACTCGCTGGCGTCGGCCTCGGCGACAAAACTCAAGTCGGGGTTGCGCGCCAGGTAACGCTCGGTGGCATCGCGGGAATCGGCGTCGCGCAGCGAAATGCCGGGAGTGTTCTGCATGAGGGATATCACTGCGTCGTAGTCGGCTGGCGTCATCACGCGAATCTTGAACATGGGCTTGGCCTGGCATTGAGGGCCTGGCAGGTTGGCATACTTTTGTGACGCTGCGCAGCGCTCTGCATCCGATATTTATGCTCACTTCCCAGCTTAATAATATTTTATTTATAACCCCCCTCCCCCTAGCCTTGAGGTCATGCCAACGCTGCATCCAACTGCATTACGCAAGGACAGAGACATGACTGAAGCAATAACAAAAACAGACACGCTGGTGGTCGGCGCCGGCCAAGCTGGCGTGGCCATGAGCGAGCACTTGAGCAAGCAAGGCGTGCCGCACCTGGTGCTGGAACGCAGCCGTATCGCCGAGCGCTGGCGCACCGGGCGTTGGGATTCGCTGGTGGCCAACGGGCCGGCCTGGCATGACCGTTTTCCCGGCCTGGAATTCGATGACGTCGCCGCCGATGGCTTCGCGCCCAAAGAGCGGGTGGCGGCTTACTTCGAAGCCTATGCACGCAAGTTCAATGCACCGATCCGCACCGGTGTGGACGTCACCTCCGTGGTACGTAACGTGGGCCGCCCGGGCTTTACCGTGCACACCAGCGACGGCGTGATCGAAGCCAATCGCGTAGTGGCTGCGACCGGTCCGTTCCAGAAGCCCGTGATCCCGCCCATTGCACCCACTGGCAGCGCATTGCATCAGATCCATTCCGCCGATTACCGCAACCCCGCACAACTGCCAGCCGGTGCCGTGCTGGTGGTGGGCGCCGGTTCGTCCGGGGTACAGATTGCCGATGAACTGCAACGCTCCGGTCGCCAGGTGTACCTCTCGGTCGGCGCCCACGACCGCCCGCCCCGCGCCTACCGCCACCGCGATTTCTGCTGGTGGCTCGGTGTGCTGGGCGAGTGGGACCAGGCGGCAATGAAGCCAGGGCGCGAGCACGTGACCATTGCCGTGAGCGGCGCCCATGGCGGCAAGACCATCGACTTCCGTGAGCTGGCCCAGCAGGGTATGACCCTGGTCGGGCTGACCCAATCCTTCGACGGCAGCGTCGCCCGCTTCCAGCCGAACCTGGTGGAAAACCTCCAGCGTGGCGATGAAAACTACCTCGCCTTGCTGGACGCCGCCGATGCCTATATCGAGCGCAATGGCCTGGACCTGCCGCTGGAGCCCGAGGCCCGCCGCGTGTTCCCTGACGCCGAGTGCATCAAACAGCCGATCCTGGAACTGGACCTGGCCAAGGCCGGCGTGACTTCGACCATCTGGGCCACCGGGTTCGCCGTGGACTACAGCTGGCTCAAGGTCGATGCGTTCGATGCCGCCGGCAAGCCTGCACACCAACGCGGCGTCTCCACCGAGGCCGGGATCTACTTCCTCGGTCTGCCGTGGCAGTCGCGCCGGGGCTCATCGTTTATCTGGGGGGTGTGGCACGACGCCAAATACGTTGCCGACCACATCGCCATCCAGCGCCAATACCTTGAATACCGTGAAGCCGCCCCGGTGGCTCGTCCAACCCCTGTCAGCGCCTGACCCCCTATTTTCCGGAGTTTTTCTGATGCCTACTCACACTCGCATCCGCATGTTCAACACCAAGGAAACCTACCCCAACCAAAGCCTGGACAACGACCTGTGCCAGGCCGTGCGCGCCGGCAACACCGTGTATGTACGCGGCCAGGTGGGTACCGACTTTGACGGTAACCTGGTGGGCCTGGGCGATCCCCGCGCCCAGGCCGAGCAAGCCATGCGCAACGTCAAGCAACTGCTGGAAGAGGCCGGCAGCGACCTGAGCCACATCGTCAAGACCACCACCTACCTGATCGACCCGCGCTACCGCGAGCCGGTCTACCAGGAAGTCGGCAAATGGCTCAAAGGCGTGTTCCCGATCTCTACCGGGCTGGTGGTGTCGGCTCTTGGCCAGCCACAATGGCTGATGGAAATCGATGTGATCGCGGTGATCCCGGAGTAAGGAGGCAACCCATGACCTTTTCAATTGTTGCCCGTTGTGCCGAGACCGGCCAGATGGGCGTCGCCATCAGTTCCTCCAGCATTGCCGTGGGCGCCCGTTGCCCATGGCTGCGCCCCGGCGTGGGCGCGGTGTCGACGCAGAACATCACCCTGCCGGCCCTGGGCCCGGATGTGCTCGACTTGCTGGAACAGGGCCTGGCTCCGGCCGAGGCCATCGACACCGCCCTGACACGCAATGGTTACAGCCAGTACCGGCAACTGACCGCGATTGACCACCTGGGCCGTGCCGTGCATTTCAGTGGCAGCGAAACCCTGGGCACCCACCACGCCGTGGTCGGCGAACAGTGCGTGGCGGCGGGCAACATGCTCGCCGACCGCGGGGTGATCGATGCCATGGTCAAGGCGTTCGAACACGGCGAAGGCCAGTTGGCCGACCGCCTGCTGGCGGCCATGCACGCGGCCATCGCCGCTGGTGGCGAAGCCGGCCCGGTGCATTCCGCCGCACTGGTGGTGGTCGGTGAGCTGACCTGGCCGATCATCAACCTGCGCGTGGATTGGGCCGACGAGCAACCGATCCGCGAGCTGCAAACCCTGTGGGATGCCTATCGTCCACAAGTGCAGGACTACGTCGACCGCGCCCTCGCTCCCGATCGCGCGCCAGGCTACGGCGTGGCGGGAGACGACCGATGAGCAGCAGTCGCGAACTGCTGCAAGCGCTGGTGGGATTCGATACCACCAGCCGCGAGTCCAACCTGCAACTGATCGAGTTCGTGCGCGATTACCTGGCAGGTTTCGGCGTGGCCAGCGAGCTGGTGTACAACGACGAGCGCAGCAAAGCCAACCTGTTTGCCAGCGTTGGCCCGGTGGACGTGCCGGGCATCGTGCTGTCGGGGCATACCGACGTGGTGCCGGTGGACGGTCAACCGTGGACCGTGCCGCCCTTCGAACTGACCGAGCGCGACGGCAAGCTGTTTGGCCGTGGCACGGCGGACATGAAAGGCTATATCGCCTGCGTGCTGGCGCTGGTACCGGCACTGGTCAAGGCGCAGTTGCGCAAGCCGGTGCATATCGCCCTGTCCTACGACGAAGAAGTCGGCTGCCTGGGCGTGCGCTCGTTGCTCAAGGTGCTGGAACAGCGCCCTATCAAGCCGCTGCTGTGCATCATCGGCGAGCCGACCGAGCTCAAGCCGGTGCTGGGTCACAAGGGCAAATTGGCGATGCGCTGCGACGTGCATGGCGAGGCGTGCCATTCGGCGTATGCGCCTTACGGCGTGAATGCCATCGAGCACGCAGCGGACCTGATTGGCGAACTGGGCCGCATCGGACAACGCCTGCGCCAGACCCAGGACACGCGCTTCGACCCGCCGTTCAGCACCGTGCAGACGGGTGTGATCAGCGGCGGCAAGGCGTTGAACATCGTGCCGGCGGACTGCCGGTTCGACTTCGAAGTGCGCGCCTTGCCGTCCCAGGACCCGGCAGAGGTGGCAGACGAACTGAAGGCCTACGCCGAGCAACAGGTATTGCCACGCATGCAGGCGGTGAGCGCGCAGAGTGCGATTCGCTTTACCGAACTGTCGGCGTACCCCGGGCTGGTCACCGATGAGCGCAGCCAGGCGGCGGAGCTGATCGCGGCGTTTTCCGGCTCGCGGGACTTCGGCACAGTGGCGTTCGGCACCGAAGGCGGGTTGTTCGATGCCGTGGGCATCCCCACGGTGGTGTGCGGCCCCGGGAGCATGGACCAGGGGCACAAGCCGGATGAGTTTGTGAAGCTGGAACAACTCACCGGCTGCGATCAGATGTTGCGGCGCATGCTCGACTCGATCAGCGCCTGAGCCGAACACAAACCCAATGTGGGAGCTGGCTTGCTCGCGAAAGCGGAATACCAGTCACCACTGTTTTGACGGGGCCATCGCCATCGCGAGCAAGCCCGCTCCCACACTGGATCTCTATCGCTGGCGAGAATGCATCCGGCGCGAGGACCCTGTTGGCGGAGCTTTTTCAGCCACTGCCATCCCCTGTGGGAGCTGGCTTGCCTGCGATAGCGGTATATCAGCTAGCAGCGTTGGCGGCTGACACTCCGCCATCGCGGGCAAGCCCGGCTCCCACAGTTGGTCGCTATTACCTGTCAGGTTGCATTCCAGATTTAGTCGAGGAGTCTTGCCGGTCGGTCCGCTTCCGAGCCGAGCACAAATCAAATGTGGGAGCGGGCTTGCTCGCTCCCACACTGGATCTCTATTGCTGGTGAGAATGCACCCGGCGCGATGCCCCGGTTGACGGAGCTTTTTCAGCCACTGCCGACCCCTGTGGGAGCTGGCTTGCCTGCGATAGCGGTACATCAGCCAGCAGCGTTGGCGGCTGACTCTCCGCCTGGTTCGCAAGAAAGCGTTCCATTGTCGACGTGTAATGTTTCGATTCACTTCGACGCCAATCGCCAGGAACGCAGTGCACCGCTCAACCACTTATTGCCGTCCCACCCAGTGGTGGCCACATCAATCAATTCGTAGGTAGTCACGATGCAAGGCATCCAATCCCAACCGATCACCCAGAGCCCTTTAACCCTTTCAGGAGCGCCTGAGGCATTGCGTATGCATCCTGGTGCAGGCATGCCGGAGCAAACCGAAATCCGCTTCACCGTGAAGTTTGAGGATTATCGCGGAGCGATGAACCTCTTCAACGATCTTGCACGGTTAAAAAATATTGTCGTCAAACAAGAATTCGATGACTTTGAAGCCAGCGACTACGGCGGTGGATTCGGTCTGTACAACACTGTCCATTTCAGTTTCAAACCTGACAATCCCGACGGTACCTTCAGCCCTGCCTTACAGATGGGGATCAGTGACTTCAATCGGAAATTCCAGGAGCGCCTGCAGAACGCAGGCATCCGGAATTACGCCCCCGAGGCCTAAAGCTGAAGAGTTCCCACGCACTGCGTGGGAACTCTGGAACATCAAGCCAACAGCCTTGCCAGCTCTTCGCGGCAATAATCCACAAACAACTGCACCGGCTTGGTCAACGGCGCGCGCCGCAACCACACCGCCGACAATCCCGACCCGGTGACCGTCTCGGCCAGCGGCACACATACCACCTTCTGCCCATCGTAGGTGTATTCGGTGAACGGCTTGGTCACGAGGATGGAGAAGCCGAACCCCCGCCCTACCATCCCTCGTACCATCTCAATGGATGGCGAACTGAACACGATATTCGGCGTCAACCCGCGCTCTTCAAAGATGCTCACGAAGTAAGTGCGGCTGGGCAACACGTCGAGCAGGATCATCGGCTCCAACACCAGGTCCGCCAGCGATACTTTCGCCTGCTGCGCAAAACGGTGATCCGCCGGCAGCAGCGCATAGGGCTGCTGTGGCGGCATCAGCGGCGTGGTTTCGATGGTGCCGCCCAGGTCGTGCTCGAACAGCATCGCCACGTCGATACTGCCCGCCGTCAGCGCCTGCACCAGTTCCTGTTGCTCGCCGTCGCGAATACGGATCTCAACCCCCGGCCACAACGCCTTGAAGCCGGCGATCAGGCGCGGCAGGTACAGCGGCGCAACCGTTTCGAAGCAACCGATATCGATCTGCCCCGCCACCACATCGTTGTCCGCCAGGGCATTCTGTTCGAATTCGTGGGCCACCCGCAGCAACTCCAGCGCCTTGCGGTAGAAGCGTGCGCCGCTGGGCGTCAGCGATACGCCCTGGGCGTGATGCCGGATAAACAACTGCACGCCAAAGCTGTCTTCCAACTGCTTGATGGCCGTGGACACGGACGGTTGCGCGATATACAGCTTGCGCGACGCTTCAGCGACGCTGCCACATTCGGCGGTGGTGACAAAATATCTGAGTTGGCGCAGGTTGTAGGCAGCCATCGGGACCTCCGAAAACGTGGGATTTCGCCCCAAACAAGTGCGTGAAAAACGCCTTTTTCACGCAGATTCAAGTGCATGCAACATACCGGAGCATAATCCGTCGCGAGCTATATTTTTTAAGGTCTATAGCAACAAACTTACTAATTTACCTCCCTGCGCCCATTGCAGATGATCACTCCAACAACAAGCGCCGCGTTGGTGGCGCACAGCGAAGTACGTCAACGTACTCACCTTGCCTTGGAGCTCGTCATGGTCACCACTGCAACATCCTCCGCCCCGCTCATCGAAAAACACACGATTGGATACGTGCCCCCCCGAAGATCGCCATGGAAAGGTAAGAGACTTGTTCACCCTGTGGTTCGGCGGCAATATCGCACCGTTGCCGATCGTGACGGGCGCACTGGGTGTGCAACTGTTTCACCTGAACCTGATCTGGGGCATCGTCGCCATCCTCGTCGGCCACCTGGTCGGCGGCGTGCTGATGGCATTGCACTCGGCCCAGGGCCCGCAAATGGGTATCCCGCAGATGATCCAGAGCCGCGCGCAGTTCGGCTCCCTCGGTGCGCTGCTGGTGGTGGTGATCGCGGGTGTGATGTACGTCGGTTTCTTCGCTTCCAACATCGTGCTTGCGGGTAAATCCCTGCATGGCGTGGTCGATGTGGTGCCCGTGCCGGTGGGCATCGTCATTGGCGCCATCGGCTCGGGAATCATCGGCATCATCGGCTACCGCTTCATCCACGTGCTCAACCGTATCGGCACCTGGGTGCTGGGCGCCGGCATCGTGCTGGGCTTCGGCTACATCTTCACCCACGTGCAGACCACAGACTTTCTGACCCGCGGCGAATTCAACATTTCCGGCTGGCTGGCCACCGTGTCGCTGGCCGCGCTTTGGCAGATCGCCTTCGCGCCGTACGTTTCCGACTATTCGCGCTACCTGCCGGCTGATGTGCCAGTCGCGTCGACCTTCTGGACCACCTACCTGGGCTCGGCCCTGGGTTCGAGCCTGTCGTTCATCTTCGGCGCCGTCGCCGTGCTCGCCACCCCGGTAGGCATGGACACCATGGACGCAGTCAAACTTGCGACCGGCGCCATCGGCCCGCTGATGCTGGTGCTGTTCCTGCTCAGCGTGATCAGCCATAACGCCCTCAACCTGTACGGTGCGGTGCTGTCGATCATCACCCTGGTACAGACCTTCGCCTACCGCTGGATCCCCACCGCCAAGAGCCGTGCGGTGATTTCCATCCTGGTGCTGGCGGCTTGTGCGATTGCGGCGGTGTTCGCTTCCAAGGACTTCATCGGCCATTTCGTCGACATGGTGCTGGTATTGCTGGTCGTGTTGGTGCCCTGGACCGCGATCAACCTGATCGACTTCTACGCCATTCACAAAGGCCAATACGACATTGCCTCGATCTTCCGCGTCGACGGCGGGATCTATGGCCGCTACAACCCCCAGGCGCTGCTGGCGTATGCAGTGGGCATCGTGGTGCAGATTCCGTTCATGAACACGCCGCTGTATGTAGGCCCGATTTCCGAGCACATCAACGGCGCGGATTTGTCGTGGGTGGTGGGGCTGGTGGTGACCTCGCCGTTGTACTTCTGGCTGGCGAATCGGGACAGTGCGTACAAACGCCGGATGGAGGGCGGGAAGTTGGTGGGCGGGGTTTGATCGCCTGCTGCGCCTGATAGGAGAAAACCCGCTTTGGCGGGTTTTCTGGTTTTAGCGGGTGATGCGACGCTAGACGGCTTCCGCCGGGGGCATCGTTGAAGCATGGATATCGCATCAGTGTGCCTGGAACTCAATCTGACCATTCGGCCACAGAGTGAACCGGCCAATTGACTAAATTGGCATCATTCACTTACGAGTATCCACGATGTCCAGTATTTCCTCAGCAGTACAGCCACATCATCCGCTTCAGATCGAAGTATCCGGCCACACACCATCGCCCAGGGAAAAAGTTCAGGTGCTGGTCAAGGCGAGCGATGTCGACAGGACGATGGA
The DNA here is from genome assembly GCF_054071795.1 of Pseudomonas sp. SDO5271_S396. Classification (NCBI taxonomy): domain Bacteria; kingdom Pseudomonadati; phylum Pseudomonadota; class Gammaproteobacteria; order Pseudomonadales; family Pseudomonadaceae; genus Pseudomonas; species Pseudomonas sp. SDO5271_S396. The sequence continues at coordinate 31,296 of NZ_JBSVWB010000001.1, forward strand.
AATTGCATTCAGGACAGCGGAAGCACTGGGCATGAGACTGCCGAATGCGGATGTTGGCGGGCCGGAGCAAGCTCGTTTTGCGACACCTGAGAATGTCTATCCCATCAAATTCGATTTCCGACCTGATGGTCCTGACGGCACCTATACCCACGGGCTTCAACAGAAAATCAACCAGTTCAAGCAACAGTTTGAAGAGAGACTGCGCCATGAAGGGATCGAAGATATAGGCCCGGATATGTTCGCCTGACAGCTGTCTGGAGGGCGATGTTTCTTTATCATGTGGCCTTTCGCTCAACGCGCCAGGAACCACCCATGCCCACCCTCACCTTCCGCAACGCCCTCCCCGCCGACGCCGCGCGTTGCTTCGAGATTGAAACCACCGCCTACGAAGGCGACGAAGCCGCGACGCTGGAGAAGATCGCCACGCGCATCGCGCAGTACCCCGAGGGTTTCCTGATTCTTGAGGACGAGGGCGCGGTGGTGGGGTTCATCAACTGCGGTTGCGCCTTTGATGTCGTGATGTCGGACGAGGCGTTCAAGGAGTTGGTGGGGCATGCGCCCGAGGCACCGAATGTGGTGATCATGTCGGTGGTGGTCGACCCCGCGCAGCAGGGCAAGGGCTATTCCCGCTTGCTGATGACCGAGTTCGTGCAGCGCATGCAGGCGATGGGCAAACAGACGATTCACCTGATGTGCAAGGAACAGCATGTGCCGCTGTACACCCGCATGGGCTATAGCTATGTGCAGCCTTCGCCGTCGGAGCACGGCGGCATGGCGTGGCACGAGATGGTGAGAAATATTTGATGACGCCGCCGCAGATTGAAATCAGCGACCAACCCTGCCCCGACGCCGAACGCATACTCGGCGCCGGCCTCGCCGCTTTCAATAAGGGCATCACGGGCTTCAACGATCGCCAACCGCTGTCGGTATTGATCAAAGACTCCAGCAGCGGGCAGATCCTCGGCGGTATCACCGGCAAGACCAGCCTGGGCACGGCCTTTCTCGACCTGTTTCACCTGCCGGACGCACTGCGTGGTTCTGGCATCGGCAGCCAGCTGCTACAGGCTTTCGAAGACGAAGCCCGGCGCCGGGGCTGTCGTCACGCGGTGCTGTACACCTTGAGTTTCCAGGCGCCGGGGTTTTACGAAAAGCACGGGTGGGTGCGGTTTGGCGAGATCGCCTGTGAACCCGAAGGCAGCAGCCGAGTATTTTTATCCAAGGCGTTATGAGGCCATGCGTTCACCCAAGCGTTCTCCCGCCGCCTGACCTTACTGGCCCACCGGGAAAATGATCTCCTGGGTGTCCATATTGCGGATGGTCGAATAGGTGCTGTATTCAGTGCTGTAGTTGGGCCCCACGCCCTTGGTGCTGGCACTCAGTCGGTAGCTCACCCGGTAGCGCTGATTGGGTTTGAAGTCCACGTTATCCGCACCGTTGTTGCAGAACGCGCCGCCGGTGCCCAGGGCATTCATCGACACATTGCACCAGCGCAGCGAGTGTTTGCCCGGGCTGAGCTTCAACGCCTGTTCGCCGGTGACATCAAGGATCGAACTGCGCCCGGCCCCGGCCAGTTTGACGCCGTCCACTTCATAGGCCAGTACCAGGCGATGGAACGGGACGCCCAGTTCGCGCTCGCGCCAAGTGTCGAAATACACCAGCGCAGCGTCGGGAGCGTTGTCCGAGAGGTCGACGGGGTGGAGTTTTTCCGGGGCCCAGTCGCCCTGGTAGTTTTTGTAGTGATAGTCGGAAGAACAGGCGCCGAGCAGTGGCAGAGTCATGACGGCGGCGAGTTTCAGCAATTTCATCGGGTGACGGTCCTTGTGTGCGATGAGATCATATCGACATCACCACTGAATACTTGAGGCGATTGCCACACGGGTTTTGCCGCAGTAGGGTTGTCGCCTCGCCCATTGCCCTGGAGCCTGCCATGAGCTTTTTTTCCGACCCTGACGCCGTCGCCCGTTACGCCGAAGGGCCAGTGCGCCTCGTACCCGGCTTCGAGGGTTTGCAACGCATGACTACCCTGCTGCTGCGCGAATGCGTGCCGGCCACGGGCAGCGTGTTGGTGCTGGGGGCCGGGGGTGGTCTGGAGCTGAAGCGTTTTGCCGACGCCGAGCCGGGCTGGCGTTTCACCGGGGTAGACCCATCGGCCGAGATGCTGAAGCTGGCACAGGCGACCCTGGGCCCATTGCTGGAGCGCGTGCAGCTGCATGAGGGTTATATCGATACGGCGCCCGCAGGGCCATTCGATGGCGCAACCTGCTTGCTGACCCTGCACTTCATTGCGGCTGAAGAACGCCTGCAAACCTTGAAGGCGCTATGGCAACGCTTGTTGCCGGGCGCACCGCTGGTGGTGGCACACCACAGCTTCCCTCAGGCAGCGGAGGAAAAATCCCGTTGGCTGAAGCGCTATGCAGCGTTTGCAGTGGATTCCGGCGTGCCGGCGGCGGATGCCGAGCGCGCGATCACGGCGATCAGCGCACAGCTGCCGGTGTTGTCACCCGAGGCGGATGAGGCCTTGCTGCGCGAAGCCGGCTTTGAGGGGGTGGAATTGTTCTACGCCGGCTTCAGCTTCAAGGGTTGGGTGGGCTACAAGCCGCGCTAGCGGCTTTACCAGCTGCCCGACGCTCCGCCGCCGCCACTGGAGCCACCGCCCCCGGACGAACTGCTGGAACCCGAGCTGGAACTGCCGGAACTGCCGGAACTCGACCCGGAGGAACCCGATCCCGACCCACCGGACGTCTTGCCAAAGATGAACAGCGCCACGAACGAGGCAATCGGAAACGCCAGCAGCCAGCCATCCCGGCCCGCGTCGGCAACCGACCCCGCCGCCCCATACACAGCGCCCACCACCGCCAGGCGCACGGCAAAACCCACCCGGCTCTTGTCCCAGGCGTCCTTCATGATGAACAGCAACAACAGGTACAAGCCCAGCACCACCAGCGCACCCAGTGGCCAGGCCAGCCAATGGATGAAGTTGACGTCGACATATTGGTCGGCGATCACCAGCGTGGCGACATACCCCAACAACCCCAGCACACAGTAAAAAGCCGTTCGCGCCATCCACAGCGCGCCAAACGTAGCGCCGCCGATCAACAGGCTCAGCGGCAGCAGCAACAGGTAGACCGGCCAGTCGTGCCCACCGCCCAGGAGCGTCAGTAACAAAGTGACCACGGCAGCGGCGATCAATGCCCGGCGCCACGCCAGCTTGCGGGCCGCCATCAGCACGCCGCCGATGCCGCCCGCGATAAACGCCAGCAACACCGCGATGGCCTGGCGAGGCACGCCGTCACCCGCGACCGCGGGCAAGTCGCCGCCCTCCACCAGTACCATCAGGTCGTTTACCCCCTGAGCAATGCCACCGGCGAAATCACCCTGGCGAAACGCCGGGGTGATGTGTTCTTCGATGATGCGGTGGGCCAGCAGATCGGTCACCATGCCTTCCAGGCCGTAACCCACTTCGATACGCACCTTGCGGTCGCCCTTGGCCACCACCAGCAGGATGCCGTCGTTGACGTCCTTGCGCCCCAGCTTCCAGGCACGGAACAGTTGGTTGGCGAAGTCTTCGATGCTCGCATCGCCCGTGGTTGGCACCAGCAACACCGCGACTTGCGCGCCCTTGCGCTGCTCCAGGGCGGCGAGTTGGTCCTTGAGGTGCGTGACGGTGCCAGCGTCCAGGGTGTTGGTGAGGTCGATCACCCGTTGGTCGAGGGCGACGCCGATGGGCGACGTGTCCGCCTGGACTGTGCTGAACAGGCTGATAAACACCAGTGCCACAAGGCCCAGGATGGACTGCCGCAAAATCGCCACCATGCTTTGTTACCTGAAATTTCATGAATGCGCCAACTCTACCCTATCGTCGCTATAACGCGTGACCCCATGCCGTGGACTATCTACACTCCTGGCACGTAGAGCACCGCGCCATCATCGAGAAGCCCATGGACCTGAAACACCGCAACAATGTCAGCGTGATGGGCAAAGGGACTGCAACCCTGGTCTTTTCCCACGGTTTTGGCTGCAACCAGGCCATGTGGAACTACCTGGCGCCCCATTTTCTGGCGCGCTTTCGCGTGGTGATGTATGACCTGGTCGGTGCCGGCCTGTCGGACCTTTCGGCATTCGACAAAACCAAGTACAGCGCGCTGGACGGCTACGCCCGCGATTTGAACGAAATTATCGACGCCTTCGCCGTCGGCCCGGTGATCCTGGTCAGCCACTCGGTCAGCGCCATGATCGCCACCCTCGCCGACCGCCTGGCGCCCGGCCGCATCGCCGCCCATGTGATGGTCGGCCCGTCACCGCGCTACATCGATGACGAAGGCTATGTCGGCGGCTTCAAGCGCAGCGACATCGATGACCTGCTCGACACCCTCGACAGCAATTACCTCGGCTGGTCCGGCGCCATGGCCCCGGTGATCATGGGCGCGCCGGGACAACCTGCGCTGAGCGCCGAACTCACCGACAGTTTTTGCCGCACCGAGCCCGAGATCGCCCGGCAATTCGCGCGAGTGACTTTCATGTCGGACAACCGTCAGGACGTGAACGGCCTGGCCACGCCGGTATTGATCCTGCAATCGAGCGACGACTTGATCGTCCCGCTTGCCGTGGGCGAATACCTGCACCGCGTAATGCCCAACAGCACCTATTGCCGGGTGGAAAATGTCGGCCATTGCCCGCACATGAGTGCGCCGCAGGCCTGCGCAGCGGCCATGGATGATTTCCTGGCACCGTGGGCGAGCGTCCATGCCGGCTGACCTGTTCGACAGCGCCGCGTGCGCCCTCGCCGTTACCGCCCAGGACGGTACGATCCTGCAAGCCAATGCGCGGTTCAGCGACTGGCTGGGGTTCAGCCACGACGAGTTGTGCAGCCGGCGCTTTCAGGATCTGCTGACCATGGGTGGCAGGATTTTCCACCAGACCCACTTGGCACCGATGCTGCGCATGGGCGGCAGCGTCACTGAAGTGAAGCTGGACATGCTGCACCGCGACGGCCACAAAGTGACCGTGCTACTCAATGGCACCCAACGCGAAACCGCCGACGGCACGCTGTACGACCTGGCGCTGTTCGGCACCACCGACCGTGACAAGTACGAGCGCGAGCTACTTAGCGCCCGCCACCTGGCCGAAGCGCTGTTGCAGGAAAAAACCGCCACCGAGGAGGCACTCAAACAGGCTCAGGCCGAATTGAGCGAGGCGTACGCCATCGCCCAGCGCCGTGCGTTGTTTGCCGAACAGATGGTGGCCATCGTCAGCCATGACTTGAAAAACCCGCTCACGGCCATCCGCATGGCCTCCGACTTTCTCGGCCGTGGCGAACGCACCGCCAAGGAGCGCCAGTTGCTGGGGCATATCGGCCAGTCGTCCGAGCGCGCCCAGCGGATGATCGCCGACCTGCTGGATTTCACCCAGGCCCGCGTCGGCCAGGGCATCACCATCAAGGCTGCGCCGCTGGACCTGCACGGGGTCACCCACCAGGCGGTGGATGAGCTGCGTGTGGCGTTCCCGAAGGCCATGCTGGAGCATCACGCCATCGGCGCCGGCGACGCCCATCTGGACGCCGACCGGGTGCAGCAGATCATCGGCAACCTGGTGGCCAACAGCGTGGCCTACGGCGACCCGCAGCAGCCGATCACTATTACGTCACGCCTTGGGGATGGTGGGTGTGCCGTCTCGGTACACAACCACGGTGCGGCGATTCCCGAAACATTGCTCATGGGATTGTTCGAGCCCATGACCCGTGGCACCGACCAGGGCAGCGAAGTGCGCAGCGTCGGCCTGGGCCTGTATATCGTGCGCGAATTGGCCAGGGTGCATGGCGGGGATGTGGCTGTGAGCTCGTGTGCCACCGACGGCACCACCTTTACGGTGACGTTCTAAACCCCATAGACGTGGCCCTGCATCACCACCTCCACGCTGCCCGTCAGGATCACTCCGCTGTTGCCGTCCCATTGCACCGTCACGCTGCCGCCGTCGCACTGCACCTCGACCCGGTCATCCAGCAACCCGCGCCGAATGCCGTTGACCACCGCGCCGCAGCAGCACGAACCCGACCCCAGCGGCACGCCGCCGCCACGCTCCCAGATACGCAGACGGATGCGGCCACGGTCGAGCACCTGCACGAAATGCACGTTGGTCCGGGCCGGGAACAACGGGTGGTGCTCCAGTGCCGGCCCCACCGCAGCGACATCGACCGCAGCGATGTCATCGACGAAAAACGTGCAATGGGGGTTGCCCATGCTGCACGCCGCCGGCGCTCCTTCGATCGGCAACACGCGAGTGTCCAGCGCCTCGGCCAGGGGGACTACCGCCCACTCCAGGGACGGCGCGCCCATGTCCACCGACACCTGCCGCCCCGACGCCCGCACACAGGTCAACAGACCACGGTCGGTACGCAACACGATGGAATCCGTGCCGGCTTCCAGCATCAACCGATCAGCCACTCCTCGGGTGGCACTGCCGCAAGTGGCGAGCGGCGTGCCATTGGGGTTCCAGAACTTGATTCGTGCGGCGGCGTCTTCGCAATCGAGCACCACGGCCAGTTGGTTGAAACCGATCCCGGTGTGACGGTTACCCAAGCGACGCGCCACCTGCTCGGTGATCGGGTCGTCCAGGCCACGGCGGTCGAGGATGATGAAATCATCGCCGTGGGCATGCATCTTCACAAAGGGCAAGCTCATGGAACGTCCTTGGCAGGCTGGAGAAAAACAATCTTATCGGGATGAACCGGTGTTTTGTAGTGAGCAGGCTTGCCCTGCGCCGGGGCGCGCAGCGGCCCTGAAACCGGGCGACGCGGTTTTTCCGGCTCATGTTGGGGCTGCTTCGCAGCCCAGCGCAGGACAAGCCTGCTCACCACAATAAGCCATTCACTACCACGACCCTGCGCACCACCCATAGCGTCGAAAATAGCCATATGCCATCACTCAAGATATTCTTTGCCCCCAGCGTCAAACGGTCAACAGACCGCCCCAATCAAACCCCATGGACGAGCCGCCCGTGACAGAGAACGAAATCACGCTACTGCGCTATCTGATCTCACACTTCAGGACCGGGAACATCGTCGCAAACAATCCACGAACGCACCTGCCCTACTCCAAGGTCTACGCGGATCTGGGTATTCCTCCTGATGGCAAGACGATAGGTGACAGCCTCAACGCCTATGGCATGGGAGCGCTCGCAGGATGGCTTGTCGAAAATGGTCTGCCGGCGATAACCGGCGTCATCATCAACAAACTCAGCTCACACAATTCCGAGCGCAGGGGAATGCCGTCTGAAACGTACTTTACGTTTCACGATCGTGAAGACCTGGATTTTGTATGGCAACGCGAGCAGATCACCCGTGCCTGCGAGCTTGACTGGACCCTGGAGCTCAAACGACGCGGTATCACGCTACCCGATGACTTCCCTCTTGCCGAAGAGGTGCCGCAGACCGTAACCGAAGGTGCCCGCAAGCAGATTACCGTCAATGCCTACGAGCGCAGCACCGAGGCACGGGACCGATGCATACAGGCCCATGGCGTGAAATGCACGGTTTGCCGCTTCGACTTCCATGACTTTTATGGTCCGCGTGGGCGCGATTTCATTCACGTGCACCATCTGACACCGTTGAGCGAAATCCGGGGTGAATACCAGTTGGACCCGGTCAAGGACTTGCGTCCGGTTTGCCCCAACTGTCATGCCATGCTCCACCGAGGTGGAAACATCAGCATTGAAGAACTCATCGGGGAAATCGATTTCGTCAAGGCGTTGAAGTTGAATAAGTAACGAGGACGTTGTGGTGAGCAGGACTAACCTGCTCACCACAACACCTCTGCGCCCTTACAACACACTCCCCATCGCCTTCATCAACACCAGGTCCCGCCCGTAGATGTCCGGCGCGTAAACCAGGCCACCCTGGCGGTCGACTTCCACGGTCCAGTAACCCAGCAACACCGGCACCGGCGTGGCCAAGCGAAACTCGTGAGTGATGCCGGTGGCCAGCAATTCGTCGGTGCGCGCGCGTTCGGCCGGGCTAACCAGCAGGTCACGCAGCAGCAACGGTTGTTCGACCCGCACACAACCCGAGCTGAACGCCCGTGGGCCCTTGGTGAACAGCGGCTGGCTGGGGGTGTCGTGCAGGTACACCGAATACGGATTGGGGAAGCGCATCACGATTTTGCCCAGCGGGTTGCGCGGGCCGGCCTCCTGACGCAGCAGGATATTGCCCGGGCGCGCCCAGTCGATCTGCTCGGCGGTCAGCGGGTGACCCTCGGCGTCTAGCACTTGCAGGTTCTGCTGGCGCAGGTATTCGGGGTTGAGGCGAATGGCCGGGAGTTTGTCCTCGCGCATGATGGTCGGCGGGATGGTCCAGGTGGGGTTGAGGGTGAGTCGGGTGATGCGCGACTTGAGCAACGGTGTCTGGCGCTCGGCACGCCCGACTTGCAGACGGGTTTGCCACACCGGAATGCCGCTCTGGTAGACACTCAGTTGCGCAGCGGCGACGTTGACCAGCACGCCTTCAGGTTCCAGGTCCTGGGCCAGCCAGCGGAAACGTTCAAGGTTGATGCGCAACTGTTCGCGGCGCACCACCGGGCTGATATTCAGCTCGGCCACGGTGCCAGCGCCGATCACGCCATCAGCTTGCAGGGAGTGGCTGAGCTGGAACGCCTTGACCGCCTTGACCAACTCGTCGCGGTACTGCTTGCCGCTGGGCGCCTGCGCCAGGTAGCCGCCACTGACCAGCCGCCGCGCCAGTTCCGGCACGCGCGGGTCTTCCATACCGGGACGCAGCAATGGTCCGCTGCCGACCGGGTCCCAGTGCGGCAACGGCTGCTGGCGTACGCTGGAATAGGCATTGCGCAAGCTGCGGTACAAGTCGGCGCTGGGCCGTGCCTGATCAAACGCCCGAGCCATGTCTTGCAGACCGAGGGCAGCGAACGTCAGAACTTCGGTGTTCGGATCCCGGGTGGGCGGCTGGGAATGCCACAGTGGTTCGAAACGCGATTGTTGCAGGCGCCCGTAGTGCAGGTCCTGCAGGGCTTGCAGGTACTGCCGGCTGTTACCGATATCGCTGCACAGCACGTTGGCCGTGGCATCCGGCGCAGGCAAGCTATAGTGGGTGGGATCCAGGCCGTCATCGGCGAGCATCAGCAACTGCGCTTGCAAGGCTTGGCGGCGTTCATCGGCAGACCACAGGGGCACATCGCCCTGCTGCTGATAAAAGGCTTGCAGGCGCGCTTGGGCGGCGGCGTCGATCTGCGGCGCGAGGCTTGGGCAGACGCTGGGCAGCTGGGCCAGGGCCTGTTGCACGGGCGCGGAGTTCACCAGAACCGGTGGCGCCACGGGCAGGGGCTCACCCGCCGGGGTTTCGGCTGTCGCGACCAATGGTGCAACGAGCAGGCAAATGCTCAAGTAACATGCGTGTTTTTTGAACAATTGGCTTTGCTCCAATCCACAGTGTGGGGGATGTACTGTAGATGCTGACTTTCCTGTGCCGGCTGCGGGTGACTTCCGCGAGCCTGATCACTTTGAGCCTGGCTGTGTTGAGCCATTCTGCGCTCGCCGCCAACGGCACCCCTCCTTCCTTGTATAGCAGCCTGGCGCGCTCGGCTCCAGAACTCAATCCCACTGTGCTCAAAAGCGCCCTGAGCGCGGTGCAGTGCGCGGTCAATAATGGAGAAGAACGCTCAGAGCGCCTGGCTGTGATTGACTATTCCCAGCCCTCGACCGCCCGTCGGCTGTGGATCTTCGATTTGCGCAAAAAGACCCTGGTGCTGCGTGATCTGGTGGCCCATGGTGCCAAATCCGGGGAAAACTTCGCCACGCAGTTCTCCAACCGCGAAGGCAGCCACCAGTCCAGCCTGGGGTTGTTCCGCACCCAGGAAAGTTACCTGGGAACCCACGGCTATTCATTGCGCATGGACGGCCTGGAACCGGGCTTCAATGATCAGGCCCGCGACCGTGCCTTGGTGATCCACGCCGCCGACTATGTCAGCCCGCTGTGGAGCAAGCGCGAAGGCCGCATCGGGCGCAGCCAGGGTTGCCCGGCGGTGCGCCCGCAAGTGGCGCGTCAGGTGGTCGACAAACTCAAGGACGGTCAATTCATGTTTTCGTGGTATCCGGACCAGCGCTGGCTCAAGTCCTCGACCTACCTCAATTGCAAACCCCAACAGGTGGCGAGTAGTCGTACAATCCGTGGCGGATAGCCTGTCCCACAGCGATAAGAGAGCGCCACATGCTTCTACACACGTCCACCTGGATCGAAATCGGGCAGTTTCTGGAGCGCAGCCGTACGGTGGTGATCCCCATCGGCTCCAATGAACAACACGGGCCTACCGGCCTGTTGGGTACGGACTGGATGTGCCCGGAAATCATCGCCCATGAGGCGCAGAAAAACGCTGACATCCTGGTCGGCCCCACTTTCAACATCGGCATGGCCCAGCATCACCTGGGCTTCCCCGGCACCATTTCCCTGCGTCCTTCCACCTTCATTGCCGCCATCGGCGACTGGGTGCGCTCGCTGGCCGCGCACGGTTTCGACAAGATCCTGTTTCTCAACGGACATGGCGGCAACATTGCCACGATCGAGGCGGCATTCTCCGAGCTGTACGCCGAAGCCAGCTTCGCCCGCCGCCCGGCCGGGTTTGCGCTGAAGCTGGTGAACTGGTGGGACCTGGAAGGCGTCAACGAGCTGGCCCAACGTCAATTCCCGGTCGGCCATGGCAGCCATGCCACACCGTCGGAAATCGCGGTGACCCAGTGGGCCTACCCGGCCTCGATCAAGTCCGCCGACTACTCGCCGCAGATCGCCAATACCGGGCCGATCCGCGAGGCCCTGGACTTCCGCGCCCGCTTCCCCGATGGGCGCATGGGCTCCGACCCTGCGCTGGCCACCGTGGAAAAAGGTGGGGAGTTGGTGGCGTTGGCGGCGCAGGGCTTGCTCAAAACGGTCGACGCCTTCAGCAACGAAGCCAGGCCTTAAGCCGAGTACCGATCGAATGATGGCTGATCGTTCCCGCGCTGCGTGGAAACGCATCCTGTGACGCTCCGCGTCACGACTTTAAAAGGCAGACGCGGAGCGTCCAGGGCGACATTCCCACGCGGAGCGTGGGAACGATCAATCATCACTTGCACTCCTGCGCCGCCAACTCCAACCGCGACGGCGTAATCGCCGACGCCAGCGGCTTGCGCTCATACAGGAACACTTTGCCGCCGTCCTGGGACTTGTAGGCTTCCAGTACATCATCGGCGGCAATCTTGCTGGTCAACACCACCTTGGCGTGGCGCGAATTCTGCGTCACGGTCGAGGTGATGCCATGTTTTTCCAGCTTGGGCACCACGCACTGCACATAGGCTTCAGGGCCCTTGCCGGTCTGCAGAGTGAGGGTCGGAGCGTTGGGCGCGGAAACGCAACCGGTCAGCACGAACGAAGCAATGGCCAGGGCCGGTACACACAAAGAACGCATAGAAAATCCTGCATATCAAAAAGAAAGAATTCAATCAGCCCGCACGGACCAAGGCTTTGAGCGAGGCATCGAACTGCTTCAAGGCATCGAGCTGTACATCGCGCTGCTGCTCGATCTGCGCGGCAATCTCGGGGGCAGCCTTGTCCCGCACCCACACCGACGGCACCTGACGGTTCACCGCGCCTTCGGCCTTGGCGATGTATTGCAGGTCCGCGTCGTAGAATCGCGCAGTAAAACGTGCCTCGACCTGATCGTTACGCCGGGTCAACAGCTGATTATGGGTGTCGAGCATCACCACCACATCGGGATGCGCTTGCACCAGGTCATCCAGGGTGTCGTAGAACGTCACCGACACGAATGCCCCTTGCAGCGAGTTCATCAACCAATCGATGGCCAACTCCGGGTCGGAGCTGTTGACGAACGCCTCGCGGATGCGCCCGTCGAGGGCATCCTTGGCGCCATTCAAGGCCATGGCGTGGTAGCGTTCAAGGTAATTGAGGTTGTCGCGGGTGTTGTCGCTGTACAACACACCCACCGATTGCCCACGCTGCAGGGAGTCTACGCTACCCACGAGTGGCAGCAAATGGCTGGTACGCAGTTCGTCGGCAATCGCCGGGTTGGTCATGACGACACTGCCCAGCATCAGGGCCATCAACGTCAGTTGGATAATTGTCCTCATCGCGCGGTCTCCTTGAGCAGCGTCTCGATGGGGCAATTTTCCGCTATTCCCACAAAAACAGAACTTGCGATGCGTGATGGTGACTATTATCTGAACCGATAGTGCCGCGCGGCCTGAACGTCAAAAACCATAAGGACTCGCCATGAAGCCCCACCAGAAAACCTTCGACCGCATCCGCGAAGCCGTCTTGCCGGAGTTTCGCGAGCGAGTCGCCGATTACCTGGTCGACTACGAGAACGTGCTGCAGGACGACACGACCGACAGCCATCAACGCCACGCCAGCGCCCAGCAACTGCGGGGTTATCTGCGCGGGCTGAACACCACCCGCGTGCTGGGCATGGCCGACTGGGAAGACCTGGACCGGCGGGTGGAACAGGCATGGCTACGGACGGTGGAAGCCGAATAGGCCTACAGTGCCGGACGTTGCAGGTTGACCCAGGCTTGCACCGACGGTCGGCTCCACTGGCGCCGGGCATACTCGACCAGGTCGGCAGGCACGTTATCGCCATTGAGGACCAGGCGATTGAGCATCACCGCCAGTTCCACATCGGCAATCGACCATGCCCCGAACAAATACTCAGGGCTCCCCGCCAGCAGCGCCTGCGCCGCACGGATCAGCTTCTGCGCGGCCGCGTCACCCTCCGCAGACAGCGCGGGCATTTTCTCCCCATAAAACACCACCAGTGTCGAGCGCTCCTGGCGAATCGGCAGCAAATCACTGCGCAGCCACGCCTGCACCTGCCGCGCCCTCGCACGCTGCTGCGGATCGGCGGGATACACCGCTGGCGCCGGATAACGCTGTTCCAGGTACTCGCAGATGGCCGAAGACTCCGACAGCGCAAAGTCGCCCTCGACCAGCGTCGGTACGCGCTGGGTCAACGACAGGCGGGCGAAATCCGCCGAGTGATGCTGCGCGGCGTCCAGGTCCAGGGTGAGTGTTTCGAAGGCCAGGCCTTTTTCGCGCAAGGTCACGAACACCGACATCGCGTAGGGGCTGGTGAACCGGGAATCGACGTAGAGGCGTAACGGACGCAGTTGCATGGCAGGTCTCCTTGGGTGAAGGGCTACGCTACGAGAAGTGCGAGCAGAAAGACAATGCACGGTTTTTATGGGGCTATTCCTGGCGGGAATGGCAACACTAATGGCAATATTATGGCACCGCGCCGCACCCGCACCGTCGCCCTGCCCTTCGTGATTTTCAAGGAATGAACCCCTCATGAAACAAGCGGTTGTCGTCATACATGGCATCGGCGAACAGCGCCCGATGGATACCCTGCACAGCTTCGTCGAGGCGATGATCCCGACCGATTCCCCTGGCGAAAAACCCTTCTACTGGAGCAAGCCCGACCGGCTGTCGCGCAATTTCGACCTGCGCGTGCTGAAATCGGCGGGACGCAACACCACCGACTTCTACGAATACTATTGGGCCCACAAGATGCAGGGCACCAAGGTCGGCCACTTGCTGGGCTGGCTGTGGGACATTTTCAAGCGCCCGCGCCGGGACATTCCCGAGGCCATCGTGCCGATCTGGCGCACCACCCGCTGGACCGTGATCGCACTCCTGCTCCTGGTGGTCAGTGGCACCCTGGCCACAGCGTGGGGCCGGTTCGAACACAACGACAACCCGTTCGCCCTGATTCCATTGGTGCTCGGCGCCATCGGCCTGGGGCTGCGCTATTCCGCGCTGTCCTATCTGGGCGACGCCGCACGCTATCTCAGCCCCAACCCGCAGAACGTCATGGTGCGTGAGCAAATCCGCGCCGATGGCGTCGCGTTGCTGCGCGCCCTGCACAGCAAGGGCGACTACGACCGCATCATCGTGGTCGGCCACAGCCTCGGCAGCGTGATTGCCTACGACATCGTCGGTTACCTGTGGCACGAGCACCATGACCAACTGACCAAGGTAATTCCCAGTAACCGCGAACTGGCTGCCCGTCACGCCAACCACGAACCGCTGCAACCGGTGGTCAAGCAGGCGCTGCCCGAGGCCGGGTTGGCGCTGGATGGCAGCCTGGGCCGCACCCTGGCGTTTCGCGAGCAGCAGGCCGAAGCCTTCAACGAACAACGCGGCCTGGGCAACCCGTGGCGTATCACCGACCTGGTCACGGTGGGCAGCCCGATGGCCCATGCCAGCCTGTTGTTGGGCCGCAGTGTCAGTGACTTCAAGCAGCGCATCGAACGTCGCGAAGCCCCGGCCTGCCCGCCCACTGAAGACGACAAAGGCTACGGCTACAACGCCCGCCAGCCGGTGATGTTGGGCGAACGGCCCTACACCCCGCAGTACCTGCACCACGCGGCGGCCTTTGCGGTCACACGCTGGACCAACCTGTACTTCCCCGCGCCCTACGGGCTGTTCGGCGATATCGTCAGCGGTCCGGTCCAGCCGGTGATGGGCCTGGGCGTCCTGGACCTGCCGGTCACCGTGAGCAAATGGAACGGCTGGCTGGCCCGTTCCTGGCTCAGCCATACCCAATACTGGAGCGAGCGCCACGGTGCCCGCGGTTACCTCGATCAACTGACCCGCGACGAACATGCCATTCGCCAGGGCTTGCGCCCTTCAGCCACCGAAGCCCTGCGCTGGGCAGTCGACCTCAAAGGGCTGCGCCGCTTCCGCTCGGCGCCTGCCAAAGAACCGGTGGCGGAGGCCGAAGCCAGCGCATGACCGGCCTGCCCGCAGATTTCATCTTGGATCCGCGCAGAATCGATTAACGTCGCCCACCGTGCCTGACTGTTTCAGCACCGCATGCCGCTCCTGCCATGGAGCGGTGGCGTCACTGCACACAGGATTTATCGGATGATCCACCGCCTTGCCCAGATTTTCAGTGACTCCAGCCATGGAGTCCGCTCCCGATTGTTTGGCCTCTATGGCGTACTGATCGCCCTCAACATCGGCGCCTGGCTCTGGGCGCTGGTGGCGTTCCACACGCATCCGGTGCTGCTGGGCACCGCCCTGCTCGCCTACAGCTTCGGCTTGCGCCATGCGGTGGATGCCGATCACATCGCGGCCATCGACAACGCCACGCGCAAGCTGATGCAAGAACGCAAGCGCCCGGTGGCCGTGGGTTTCTTCTTTTCCCTGGGGCACTCCTCAGTGGTGGTGCTGGCTTCCATTGGTGTGGCGCTTGCCGCTGCGACCCTCAAAGACCATTTCGAAGGATTCAAAGCCGTGGGTGGGGTGATCGGCACCTCGGTATCGGCGCTGTTTCTATGGGTGATCGCGCTGATGAATCTGGTGATTTTGCGCTCGATCTACAAGGCGTGGCGTCATGTGCGCCAGGGCGGCGCTTATGGGGACGATGATTTCGACCTGCTGCTGGCCGAGCGTGGCGTGCTGGCGCGGCTGTTTCGCCCGCTGTTTCGCCTGGTCAGCCGCAGCTGGCACCTGTACCCGCTGGGTTTTCTGTTCGGCCTGGGTTTCGATACCGCCACCGAAATCGCCCTGCTGGGCATTTCCGCCACACAAGCCGCCCAGGGCCTGTCCCCATGGTCGATCATGGTGTTCCCGCTGCTGTTCAGCGCCGGCATGTCATTGGTGGACACGCTGGACGGACACCTGATGCTTGGGGCATACGGGTGGGCGTACATGAAGCCGATCCGCAAGCTCTACTACAACCTGAGCATCACCCTGGTGTCCGTGGTGGTGGCGGTGATTATCGGCAGCATCGAAGCCCTGGGCCTGATCGGCGACCAGTTGGAACTCAAGGGCGATTTCTGGCGTTTTATCGGCAGCCTCAACGACAGTTTCGGCTTGCTGGGCTACCTCATCATCGGAATCTTCGTCGCCAGTTGGGCCGCGTCGGTGCTGCTGTATCGCCTGAAGGGTTTTGATCGGATCGAAGTCGCCTAACCCCGGCACTGCGTGTCTCCTGAAACACCCGCCGAGCCTTAGAAATCCACCGTCGCCGAGACCTTGACCGTGCGCGGTTCGCCCTGGGTCAGGTAGTTGTTGGCGGTCGAGGCCGAGGCCCAGTACGCCTTGTTTGCCACGTTCTCGACGTTGGCGCGCAGGGTGATGTACTTGTCATCGGCCTTGAAGCCATAACGGGCACCGAGGTCGACGCGGGTCCAGGCCGGGATGTTCAGGGTGTTGGTGGCATTCACGTATTCGCCGCCAGTGCGCAGCAGGCGGCCGCTGAGTGCAGCGCCCTGGAGGCCCGGCACGTCCCAATCGGCGCCGACGTTGAACTGGAAGCGCGGCACGCCCGCCGCGCTATTGCCGTCGGTAAGGCCATTGGAGGTTTTCTTCAACTCGGTGTGCATCCAGGTGGCCCCGGCCAGCAAGCGCAGGCCATCGATGGGTTCACCGAAGACATTGAGTTCCACGCCTTTGTTGATTTGCTCGCCATCGACACTGAAGGTATTGGTGCCATTCGGGTTGCGGTTGGTCGCACTGCTCGGCTGCTCGATACGGTACACACCCAGGGTCGCACCGTAGCTCTCCCAATCCAGCTTCACACCGGCCTCGGTCTGCTTGCTGCGGTTGGGCGCAAACACTTCGCCGGGGTTAGTGACGTTGTTCAGCGGCGCCGTCGGCCCCTGGGCCAACCCCTCGATACGGTTGGCGTAGAACGAAACATGCTCCCACGGCTTGATCACCAGGCCGTACACCGGTGTGGTGATCGACTCGGCATAGTTGGCGTTGCGCGCTCCCGTGGTGGTGTTCCAGCCATCCACCTCGATGGTCTGACGCCGTACGCCCAGGGTTAGCAAGACGCGATCATCAATGAACCCGAGCGTATCGGAAACCGCTGCGCTCTTGATGCGGTTTTTGCCGACGATGCGCGGGTCGTGAATATCGCTGCCGAAGTAAGTCACGGTCGGACGCGGGATCTGCGTCGGGTTGTACAGGTTGCCCGGGCGGCGGTTGGCTTGCAGGATCGCCTCGAACGCCGAACGCTGCTCGCCCCAGATCCCGGATAAACCGAAATTGACCTGGTGCGTGACCGGCCCCGTATCGAAGTGCCCATTCAACCCGGCCATGGCGCTCTTGTTGTCTTCATCATGGGGCGAGTAGAGAAACCCGACACGCCCTGCGCCATCGTTGCCCACGTACAGCGACGAATACTGGCCGTTTTCCCGCGTGTGTTTGGCGCCGCCGCCCAGGTAGGCCGTCCAGTTTTCATTGAGGTCGTATTCGGCGTTGAACATGCCGTAGGTGTCTTCCAGCTCCGACCAGCTCCAGTCCTGCGCGTAGTTATGCTTGGCCGACGGCGCCTTCGGCACTTGGGTACCGTTGGGGTAAACCACGGAGCGACCGTTGTTGATGCGCTCTTTCTGGTAGCCGAAATCGGTGGAAAGACGCAGGTTGTCACCGCGGTAGTCCAGAGCGACGGCGATCAGCTGCGAGCTTTTGAATTCATCGTCGATGGCCGTGTCGCCGCCATGTCGGGCCAGGTTGACCCGGGCACCGAAGCGGTTGTCTTCGCCAAAACGCTGGCCCAGGTCGATATGGCCGCCGGTCTGGCCGTCGCTGGTGGTGTCGAGGGTCACGCTGCGGGTGGCGATGTCTTCGGCACGCTTGGGCACCAGATTGACGCTGCCGCCAATACCGGTGCCTGCCGGCGAGACGCCGTTGACGAAGGCGTTGGGCCCCTTGAACAGCTCGACACGCTCCAGCGCCTCGGTGGTGATGATCTGCCGGGGCAACACGCCGTACAGGCCGTTGAAGGCGATATCGTCGGTGCTCAGCGGCAGGCCGCGAATGGTGAACACCTGGGAAAAGTTGCCAAACCCTGAGGACTGACGCACCGACGCATCGTTGAGCAGTACGTCACCCACGGTGCGCGCCTGCTGGTCGGCGATGGTCTTGGACGTGTAGCTGACCACGCTGAACGGCACGTCATTGATCGAGCGATTCCCCAGCACGCCGAGACGCGCCGAGCGCGCCACCTGACCACCGCCGTAGGTGTCGGCCTGCGCCCCGCCCGCCTCGCCGCTGATCATCGTCGCGCCCAACTGCACGGCGTCGCCACTGGCCTGGGGCACCACGGTGTAGCCCGTGCCGCCGGTACTTTGCACGGTGTAGCCGCTGCCTTGCAGCAACTGGGCGAACCCGGCTTCTGCGGTGAAGTTGCCGTGCAACCCGGGGCTTTGCTGGTCATTGAGCAGGCGCGAGTCGAACGACAATGGCACCCCCGACAGCGCAGCGAACTGCGCCAGTACATTGCCCAATGCACCCGCCTCGATGTTGTAGCTGCGCGCAGCGCTGGCAGACGCCGCGTCTGCCGCCACCGCGCTGTGCAACGGTGCGAGGGCGGCCAGGGCGACAGCCAGGCTCAGGGCCTTGAAGGGGCGGTTGGGGTGCGGGGTGGAGATCATGGGCATACCTGTCGACGCGCTGCAAAGTTGAGGGTTCTCCCCCTACACCGCACGACCACGGAAAAGGTATCAGGTAAAGGTGAAAAAATTTCAGCGCGGCTCGACGGTCACCCAGTAGCCGGTCAGGCTGCTGACTTTCACCGGCAGGGTTTGCTGCAACAGGCGCAGGCTGGCGTCGGTGTCGCGCAACGGGAACGCTCCGGAAACGCTCAGCCCCGCCACGCTGGCATGGCAGCGCAACACGCCGGAACGGTAACGGCCCAGCTCGTCGAGCAGCGTCGCCAGGGGCATGTGCTGGGCCAGCAGCATGCCGTTTTCCCAAGTGACCGCGCTCATATCCAGCGGTTCTACCGGCGCCACGTCGTTCCAATCGAATGCACCCTGCTCGCCGGCCTTGAGGATCACCCCGTGGCCTCCCTGCTCCGGCAGCATTTGCACCGCGCCTTCAAGCACTGCGACACGGCTGCGCTGCTCGCCCACCCGCACGCTGAAATGCGTGCCCAGCGCACGGGCGGTGCCGTGGCGGGTCTGCACGATAAACGGGCGATGCACGGCGGCCGGATCCTTGGCGGTGGTGATCATCACCTCGCCTTGCAGCAGTTCGACGCGCCGTAGCTGGTCGGTGAAGGCGATATTCAACGAACTGTGGGTATTGATCAGCAGGTGCGTGCCGTCGGGCAAGGTCAGTTGGCGTTGTTCGCCGACGGCGGTGTGCTGGTCGGCGGTCCAGTTCTGCCAGGGCTTTTGCCGATACGCAAGCCACGTCGCGGGCCCGGCCAGCAGCAACAGCCCGAGGGCCTGGCGCCGACCCAGGGACTTTTTGCGGCCGATGCGCTTGAGCGTGTCGCCGGCAATCGCGCCCGGCACGCTGTTGAAATCGCCGAGAATCGCTTCGGCACGCTGCCACGCCTGGGCATGTTGGGCACTGCGCCCCTGCCATTGGGCGATGGCGCGGCGGTCTTCCTCGGTGGCGCTGCCGGACTGCAACTGCACCATCCAGTCGGCGGCTTCGCCGAGGATCAGCGGGTCGATGGACGGGTTCATGCCACGCTCAGGCAAGCAAGGAACGCATCGCGCATGTAACGCTTGACCGACACCAGCGACACCTTCAATTCATCGGCGATCTGCTGATAGGTCAGGCCGTCGATCTGCGACATCAGGAAGGCGGTGCGGGTTTTCTCCGGCAGGTCCCGCAGCATGGCCTCGATGCGGTACAGCGCTTCGAGGATCAGCCAGCGGGTTTCGGGCGACGGCACCTCCTGCTCGGGCAAGTGGGCGATGGTTTCCAGGTAGGCACGCTCGACTTCCTGGCGGCGCCAGCTGTCGATCATCAGGCCCTTGGCGATATGGGTAAGCAACGCACGGGGTTCACTGCCGTAACCGGCGCCCTGCTGGCGGGTCAACAGACGCATGAAGGTGTCATGGGCCAGGTCGGCGGCATCGCTGGCATTGCCCAGCTTGCGGTCGAGCCAACGGTAGAGCCATCCGTGGTGTTCGCAGTACAGGTCCTGGATAGGCAGATTGAGCGAAGACGACATGCAAATCACCGGGCGCCAGGCACCAATGCCGAGCAGTAATTAAGAATTGATCGCATTCTAATCTGCCCGGGGGGACGCTGGCAATTTAGTCGTTCGACGTCTCTTCATCCCCGTAATACTTGACCCCCAGGCGAATGATGTCGCGCCCCTGCTCCTTGCGATGATGGTTGGTATCACGCAACGAATAGATGCAGCCGCAATACTCCTGCTGGTAAAACCGCTCGCGCTTGCTGATCTCGATCATGCGCGACGAACCGCCGCCCTTGCGCCAGTTGTAGTCCCAGTAGGTGATACCGGGATACTTCTGCGCGCTGCGGATGCCGCTGTCGGTGATTTGCTGCATGTCCTTCCAGCGGGAAATCCCCAGCGAACTGGAGATCACGCTGAAGCCGTGCTCATAGGCATACAGCGCGGTGCGCTCAAAGCGCATGTCGAAGCACATGGTGCAGCGCACGCCGCGCTCGGGCTCGTGCTCCATGCCCTTGGCGCGGGCGAACCAGTTATCGGTGTCGTAGTCCGCATCGATGAACGGCACGTTGTGTTCTTCGGCAAACCGAATGTTTTCGTCCTTGCGCAGCAGGTACTCGCGCTCGGGGTGAATATTGGGGTTGTAGAAGAAGATCGTGTAGTCGATGCCGGACGCGGTGATCGCTTCCATCACCTCGCCGGAACACGGCGCACAGCAGGAATGCAGCAGGAGTTTGTCGGCGCCTTCGGGCAGTGTGAGTGTCGGCGGTTGACGGGGAACATAGCGGCCTTTTCGAAAGTTCATCTGGAAATGCAAGCGACATTGTCGATACCCGCTCCAGCCGAGACAAACTCATTTCATTCCAGATGATCACAAGATTCGCTCACGTTGCCGTCAGGTGCACATAGAACGCGTGAAACATGAAATATGCGCATCCGGCCAGTGCCAAGCCCATGCAGCGGTTGAACAGGGTGAACGCCGACTGCCCGGTGATGCGCCGTCCGAGCAACGCGCCCAACAACGCATAGACCCACGGCGCGCCGAAGGCACCGAGCGCCAACAAGGCGGAAACCCCGGCGATGGACGCTCCGGTGATATGCGCCGCCGGCAGCATCACGCTGGTGATCGGCAGCACCGCCATGATGCCCTTGGGGTTGAGCAACTGGATGACCAGGCCGTTCCAGAAGGTAAGGCTCTGGGTGGGTGTCGTGGACGCAGTCTCATCCACCACCGTGCGAGCGGTGAACACCTGGTAGGCGAGGTACAGGGTGTACAGCCCTCCCACCAGGGAGATGTAAGGCAACGCCGCCTGGGAAACGATCGCCTCGCCGGTGTAGCCGAACAGCACGAACAACATCAGCATCGCGCAACCGACGCCGATGAAGAACCCGGTGGAACGACGGAACTTGCCGGTGAGCCCGGCATTGAGGCCCATGAAGTTGACTGGGCCCGGGCTGTACATGACGCTGAACGCGTAGAGGAAGATGTCCATGGCTGACCTGCTGTAGAAGAAGTGCAGCGAGTCTAATGAGGCGGGTCCCAGGCATTCTTGTACGTTTGTGGTCGCCGTGGCTGGCAACGCGCGTGACATTACGCCTACCATGTCATGCATCACAGCCTCAGATAGTGCCCCATGATCAAAGCTAGTCTGCGTAGTCACTTGACCTTGTGGTTTGCCGGCGTGTCGCTGCTCACGCTGTTGATCGTGGGGTTTTATGTAGGGCATATCGCCACGGAACAGGCCAAGCAGGCGAGCGGCAATGCCCTGCTCAACACCGCGCGTTCCAGCGCGGCCCTACTGGCGGTGCAACTGCGTGAACGCCAGTTGGAAGTCTCGCTGCTGAGCAAGGCGCCGCTGTTTCGCCAAGGCAACCTCGACGCGCCCGACATCATGACCCTGATGCAATTGCGCACCCAATCGCGCGCCGAATACGCCTGGATGGGCGTAGCCGACGCCGAGGGTCGCGTGCGCCAGGCGGTGAATGGCCTGCTGGTCAACCAGTCGGTGCAACAACGCCCGTGGTTCCAGGCCGGATTGCGCGGCGAATACACCGGCGATCCCCATGAGGCAGTGTTGTTGGCCAAGCTGCTGCCCGGCGCGGCCAATGGCGAGCCGCTGCGTTTCATCGACTTCGCCGCGCCGATCCGCAATGCCAAGGGCGAGATCATCGGCGTGCTGGGCGCCCATGCGCACTGGAGCTGGGTCACGCAAATCGTCAAGGCCGCCGTGATGCAAAAAGATGCCGCGCCCAACCTGGAAGCGCTGATCATCGACTTCGATGGCAGGGTGCTCTACCCCGAGGTGCTGGCCGGCCAGCAAATGCCCAAGGACAGCCTCGACACACCTTCCGGCTGGTCCACCGGCGACGGCTACGTCAGCGCCTCGGTGGCGGTGCCGAGCCCGTCCAATGCCAACCTTGCCTGGTACATCGTGGTGCGCCAGCCGCTGGACATCGCCCTGCAACCGGCGCGAGGGCTGCTGTACAAACTGCTGGTACTGGGCGTGCTGGCTGCCATCGTCTTTACCCTGGTGGCGTACTACCTGGCGCTGACCCTGAGCAAGCCCATCGAGCGGTTGGCCCGGTCTGCCAAACAGGTGCAGGAGCAAAAGCCCGGGGCGGTGTTTCCCCAGGAACATGCGGTATGGGAAATTGCCCAGTTGGGCCAGTCCATCAGCAGCATGACCCAGTCGCTGCTCACCAAGGAGCGCGAGCTGCAAGAGGCCAACGCCTCCCTGGAAGCCACCGTGGCCCAACGCACCGCCGACCTCACCCGCGCCAATGCCGAGCTGTTGAAACTGGCCACTCACGACGCCCTGACCGGGGTCTACAACCGTCGTCGCTTCGATGAAAAACTCGCCGAGAACAGCCTGCTGTTTCAGCGCACCGGCCGTACGTTTGCGCTGTTGCTGATCGATGCCGACTACTTCAAGCGGATCAACGACACCTACGGTCACGCCGTCGGTGACGACGTGCTGTGCCAACTCGCCGCGCTGATCGAAAACACCACCCGCGCCACCGACTTCGTCGCCCGTTACGGCGGTGAAGAATTCGCGGTGCTGCTGCCCGAAGTCGAAGAACCGGACAGCCCCGAAGTGGTCGCCGAGAAAATCCGCGCCGCCGTCGCCGCGGCGTCATTCCCCACCGTGGGGCACGTCACCGTAAGTATCGGCGTGGGCGTCGCCCAACCGTCGGACCGTGACTCCTCGGCGCTGCTCAAACGCGCCGACATGCAGCTGTACCAGGCCAAGGGTGCGGGCAGGAACCGGGTCGCGTAAAAACACGACCCCGGGGTTTTGCTTATCACTGAAATATCCGCCGGCGTCTGTATCGGACCGCCGCCGCTTTCCATAATCAGGCTTCCTCATCGACCCGGGAAGCCTGTCCATGCATCCATTGACGGTTCTGCTGGCACACCTCGCAGCGCTTGTATTCACTTTGCTCGGCATCGGCAGCCTGGCGTGGTTGTTGGCGAGTGTGGGGCGGCTGGTGTTTTGACGCAAAGTCTATTGCCCCGGCAACGCCCTCTGGCTCAACACACAACCACTGTGGTGAGCAGGCTTGTCCTGCGCTGAGAGCGATCAATAGTCATACTCAGCAGATAGCATCGAACTCCGGGCAGCAAAATCCGCCCACTAACCTTTCGATTCGATCCAAGTGCGGGCACAATGCGTGTCCTTTTTTGGCAGGCACCGCCGCAGGCTCTCAAAAATGATCAAAACGCCGTATTACCTCATCGATAAACAGAAGCTTCTGGTCAACATGCAGAAGATTGCCTACGT
Organism: Pseudomonas sp. SDO5271_S396; assembly: GCF_054071795.1. Classification (NCBI taxonomy): domain Bacteria; kingdom Pseudomonadati; phylum Pseudomonadota; class Gammaproteobacteria; order Pseudomonadales; family Pseudomonadaceae; genus Pseudomonas; species Pseudomonas sp. SDO5271_S396. The sequence continues at coordinate 55,021 of NZ_JBSVWB010000001.1, forward strand.
GCGCGAACACTCCGGCGCCAAGGCTCTGCTGGCGCTCAAGTGCTTTGCCACCTGGTCGGTGTTCGACCTGATGCAGCAATACATGGACGGCACCACCTCGTCCTCGCTGTATGAGCTCAAGCTCGGCCGCCAGAAGTTCGAAGGCGAGGCGCACGCCTACAGCGTGGCCTGGGCCGACGATGAAATCGAAGAGATGCTGGATAACTGCGACAAGATCATCTTCAACTCCATCAGCCAGTTGCAGCGTTTTGCCGAACGCAGCGAAGGCAAGACCCGCGGCCTGCGCGTGAACCCGCAGGTGAGCAGTTCCGACTACCTGCTGGCCGACCCGGCGCGCCCGTTCAGCCGTCTGGGCGAATGGGACCCGGTGAAGATCGAAGGCGTGATCGATCAGATTTCCGGCTTCATGTTCCACAACAACTGCGAGAACGGCGACTTCAGCCTGTTCGACAAAATGCTTGGCGTGATTGAAGAACGCTTCGGCGCGCTGCTGCACAAGGTCCAGTGGGTCAGCCTCGGCGGCGGCATCCACTTCACCGGTGAAGACTATGCGGTGGACGCATTCTGCGCCCGCTTGAAGGCGTTCTCCGAAAAGTACGGCGTGCAGGTCTACCTGGAACCCGGCGAAGCGGCGATCACCAACAGTGCTTCCCTGGAAGTGACCGTGCTCGACACCCTCTACAACGGCAAGAACCTCGCCGTGGTAGACAGCTCCATCGAAGCCCACTTGCTGGACCTGCTGATCTATCGCCTCAACGCCAAGCTGGCGCCGAGCGATGGCGAACACACCTATATGGTGTGCGGCAAATCCTGCCTGGCCGGGGACATCTTCGGCGAGTACCAATTCGATCGTCCGCTGGCCATCGGCGATCGGCTGTCGTTCATCGACACCGCAGGCTACACCATGGTCAAGAAAAACTGGTTCAACGGCCTGAAAATGCCGTCCATCGTAGTGAAACAACTCGACGGTACTGTCGAGGTGGTTCGTGAATTTGGTTACGAAGACTACCTGTCCAGCCTGTCCTGAGGCCGGCCAGATAAAGGAGAGATAAAGCAATTGAAAAAGAACGTTCTTATCATTGGTGCAGGAGGTGTCGCCAAGGTGGTGGCCCACAAGTGCGCGCAGCACAACGACGAACTCGGTCGTATTGCTATCGCGTCGCGCAACATCTCCAAATGCCAGGCCATCATCGACAGCGTCAAGGCCAAGGGAGCCTTTAAAGTTCCCGCCGACATCAAGGCCTACACGCTGAACGCCCTGGACGTGGAAGCGACCAAGGCCCTGATCCGCGAGACCGAATCGCAGATCGTCATCAACGTGGGTTCCGCGTTCCTCAACATGTCGGTCCTGCGGGCCTGCATCGACACAGGCGTTGCGTACCTCGACACCGCCATCCACGAAGAGCCGGGCAAGGTCTGCGAGACCCCGCCGTGGTACGGCAACTACGAATGGAACCACCTGGAAGAGTGCAAGCAGAAGAACATCACGGCCATCCTTGGCGTGGGCTTCGACCCGGGTGTGGTCAACGCGTATGCCGCGCTGGCAGCACAACAGCATTTCGACCGCATTGATTCGATCGACATTCTCGACGTCAATGCCGGCTCCCATGGCAAATATTTCGCCACCAATTTCGATCCGGAAATCAACTTCCGCGAATTTACCGGGCAGGTGTGGAGCTGGCAGAACAGCCAGTGGACCAGCAGCACCATGTTCGAAGTCAAGCGCACCGATGACCTGCCGGTGGTCGGTTCGCAGAATCTCTACCTCACCGGCCACGATGAAGTGCACTCGCTGTCGAAAAACCTCGACGTGCCCAACGTGCGTTTCTGGATGAGCTTCGGCGAGCACTACATCAATGTGTTCACCGTGCTGAACAACCTCGGCCTGCTCTCCGAAAAGCCGGTCACCACCGCCGAAGGCCTGGAAGTCGTGCCGTTGAAACTGGTCAAGGCCGTGCTGCCCGACCCGTCTTCACTGGCCCCGGGCTACACCGGCAAGACCTGCATCGGCGACCTGGTCAAGGGCACCAAGGACGGCCAGCCGCGCGAGGTGTTCATCTACAACGTGGCCGACCACGAAGAAGCCTTCGCCGAGACCGACAGCCAGGGCATTTCCTACACCGCAGGCGTTCCACCCGTGGCCGCTGCGCTGCTGGTTGCCCGTGGCGAGTGGGATGTGTCGCGCATGGTCAACGTCGAGGAACTGCCGGCCGAGCCGTTCCTCAAGGCGCTGGATGTGATGGGCCTGCCGACCCGTATCAAGGACGAGCACGGTGATCGTGCGTGGGATGCGACTGCCTGATAGGCGCTCGCTGACCGAACAAAAAAATGCGCCTCCAGGGGCGCATTTTTTGTAGCGCGGTTGATCGTTCCCACGCTCCCGCGTGGGAACGCAGCCCTGGACGCTCCGCGTTCACTCTTAAAGGTCGTGACGCAGAGCGTCACAGGAGGCATTCCCACGCTGAGCGTAGGAACGATCTGCTTCCTGCGTCGGTTACTCCAGGTTCCGCGCCGAATTGCTCAGCGCTCTTGAACACTGCAACAACGCCGGCGCCAACTGCCGCTCGGCATCCGCCCTGCTCCACCGGCTGGTGGGCGCCACCACATGCACCGCCGCCACCGGCCTGCCATTGGCACCCAGCACCGGCGCGCCGATGGTCATGTCACCCAGGAACAGCTCCTGGCCGTTCACCGCATAACCCTGCTCGCGCACCCGTTGCAATGACTCCAGAATCCTGTCGACTTCCGTCAGCGTCTGGCTGGTATGGGCAACCCGTTGGCTGTGCTCGATCAATACCAGCGCCTCCTCCTGCGGCAACGCGCTCAGATACGCCCGGCCTGATGCGGTGCAGTACATCGGCACCCGCGAGCCGATCGGCATGTGTACCGGCACGAACCCTGAGCTGACGAATCGCGCGATATAGGTCATGTCATAGCCCGCCGGCTCGGTCAGGCACGAGGTCTCGCCTGTCAACCGCGTCAACTCCGACAGGAACGGGTTGGCCACCTCGATCAACGAATGCGCATCCAGGTAACTGAAGCCCAGTTCCAGCACATGCGGGGTGAGTTGGTAATGCCGTGTGCGCGGGTGTTTCCGAAGGTAACCCAGGCTTTCGAGGGTAAACACCATGCGCTGGGCCGAACTTTTGGTCATGCCCGCGGCCTCGGCCACCTCTGCAAGGCTCATGCTGCGGCGCTGTGCGCTGAATGCCTTGAGCACCGACAGGCCTTTTTCCAGGGATTGGTTGTGCAGACTGTTGCGTTCTTCAGACATGGCGGACTCGCGGTCAGGTCGATCAAGCGTGGCGATATTTCTACCGCAAATCACAAAAACAGGCCACAAAATATCGCATATCGATACGAATGGTTCATTTTGTCGATTTTCTATAGCGATATACGATTCATATCAATCGCAATGGCACAGAGCTTGCGGTTTCATCCGCAGCCGCTTGCGCTACTGACTTTCCGTTTTCCTTCTGGAGTAACCCGATGAACAGTCTTTCGCCCTTGTTTCGCCGCCTTGCCTTCGCCCTGTGCGCCACGCTGTGTGCCACTGCCGTGCACGCCGAGGGTGCGTCTTCGTACAAAGTCGGTGCAACGGCCAGTGGTTCGCCGTTCACCTTCCTCGACATCAAGAGCAACAGCATCCAGGGTGTAATGGTCGACGTGGCCGAGGCCGTGGGCAAGGCCGGCGGCTTCACCAGCCAGATCGAGCAGACCAATTTCGCCGCGCTGATCCCCTCCCTCACCTCCGGCAAGCTGGATTTCATTTCGGCCGGCATGCTCAAGACCGAAGAGCGCACCAAAGTCGTCGACTTCAGCGCCCCGGTGTATGCCTACGGTGAAGGGCTGATCGTCAACGCCGACGACAACGCCGCCTACCCGGATCTCACGCCGTTGAAAGACCAAGTGGTCGGTGTGCAGGCCGGCACCATCTTTTATGACCAGCTCAACAAGCTCGGCATCTTCAAGGAAATCCGCACCTACGACTCCATCGGCGAGATGGTTCGCGACCTGTCCCTGGGGCGTATCAAGGCCGCCGTAGGCGACCAGCCGGTGGTGGCGTACCAGATTCGCCAGAAGCTGTTCAAAGGCGTGAAGCTTGCCCCTGACTACAAGCCCGCCAACGTCGGCGAAGTGTGCCTGGTGGTGCGCAAGGGCGACACGCAAACCCTGGAACGCCTGAACAGCGCCATCGCCAGCATCAAGGCCGACGGCACCCTGGACAGCATCCTCAAGAAATGGGGGCTCGATGCCCAGGTGCGCCCATGAACCTGAGTGAGTTCCTGCAAAACGCCCAGGACTTCCTGCCTATTTTGCTGCAAGGCGCCTGGGTGACGATCCAGATCACCGTGCTGTCGTTCCTGCTCAGCAGTGCCATCGGCCTGGTGCTGGCGTTGCTCAAGCTGTCGCCGATCCGTGCGTTGTCGTGGGTGGCCAGCACCATCATCAATGTGATCCGTGGCCTGCCGATCATCGTGCAGTTGTTCTACATCTACTTCGTGCTGCCGGACATGGGTGTACACCTCACCGCGTTTTATGCCGGTGTGATCGGCATGGGCATCGCCTATTCGGCGTACCAGGCCGAGAACTTTCGCACCGGCATCATCGCCGTCGAACAGGGCCAGCGCGAAGCCGCCGAGGCCCTGGGCATGCGCTCGGTACTGATGATGCGCCGGGTGATCCTGCCCCAGGCGTTTCGCATCGCCCTGCCGCCCTACGGCAACACACTGGTGATGATGCTCAAGGACTCGTCCCTGGTGTCGACCATCACCGTGGCCGAGATGACCCGCCAGGGCCAACTGATCGCCTCGTCGACCTTCCAGAACATGACCGTCTACACCATGGTCGCCCTGCTCTACCTGTTGATGAGCCTGCCGCTGGTGTATGCCCTGCGCCGCATGGAACAGCACCTGAGCCGGAGGAAAAAAGCATGATCGAGATTCGCCAACTGCAAAAACATTACGGCAGCCACCGCGTGCTGCATGGCGTCGACCTCGACGTGGCCAAAGGCGAGGTGGTGTGTCTGATCGGTCCCTCGGGCTCGGGCAAGTCCACCCTGCTGCGCTGCATCAATGCGCTGGAAGCCTACGACGGTGGCAGCATCACCGCGTTCGGCGAAACGGTGCAGCGCGCCAGCAAGAGCGTGCATGCCCTGCGCAGCCGCATGGGCATGGTGTTCCAGCGCTTCAACCTGTTCCCACACCGCACGGTGCTGGAAAACGTCATGGAAGGCCCGGTGTACGTCAAAGGCGAGTCGCCCAGGCAAGCTCGCGAAGAAGCCTTGGTGCTGCTGGAAAAAGTCGGTTTGAGCGCCAAGGCCGACGCCTACCCGGAACAACTCTCCGGCGGCCAGCAGCAACGCGTGGCCATTGCCCGCGCCCTGGCGATGAAACCCGAAGCCATGCTGTTCGACGAACCGACCTCGGCCCTCGACCCGGAGTTGGTCGGCGACGTGCTGGCGGTGATGCGCACCCTGGCCGATGAAGGCATGACCATGATCGTGGTCACCCACGAAATGGGCTTCGCCCGCGAAGTGGCCGACCGCGTGTGTTTCCTGCACGGCGGCTACATCGTCGAAAGCGGCCCGGCCGAGCAAGTGCTGGGCAACCCGCAGCAACCGCGCACCCAGGACTTCCTGCGCCGCGTGCTGCACCCCACTGGCGAAACGCGGAGCCTGTCATGACGTCATTGTGGTCAGCGACCGCGCCGGCGGCGGTGCCGACGCCCGCGTTGAGCGAATCGATAAACGTGGATGTGGCCATCGTCGGCGCCGGCTATACCGGCCTGTCCACCGCGCTGCACCTGGCCGAGCGCGGCGTAAACGTATGTGTGCTGGAAGCCAATGAGCCGGGCTGGGGCGCCTCGGGGCGCAATGGCGGACAGGTCAACCCCACACTCAAATACGACCCTGAACAACTGGTGCGCCTGTACGGGCCGGAACGCGCCGAGCCGTTGATTGCCACGGTGTCGAATTCGGCAGACCTGGTGTTCAACTTGATCGACAAGCACGGCATCGAATGCGCCCCGGTACGCAAAGGCTGGATGCAGGTGTCGTACAGCCAAAAAGGCGTGGCCGGGCTGCACGCCCGGGCCGATCAATGGGCCAAGCGCGGCGTGCCGGTGCAGCGCCTGGACGCCAGCGCCGTGGCTTCACGCATGGGCAGCACGGCCTTTGCCGGGGGTTGGCTGGATGGCCGCGCGGGGGCGATTCAACCGTTGGCGTATGCCCGTGGGTTGGTGGGTGCGGCGTTGACGGCGGGGGCTCGGATTCATGGGCAGAGCGCAGTGACCGACTTGCAGCGCCAGGGTTCGGGTTGGCAATTGACCACCGTCGGCGGCGCCCAGGTACGGGCCGATCAAGTGGTACTGGCCACCAATGGCTACAGCGGCAACCTATGGCCCGGCATGGCCCAGAGTATCCTGGCGGCCAACAGTTTTATCGTCGCCACCCGGCCATTGAGCGGACGCGCAGCCGACAGCATTTTGCCGGGACAGGAAACCGTTTCCACCGCACAAAGGTTGCTGCTGTATTTCCGCAAAGACAGCCATGGCCGCTTGCTGATGGGCGGGCGCGGGCTGTTCAACGACCCCGGCTCGCCCACGGATTTCGCCCATCTGGAGCGCTCGCTGGCGCTGCTGTTTCCCGAGCTGGGGCCGTTGGCATTCGAGTACCGCTGGGCCGGGCGTATCGCGATCACACGGGACTTCATGCCCCATGTGCACGAGCCCGCACCTGGGCTCACCCTGGCGCTGGGCTGTAATGGCCGGGGCATCGCGCTGTGCACCAGCCTGGGCCAGCAACTGGCTGGCAAGCTGTGCGACAGCCGCCCGACGTTTGCCTACCCGGTGACCCCGTTGCAGCGCCTGCCGATGCACGGGTTGCAGCGTTTTTACATCGGTGCCGGCGTGGCGTGGTACAGCTTGCTGGATCGGCTGTCCTTGTAGGCATTGTCGATTGCAGGGAATATTCAGCGGCGCTGAAACGTTATACCCGCGAATATTCCCCGCAAAATGCTCGCCCAAGGAAGAGAACCATGAAACACACCCTCGCTGTCGCCCTCCTGACCGCCCCGCTGCTGTGCACTGGCGTCGCCATGGCTGACACGCTCAGCCCCACCAAGACGTCCCACGAACAAGTCAGCGGCAGCATCTTCTCACGCCCCGACGCGGTCAAAGGCACCTTCGCCGGCGCTCCGACCGTTGACGTGGTGACCCACGAATCCGCAGACAAAGCCTTCCAGACCGGCATGTACAAATCCGGCCCGATGCGCGAAGAACTGGGCGCACCGGGCACGCCGTATGAAGAGTTCCTGTACTTCACTGCCGGCGGCGTAACCCTCACCTCCACCGACGGCAAGGTGATCACCGTCAAGGCCGGCGAGTCGGTGTCCATTCCCAAAGGCTGGACGGGAGTGTTCGAGACCAAGGGCTACGAAAAGATTTATGCGATTTACGATGCAGAGGCCACGAAGAAGTAACGCTCTAAAGAGGCGGTTACGCTTCAGGCGTGGCGCTGCAACCATTCCAGATAACGCGCCAGCACCTCCCCGGATAATTCGGACTCGTGAATGCCGCTGCCCCGTAAAAACATCCGGGTGTTGGTGCGATCCCACGCGTAGTTGCGCTGGTACAGCTCGAGGATGGTTTCACCGTGGTGCATATCATCCTTGAACATCCCCAGTAGCGGGTAAAGCAGTGATTCCAGGTCGTGCTCCCATAAGGCTACCCACTGTGCGTAAGGCACCACCGCCAGACGTCGCCCGTAATACCGGCCAACCCGCGCGCAAAACTGCTTGAGGCTCAGGTCAGTGCGCGCGGTCTGGCACAGGTTGAACTTCTTGCCCAAGGCTGCGGGTTGACGGGCAATGTGAGCGACGGCCCGGGACATGTAGTCAACGGTGGTCAAACCCTCGCGCATTTGATGCAGGTCCGGCACCGCGCCCTTATCAAGGCAGGTCTTGATAAACCGCCCCCACCATTGGTATTCGGCGCAGGCGCCGGTGCGGCTGTGACAAGTCGCATATCCCAGACGGAATGTCATCAAAGGCAATCCCTTGGCTGCCGCCAGATCAGCGATCTTTTCCATGACCCACTTGCTTTGCACGTACCCCAAGTCGTGCCGGATGGCCGGCAGGTTTTCATCGATGGAATCACCCTCGAACACACGGCGCTTGTGGGTGTAACGGTGCCCCCAACTGTAAATCGAGATGGTCGACATCAGCATCAAGGCCTTGGTCTTTCCGTCACCGCAAAAACGCAGGACACGCCTGAGGCCTTCGACGTTATCGGCCCTCATGTGCGAGTAATGCCGGATGAAATTGACCGCGCTGGCTGAATGCACAACCACGTCGATTGCCGTACAAAGCCACGCATAGGTCGCCGGTTCTATCCCCATGTTCGCCTTGGCCAGGTCACTGACACAAACCTGCACGCGTGCCCAGTCATCGGACCGTATCTGGACGTGATAGCGCTCGCTGATCTGCTGAAGCCGCGCCAGCCCGGCTGCCGGTGAGTCGCAACGGATTGGACAGTGGATCAGGGCCTCGCTGGTCTCAAGCAACTCCTTGAGCAGATGGATACCGACAAATCCGGTCGCGCCGGTCAGCAGGACGTGGGTGGGACAACTGAGTTGAGCATCGTCAAAATGGTCTGAAAACTCAGTGTCGGGGTCCAGGTACAGGTCTTTCTCGAATTCGCTCGCCGGCTGGATCCGCTCTTGCGCACCTGCCTGTGTGCGACGCCCAAGCTCGGCGGCCAGGTCTTTGAGCACGCCATGCTCATAGACATCGCGAACGGACACCGACAGCCCGAAGCGAGCGGATAACAGGTGGGCCATCTGCGCAACACGCAGTGAATGGCCGCCCACTTCAAGAAAACTGTCGTTCGGCGAAAACTCGGCATGGCCCAGCAGCTCGGACCAAGCCTGTGCAACCTCAAGCTGATGCTTGTCGGTAAATCGCTCAACGTCCAGGGACCCGGGTTTCTGATGCTTCAGCCTTTCAAGCAAGGCGACCTTGTCCGTCTTGCCATTGGCGTTACTCGGCAACACCTCCAGACAGACGTATTCGAACGGCACCATGTAATCCGGCAAGTCGGCCTCCAGGCTACGGCGCAGGTTGGCTGACAGCTGCATCGGGTGCAGTTTTCGACTGGTGGGCACGACAAACGCCACCAGCCGTTTTTCCGCCTGCGTCCCCTCGTCCACCACCACGACCGCAGCACTTCGAACAGCCGGTTCCTTGAGCAAACGCGCTTCAATCTCGCCGAGTTCAACACGGTAGCCGCGTATTTTGACTTGCCCATCGAGCCGGCCAAGGAACTGAAGGCTGCCATCCTCCAGCGTTCGGGCCTGATCGCCGCTGCGGTACAGGCGGCAACCAAGGGTTTCAGAATGGATGAAACGCTGCGCAGTCAGCTCAGGCGCCCCAAGGTAGCCACGTGCCAGGCAAGGGCCGGCGATACACAACTCGCCCACACCCCCCGCCGGAACTTCCTGCTGTTGCTCGTCGAGGATGTACACCTTGCAGGCACCTATGGGAAACCCGATGGTGTCAGGCCGTTTCAGTCGTTTGCTCTGCACGACGTGCGAGGTCACGAAAATCGTCGTTTCGGTGGGGCCATAACAATCCACCAGCCGATAAGGCAAATGCTCCAGCGCGACGGGATGCAGTTTCTCCCCGCAGGTGTAGAGGTATTCGAGTTTCAGACCGTCCGGTTGCGAGGCATTCACAACGTCGTAGATTCTTAACGTCGGTACAAAGGCATGGGTGATGTGATGGTTCACACAAAAGGCCAGGAACGCCGCACTGTTGAGCAGCGACTCTTCATCGAGCACAAACAGGCACGCACCCGCGATCAGGTTTGACCAGATCTCCGCCTGGCTCAGATCGAAACCCACCGCTGCCATCAACGTGGAACGGCTGAACGTGCCGATACCCAGATTGGCGTTGTGTACCCGCAGCAATTCGATCACCGAGCGATGTTCGATGACGACGCCCTTTGGATTCCCGGTAGTCCCGGAGGTAAAAATCACGTACATCACATCGCGAGGCGTGATCTCGACCGGCTGAAATACTGAAGCTTGCGGCGTGGCCAATAGTTCGTCGACGGAGACCAGGCGACAATCGGGCAGCGCGGCCTGATCATCGAACCGAGTTGAAAGCACCAGGGAGGCGCCACATTGCCGGGCAATATACTCCTTGCGGTTTTGCGGCAGTGCCCGGTCGAGCGGCACATAGGCGGCCCCGGTCTTGAGCACAGACAGCAGCGCGATGATCAAGGCCACCGAACGCTCGGCCTGCACCAGCACCAAGTCGCCGGGCCCGATCTGCATTCGCTGCAAATGCGCGGCTATGGTGCCGCTCTGACAGTCAAGCTCAGCGTAGGTGAGTTGCTGATCAAGGCCTACGACTGCCAGATGCTTTGGATTTTGAGCGACCTGCTGGCGAAACGCGTGCAGCACTGTAAGCGGCGACATTTCAGGATCCTCCTGACGAATAGCTCCTCGCCAACACACTGCGTGGCACGTTGAACCCCGTATTTTTCCTCGCACGCTTCAAAACGTAACCTGTCAATACTGACAGTTTTTAAGCGTGTTTTCTAATAACACCTATAACCTCAAAACACCGACCACCCAATCCGCTCACTCAACAACTCCAGCGCCTTCATCCCCACCAGCGAGTTCCCCGCCGCATTCAGCTCCGGCGACCACACGCACACCGTAAACTGCCCCGGCACCACAGCAACGATCCCGCCGCCCACGCCGCTCTTGCCCGGCAGGCCCACGCGATAGGCGAAGTTGCCCGCTTCGTCGTACAGCCCGCTGGTGGCCATGATCGAGTTCACTTGTTTGGTCTGGCGGGCAGTGAGGATCTGTTCGCCGCTGTGGGCGCTCACGCCTTCGTTGGCCAGGAAACTGAACGCGCGCGCTAGGTCCAGGCAGCTCATTTGCAGCGCGCAGTAGTTGAAGTAGCTGTGCAGCACGGCGTCCACATCGTTGTGGAAGTTGCCGAACGATTTCATCAGGTAGGCCATGGCTGCATTGCGCGCGCCATGCCGGGCCTCGGAGTCGGCGACCACACTGTCCACCAGAATCTGCGGGTTGCCCGACAGACGCCGAACGAAATCGCGCATCGACAGGATCGGTACGGCGAAACGCGACTGGTTGATGTCGCAGATCACCAGCGCACCGGCATTGATAAAGGGGTTGCGCGGCCGGCCGCGCTCGAACTCCAGCTGCACCAGCGAGTTGAACGGCTGTCCCGAAGGTTCGTGGCCCAGGCGCTCCCAGATGGTTTCACCGCCATGGTCGATGGCCTGCACCAGGCTGAACACCTTGGAAATGCTCTGCACCGAAAACAGCGTGTGGGCGTCGCCGGCGCAATAGGCCGAACCGTCGTTGCCGTACACGGCGATGCCCAGTTGGTTGGCCGGCACATCGGCCAGCGCGGGGATGTAGTCGGCGACTTTGCCGAGGCCGATCAGGGGGCGGACTTCATCGAGAATCGACGCAAGCATCGCCTGCATGTCTTGTGCTGTCATGGTTCGTTGAATCAGTGATCGCGGGGCGCGGAGGATACCCGAAGCGGATGCTAAGATGCGCTCCCCTTCTGCACTCAGGATGCCCCGAATGAAACGCTACCTCGCCCTCGCCAGCCTGCTGCTGGTCAGCGCCTGCACCTCGACCCCACACACCACCACGCCACCGGCCAAGAATGCCAGCGCCTCCGAGTGCCTGGCGGGTGGCGGCACGATGAGACAGGTCGGCAAATTGCAAAGCTGGCAATGCATCACGCCTTACAAGGACGCGGGCAAGGCCTGTACCGATTCAAGCCAGTGCGAAGGCGAATGCCAGACCAGCGTCACCACCCAATCGGGCAAAGGCCCGGTGACCGGCGCCTGTCAGGCGGACAACGGCCACTTCGGCTGCTCGGCAACGGTGGAGAAAGGCCAGTTGGGCCGGGCGATCTGCATCGACTGAACGACGCTTCGATGAAACGGTGGGAGCAACTCAGCTCCCACATTGGATCTCTATGCGCCCGGCGCGATGGCCCTGCTGGCAGCGCTTTTCCAGCCACAGCCAATCCCCTGTGGAAGTGTGCCGTTGTTCAGAATTGCGCCACATCCGACACCCGCTCATCCAGCACATCCCGCGCCAACGCCCAGGCGCGATCACTGGATTCCACCACCAGCAGCGGATAACCCCAGGCCTTGCCGAACGTCACGGTGAACGGTTTGAGCGCCAGGCGCTTGGCGGCGCTGGGCTCCACCTGGATCATGCCTTTGACGAACATGCGCAGCGCCTGGCGGTTCTTTTTCATCCAGATCGAAGCGTATCGGCGCTCCTCATGGGCATGTTCGTGGTTGTGTTCGTCGACGGCCTTTTCATGCAGCAGCACGAACGGTTGCTGGCGCGCCAACAAGCCTTCGAAGGCTCCGAAAACTTCCTCCGGCCCGCTGTCGCTGGGTGCGTCGAACAAGATATTCACCACGGGAAACGTTGAACTGTCGAATCGCATGACTGAGCTCCTTATTGAGAACTGATCTCACTTTAATCGCCAAGCCACTGGACGGCATTGCACAGAATAGCCAGACTATTTCGCAATTCAGCCAACCTGTCGTAGCGCCATGAAACAGCATCGTCTCCAGACCCATGACCCGCACATAGCCATGAACGCCGACCTGATCCCCCGCGCCGTGGTGGCCGTGGGTGCCAGCAGTGCGTCGGAAAGCTGGGAGCACGTGCAGCACCAGCACCTCAAGGGTCAATTGATCTACACCTTGCGCGGTGTGGTGCATTGCGAAGTCGAAGCGGGGATCTGGCTGGTGCCGCCGCAGTGCGCGCTGTGGATACCCGGCAGCATTCCCCATGCGGCGCGCGGCAACGGCGAAGCGCAGGTGTATTGCCTGCTGATCGATCCGCAGGCCGCCAACGCCCTGCCCTCCAAGTGCTGCACCCTGGCGGTGTCGGGGCTGGTGCATGAATTGATCAGCAAGGCCGTTGGCTTTCCACAGCTGTACGACGAAGCGGGCGCACAAGGGCGCCTGATCGGCACGCTGCTGGATGAACTGGCCCAGTCGCCGGTCGAAGACCTGCACTTACCCATGCCTCGGGACCTGCGGCTGCGGCGCCTGGCCAATCGCCTGCTGGCCGATCCGGCCGACAAGGCCACGCTCGACCAATGGGCCGTGCGCATCGGCATGAGCGAGCGCAGCATGACCCGCCTGCTGCTGGAGGAACTGGGCCTGAGCTTCGGACGCTGGCGCCGGCAATTGCATGTGATCCTGTCGGTGCAACGCCTGGCCAAGGGCGAGAGCGTGCAGCGCGTGGCGCTGGACCTGGGCTACGAGAACGCCAGCGGCTTTATCACCATGTTCCGCAAGACCGTGGGCCAGCCGCCGGCACGTTATCTGGCGGACCGTACCGGGGCGTTGAAATCTCCGTCGCCGGCGACCATTGCGCTCAAGGAGGCAAAAGGCTAGCAACGTTGCACTGCAATCGGGTGATTTAAAACCCGAATCGGGTAGTGCGCAAAATGAGAACCCGTATCATTTGCACCATTCCCCTTCAGGCGTGGACCCCATGGAACGTTCTTCCCTTTCCCAAGCCGTACGCTGTGCCCTGCTGTTGTCCTGCACCCTGCCGTTGATGCAACCGGTAATGGCTGCCGACGTCAACATCGAAGAGCTGGACGCCACCGTCATCACCGCCACCAAGCAAGACACGCCGCAGTTCAAGACGGCCAACAGCGTCAGCGTTATCAAGGGCGAAAAGGTCGAGGACAGCCACCTCGACACCCTGGGCGATGTGGCCCAGCGCCAGCCCAACCTGTATTTCAGCACCTTCACCCGGCACACGCCGGCCTTGACGATTCGCGGCCTGGGCTTTTCCGATGACGAAGGCGACAGCATCAGCAACAGCGTATACATCGACGGCGTGCCGATGAACGGCCTGGTACTCGGCCAGTTGTATGACCTTGACCAGATCGAGATCCTGCGCGGCCCGCAAAACACCCTGTACGGGCAGAACAGCATGGGCGGCCTGGTCGCCCTGCGCACCCGCGACCCGGAGTTCACCGCCGGTGGCAAGGTCAAACTCGAATACGGCACCCACAACCAACAGCGCGCGGAAGTCACCGGCAACCTTCCACTGACCGAGAACACCGCCGTACGCGTCACCGTCGGCGGTGAAAAGAACGATGGCATGATCGCCAACTCCACCTTGGGCCGGCACGACACCGCCGGTTGGGACAGCGGCTTCGGGCGCATCAAGCTGCTGCATCTGGACGACGATGGCGGCGAATGGCGCTTCGGCCTGCACCACATGAACACCCATGGCGATAACGATTACTTCGCTACCCGCGACCTGGCGAAGAAGTACCAGTCCAACGCCACCGACCCCGGCACCAACAACACCGAATACACCCTGTTCACCGGCGAATACCGCAAACACTTTGCCGATGACACCCAACTGGTGGTCAACGTCGGCGCCAACCAGACCGAATGGGATTACTGGCTGCCCAAGTCACTGTTCGGCGGCCCCACCGGCTACGACATGAAGACTCGCCAATACTCCGGCGAAGCGCGCCTGAACGGCAAAAACGGCAATATCGACTGGCTGGTGGGCGGTTTCCTCTCCCATGTGCGGCGTGACGCGCCCTACACGTTCGACCTGAGCCCGTTTTTCCTCAGCGACACCAAGGCCAAAGTCGAAGGCGACACCGTGGCAACCTTCGGCGAATTGGGCTGGCGCTTCCAGCCGGAATGGCGCGCCGCCGTCGGCCTGCGCGTGGAACACAACCGCCGCACCATGGATTGGAGCAGCCAGCAAGGCGGCCTGTTCGACAGCGACGGTGACGGCGTGCCGGACACCGCCTTTGCCAGCCTCGAATCGTTCAACGACCGCAAGGTCAGCGAGACCGTGGCACTCCCGCGTTTCAGCCTGGAGTACAGCCCCAGCGAACAACACTTCACCTATCTGGTGCTGGCGCGCGGCTACAAGGCTTCGGGCTTCAACACCTACTCCACCACCGCCGCCACCGCCGGCGATGCCTACAACCCCGAGTACGGCAGCTACGCCGAGCTGGGTTATCGCTATCGCGCGCCGAGCAAGGTGTGGGAAGTGGGTGCCGATGTGTTCTACACCCGCCTGCGTGATCAGCAAGTGATCGTCGAGGATGGCGGTGGCCAAACCTCCACCAGCAACGCCGGCAAGTCCCACAACAAGGGCCTGGAACTCACCGCTACCGTACGTCCCTTGGACTCGGTGCAAGTCAACGCCTACGCCAGTCTGTTGGAAGCCCAGTTCGACGACTACACCCGCGGCGCCGTCGATTACTCCGGCAAACAGTTCCCCAGCACACCCAAGCACAGCTATGGCGTGTCGATGGACTGGGCCGCCACCGACCATATCACCGTGGGCACCGGCCTCACCCGCCAGGGCCAGTCCTACCTGTACCCCAACGCGACGCAGTCCCAGGACGCGTACACCTTGTGGGACGCCAACATCGACTATCGCCTCAAGCAATGGACCATCGGCCTGTTCGGCAAGAACCTGGGAGACACCACCTACTTCACCCGCGCCATGTCCAACGGCATGGTCATCGCCGGCCAGCCGCGCACCCTGGGTGTACGGGTCGGCATGGAGTTCTGAAGCGCGGTGTTACAACCTTGCAAATGAGAACCGTTAGTAATAACCTGCGACACATCTTGAATGCTCGCAGGGACTTCCGGGCAATGCGGTGACGCCAACCGGCGCACCGCAGGAACAGGGAAACTTGCGAGCCGTCTGCCCCCCGCCCAGGTCTTCTGGGCGGTCGCCTGCGAGGACGACCATGTACCAGTTGCGCGCTTCCACCTTTTTCGACGAAACCGCCCCCCAGGCCGGGCCACCCGGTTGCCACGTGCGCACCCAGGTGGTACAGCCCGGCCTGGAGGTGTCCCTGGTGACCTTCGACGCCAACCAGGCCGTGCGCATCAGCACCCTCGACGACAACCCTCACCTGCATTTCAGTTGCATGCTCAACGGCGATATCGACGTACGCGTCGGCCGCAAGGGCCTGCACCTGGGCAAAGACCAGGTGATGACCAGCTTTGCTCCCGCTGAACGTTTCGAGCTGGAATTCGCCCCGGCCCACCGCAACCTCGAACTGCGCATCACCCCCCAACGCCTCAGCGAACTGGCCGGTGATGACTACCAGCGCCTGGGCGAAAGCATCGAAGGTAATTTCTGCCTGCACACCACCCACGGCAACCAACGCATCAAGGACGCCGCACTGCGCCTGGAGCGGCTGCTGGGGGATGATTCGGCCTCACCGCTGCTGGTGCATTCGGCCAGCCTGGAATTCCTCGCCTGGCACCTCAAGGCGTTCAACCCCAAGGATCAGAGCGAGCAGATTTCCCGGCGCGAACAGAAGCAACTGCTGGCGGCGCGCGAACGTCTGCTGATGGACCTCAGCGCCGCACCAACCATCGAGCAATTGGCGCGCGAAACCGGGCTCAACCAGCTCAAGCTCAAGCGCGGGTTCAAGGCGATGTTCGATGTGAGCATCTACGCGCTGTTCCAGCGTGAACGCATGGGCAAGGCGCGCCAACTGCTGCAACAGCATGGGGTGACCGACACCGCCTCCATGCTCGGCTACAGCAACATCAGCCACTTCAGCGTGGCGTTTCGCAAACAGTACGGCGTGCTGCCGCGCGATGCCCGGCGCGGCGCCCTCGAGTAAGCCTCAGCCGGCCTGCTGTTGCCACAACTCGGCATACAGCCCGCCCTGCGCCAGCAACGCAGCGTGGCGGCCGCGCTCGACGACCTGGCCGCGGTCGAGCACCAGAATCACATCGGCATGGCGCACCGTGCGCAAACGGTGCGCCACCATGATCACGGTGCGCCCCTCGGCCAGGCGCGACAGCGCGCGCTGAATCTCGTACTGGGCCGACGGGTCGACCGACGCCGTGGCCTCATCCAGCAACAGAATCGGCGCATCCTTGAGCAAGGCACGGGCGATGGACAAGCGTTGGCGTTCGCCGCCGGACAGGCGCTGGCCATTCTCGCCGATCGGCGTGTCATAGCCCTGGGGCAACTGCTGGATAAACCCATCGCAACCGGCCTGAATACACGCCTCGCGCACTCGCGCCAGGCTGGCCTCGGGTTTGCCCAAGCGCACGTTGTCAAGCACGCTGGCGTCGAACAGTTGCACGTCCTGGAACACAAAACTGCACGCGGCGTAGAGCTGGTCCAGACGCAGCTCGCGAATATCCACTCCGCCCAATTCGATGCGCCCCTGCTGCGGGTCATAAAACCGCGCCAGCAGGTGCAACAGGCTGCTCTTGCCAGCGCCGGACGGGCCGACAATCGCCAGCATCTGCCCCGGCTCCACGCTGAAATTCAGGCCTTGCAACGCCCACTCCGGTTGTTCGGGATAGCGCAGGCCCACTTCACGAAAACGCACAACATGGCCCTCCATGGACTGAGTCCGGGCAGGCTCTTCAACCGGTTCGATCTCCAGCAACGCCTGCAAACGCGACTGGGCCTGGGCCAGCCCGCGCAGTTCGCTGAGGTAGGCCGCCACGTCGAGCAACGGATCAAGCAGGCGCGGTGTCACCAGGGCGAACAGCAACCAGGTCATCAACGGCAATTGCCCCATGTCCGCCAGCGCGCTCGCCGTCAGCAACAGCAACACCAGGCTCAGGTCCACGCACAAACGGTAGAGCTGAATCGCACTGCCGCCCCACACCTCCACCCCGAGGCTGTGCCGTTCGATTTCACTGAACTGCTGGTCCAGGCGCCCACGCCAGGCATCGGCACGATTGAACAGGCGCAAGGTGCGCAACCCGGCGATAAACTCCACCAACAGCCCCGCCGCCTGCAAAAAGCTGTGCTGCTTGCGCCGACCTGCGGTCAGGAAGAACCCGCTCAGCCGGTTCAACAACCAGAACCCCGCGGGCAAAGTCACCAGCAAGGCCAGGGTCAGGCGCCAGTCCACCCACACCAGCACCAGCATGCACAGCAAGGGCACCGCCAGCGCCGCCAGCAGTTCGCCGAGCACGTGAGTGAACAGGGTTTCGATACGCTTGACGTCCTCGGTCAAGCGCTCGCCCATATGCCCGATACGCTCCTGACGCAACGCCCCCAGAGGCAGCCGCCCCACATGGTCGAGCAAGTGCCGCCGGTAACCCTGCATCAATTCATAGCCGCCAAGAAAGCTGTTGAGCTGGCCGAAGTGCGAACACACCAACTGCGCCGCCAACAGCCCAAGCAAACCGATGCTCAGCCACCACAAAGAAAGCGTGGGCTCACTCACCAGCCACACAAACCCGAGAAAAAACGGTGCAATCGCGCACGCCCGTTCCAGCACGCGCAGCCCCAGGCCCAGCCACAGTCGGCGCGAGCGGGTATCGGCGATGCTCACCACTTGGCGCAGCCCTTCAATCAACCCGTGCATGCCGCGTACTCCCTTCCCGGATGGTCCAGTCTTCACTGTCGAACTGATGCTGCCATTGCGTCGCGTAAGTACTGCTGCTTGCCAGCAATTGCGCGTGGGTGCCCTGTGCCTGAATCGTCCCGCGCTCCAGCAACACGATCTGCTCGGCCTCGCGGATGCTGGTCAGGCGGTGGGCAATCACCAGCAGCGTCTTGTCTGGCCAGGTAGCACGCAGAGCCTGGTAGAAACGCTGCTCGGTGCGGCTGTCGGCAAAAGCGGTGGCTTCGTCCAACACCAGGATCGGCGTCTCGGCCAGCAGCGCCCGGGCCAGGCCGATGCGCTGGCGTTCGCCACCGGACAAACGCACCCCGCGCTCATCCATCAGCGTGTCCAGGCCCTGGGGCAACGCGCGCACAAAGTCATCGGCCTGGGCCACGTGCAAGGCCGTGGCGATTTGCGCAGGTGTCGCCTCAGGGCAGCCGATGCGCAGGTTATCCAACAAAGAGCCCTGGAAGATGAAGGCGTCCTGGGACACCACGCCCACCGTCGCCGCGCGGGCCGCTTCACCGAGTGTCGACAACGGTTCGCCATTGAGCAGCACGCGCCCGCTGTCGGCGTCCAGCAACCCGCCGAGCAGCCAGGCCAGGGTGCTTTTGCCACTGCCCGACGGACCAACCAGCGCAGTCATTTTGCCAGCGGGCAAGTGCAGATCGAGGTACTGCAACAGCGGCTGGCGGTCATAGCTGAACGACACCGCGTCGAAGCTCACCGCCAGCGGCTGTCGCAAGGCGTGCTCATCCCCGTGGGCAGGTCGAGGCCACACCAGCAGCGGCGCAAAACGCCGCACACCGCCCATGATTTCCTGCACCTGGGAATTGAGCCGCGCCACCCGCAACAACGGGCGCAACATGCCGGTACCGAGGATCAGCACCAGCACCAGTTCGGCCTGAGTCAACTGCCCCGCCGCATACAGCCAGATACCCACCGGGAACAACACCGCCACATTGGCTCCCAGCAGCACCACGAACACCGACCAACCGGGCACCGTCAGGCCGATCATGCGACCGATCAGGTGCTGGTAATGCGCCAGGGCCTCGCGCATGCGCTTGAACGAGCGCGCGTCCTGGCGGAAGGCTTTCATCAGCGGCGCATTGCGCAAAAACTCCAGTACGGCGCCGTCCAGGTCATCCACCGCGCCGGCGTACTGTGCCAACCGTTCGCCCAAGCCACGCATCATCCAGGCCTGGGCCAGCAGCGCCAGCGGCACCGGTAACAAGGCACACAGCGCCAGGCGCCAGTCGAGAAAACACAAGGCGATAAACACCCACAACGGGCTCAATAGCGCGGCCACACACTCCACGCTGTGGTGGGCGATGAATTGCTCCATGCGTTCCACGTCCTGGATCACCCGCTGCTTGAGCTCGCCGCTGCTAAGTCGACTCAGCCATGGCAACGGCGCCCACGATAAATGCCGCACCAGCGCGCGCCGGGTGTTGAGCAACACCCGATATGCCGCCACATGACTCAAGTAGTACGCCAGGGTGTAGAGCGCATATTTGCCGAGCAACGCCAGCGCCATCCAGCCAGCCAGCACCGTCAGGTCCGCCCCCAGGCCGGGCCCGCCCAGCACCACCCGGTTCACCCCGCAGGCAAGCAAAAAAAACGGCAGCAATTCCACCGCCGCCGCCGCGACAGCCATGGCCACCGCCAGGCCCAAGCGTCGTCCCTGACCCCGTAGCAGCCAGCGCCAGCTCGGTGGCGGTGTGTCGGCCTGTTCAATATTCATCGCGGCCCCCAGCCTGCTTTCAGTGTGGATGAATGATTGATCAAGCAGCCCGCCGCCGGCTCCCCTGATCGGTTCACACAGCCCCCGGATGGGAATTATTGCTGGCCCGGTACTGCGCACTTTTGGGCATAAGGTTGTAACCAAAAAATTCGGATCAGGGCCATGACGTTCGGTTTCGGGCAGTCCACTCGTCGAATAAGGAGAATGATTCTCAACAAACCCGATTTCCAGCGACCCTCACAAGGAGCCCGATCCATGCACCCTCTTCATTGGCGTGACACCCAGACCCAGCACCTCACCGGCGGCGGACTGTGGCAACCCCAGAGCCTGAACGAGCATCTGCAAGGCTGGGCCCGCGCCTTCGGACCGCGCATTGCCCTGATCGAAGGTGAGCGACAACTGAGCTACCGCGACTTCGAACACCAGGTGTGTTGCCTGGCCGGCGGGCTGGCTGACCTCGGCATCCACAGTGGCGACCGCGTGTTGGTGCAACTGCCCAACGGCATCGACTTCGCCCGCACCCTGTTCGCCCTGCTGCGTCTGGGCGCATGGCCGATCCTGGCCATGCCGGCGCACCGCGAGCGCGAGATCCAGGCCCTGTGCGAACTGGCCGAACCCACCGCCTATATCGTCGCCGAACGTTTCCTGGGTTTTGACTACCGCCCCATGGCCGAACGCCAACTGGACCTGTGCCCTTCCCTGCGCCACTTGATCATTGCCGGTGAAGTCGCCCAACGCGGCGTGGCACTGGCCCGGGTCGACGGCGCCGTACACGAACCGGCGCCGGTGGACCCACACGACACCGCGCTCTTGCTGCTCTCCGGCGGCACCACCGGCACACCCAAGTTGATCCCCCGCAGCCACGCCGACTACGCCTACAACGCCATGGCTTCGGCGCGCTTGTGCGGGTTCGACCAGGAGGCGGTGTACCTCGCCGCGCTGCCCATCGCCCACAACTTCCCGCTGGCCTGCCCGGGGTTGATCGGCGCCTTGTCCTGCGGCGGGCGCGTGGTGTTTTCCCGCACCGCCGGGGCCGATGAAGCCTTCGATCTGATCGCACGTCACCGTGTGACCCACACCGCGCTGGTACCGCCACTGGTCAAGCTGTGGTTGCAGGCTCGGGAATGGGACCACAGCGACCTGTCCAGCCTGCGCCTGTTGCAGGTGGGCGGCGCGCGGCTATCCATCGATGTCGCCGCGCAGGTCACCCCGGTCCTTGGCTGCGCCCTGCAACAGGTATTCGGCATGGCCGAAGGCCTGCTGTGCTACACCCGTCTGGATGATCCGCAGGCGGTCATCCTCAATACCCAGGGTCGCCCGCTCTGCACCGCCGACGAGGTACTTTTGGTAGACGCCGACGGCCTGCCGGTGGCCGAGGGTGACGTGGGTGAGCTGATCGTGCGCGGCCCTTACACCATTCGCGGCTACTACCGTGCCGAGGCGCACAATCAGCAGGTATTCGACGCCGCCGGCTTCTTCCATTCCGGCGACCTGGCGCGCCGGACCGCCGACGGCAACCTGGTGGTCGAAGGCCGCATCAAGGAACAGATCAACCGCGCCGGGGAAAAAATCGCCGCCGCCGAAATCGAACAACTGCTGCGCGAACACCCCCTGGTGCAGGACGCCGCCGTGGTCGCCCTCAACGACGAACGCCTGGGTGAACGCGTGTGCGCCTGCGTGATCCTGCGCCAGCCGCAACCCTTCACCCTCGGTGCCCTGCACCAGCATTTCCAGAACCTGGGCCTGCCTCGCCATAAGTGGCCGGACCAGCTGGAAACCCTGCACAGCTGGCCGCTGACCAGCGTCGGAAAACTCGACAAGCGCCAGTTGCAACAACGCTTCCAGCCCAATGCCGAGTCCCGCCAGCGCTACCTGGAATGCCGTGTACCCATCAGCGCCGCGCCCCAGGAACTGGCCGCCGCATTGGCCGGTGACTACCTGCCCCAGGACCTGACCCTCTACGAGCATCAGGGCGAATGGTCCCTCGGCATCGGCAGCAGCGCCCAGGTGCGCCTGAGCGGCAACAGCGTGCAATTGAACGTGGCCGGCCAGCGCTGGAGCTGGTCCGCCGACGACATTCCGCTGGCCCTGGAAAAAGCCGCCCAGGCGCTGCCTTTCGAACACTGGCGCGCCTACGGCACCGCCACATTCGAACTGGCGCGACGCTTCCATCAACTGAGCGACCTGCCCGGTAGTCGCCCACTGCTGCAACTGGATATCCCGCCGCTGGAATTGCGTATCCGTGAAGGCAGCGTGTTGATCCGTGCCCTGCACGCGACTGCCCTCAGTGCCGCGCAGAGTCGTGTGCAGGCACTGGACGCCGAATGCGTCCTCGACCGCCCCATGCCCCGAGCCGCCCAGGTGGATGTTGCCCGGCACGATGCGGCGCGCTATTGCGCCCAGGTGGAGAGCGCCGTGGCGCAGATTATTCGTGGCGATTACCAGAAGATCATCCTGTCGCGCAAAGTGCCCCTCGAAGGACGTGTCGACCTGATCGCCAGCTACCGCGCCGGGCGCCGCGCCAACACCCCGGCGCGTTCGTTCCTGCACCATCAAGGCGGTTTTTCCTGCGTGGGTTTCAGCCCGGAAACCGTGGTGGAAGTCAGTGCCGGCGGGGCCGTCAGCACCCAGCCGCTGGCCGGCACCCGAGCCTTGGGCCGCGATGCACAGGAAGAAGCCCAACTGCGCCATTCGCTGTACCAGGACCCGAAGGAGATCGCCGAGCACGCCGTGTCGGTCAAGCTCGCCTTTGAGGAGCTGCAACCGATTTGTGAAGTCCAGGGTCTGGGCGTCAGTGAATTCATGGGCATCTCGCGACGCGGCAGCGTGCAGCATTTGAGTTCGCGCCTCAAAGGCCGGCTCAAGCCCGATTGCAATGCCTGGCATGCCTTTGCCGCGTTGTTCCCGGCGGTAACCGCCTCGGGCATTCCCAAGCGCGAAGCCATTTCCGCGATTGCCGAGCACGAAGGCCGCAGCCGTGACCTGTACAGCGGCTGCGTGATGATCGCCGACAGCGATGGCAGCCTCGACGCCGCGCTGGTGCTGCGCAGCGTGTTCGAAGACCAGGGTGAGGCCTGGGTGCAAGCCGGCGCGGGGATTGTGTCATTGTCTTTGCCCGAGCGTGAGTTGGAAGAAACCCGCGAAAAACTCGCCAGCATCGCGCCCCATGTAAAGCTGCTGGCCGCGGAAACTCAGCGCGCCGCCGAGGTGCAGCCATGAGCGCGCTGACCTCGCAGCACCTGCGCGAACAGATCGGTGAACTGCTGCACGGCGGTCCCGCCCAGGACGACCAGGCCAACCTGATCGAACTGGGCCTGGACTCCCTGCACCTGATGCGCCTGGTCAACCAATGGCGCCAGGCCGGTGCGCCGGTGACCTTCGCCGACCTGATCGAACAACCCACTCTCGCCCATTGGCTGCCACGCCTGACCGCCGCACCGCGCCAGGCCGCCAACACCCACGTCGACATCGACCCCGCCGCACCCTTCGCCCTCACCGATGTGCAACATGCCTACTGGATCGGTCGCGGCGCCGAACAGGTGCTCGGCGGCGTCGGCTGCCACGCCTACCTGGAACTGGACGGCCATGGCCTCGAACCGCAGCGCCTGGCATCTGCCTGGCAGGCCTTGCAGCAATGGCATGGCATGTTGCGCGCACGTTTCGACGATGAAGGCCGCCAGCAAATCCTGGATGAAGGCCTGTCGGCGCTTCAGGTTCACGACCTGCGCGACCTCACGCCGGGTGCCAGCGAACAAGCGTTGTTGAAGATTCGCGAAGGCCTGTCCCATCGGCAACTGGCGGTGGAGCGCGGCGAGGTCGCCGGACTGCAATTGAGCCTGCTGCCCGAAGCACGCACCCGCCTGCATCTCGACCTCGACCTGCTGGTGGCCGACGTGCACAGCCTGCACCTGATCCTGCGCGACCTCGCCGCGCTGTACCGCGATGAACACCTGCCCGAAGCCGGGCGCGATTGGCATTTCGCCCACTACCTGGCCCGGCGCACGGCCCCCAGGGCGAGCGCCGCGCAGTACTGGCAAGCGCGCCTGGATCAGCTGCCCGCCGGCCCCGTCATACCCCTGGCCTGTGAACCTCACGCCATCGCACAGGTGCACTTTACCCGGCGCCAACAACACCTGCCCGCCGAGGTGTGGCAACGCCTGCGCGATGCCGCCGCGCGACGTCAGCTCACCCCGGCCATGCTGCTCGCCGGAGCCTTTGCCCAAGTGTTGGGACGCTGGAGCGAGGTGCCGCACTTTTTGCTCAACCTGCCGCTGTTCGATCGCCAGGGCGATACGCCAGGGCTGGACCAGGTGGTCGCCGACTTCACCAACCTGCTTTTGCTCGAAGTCGACCTGCGCCAACCCGCCAGCCTCGCCACGCAACTGTCGAACGTGCAGGCGCAGTTCCACCGCGACATGGCACATGCCGAGTATTCCGGCGTGCAGGTGCAACGCGACCTGGCCCAGCGCGGCGCCGGTCAGCGCAGTTTTTCCCCGGTGGTGTTCGCCTGCAACCTGGGGACACCACTGCTCGGCCCCGAGGCAGCACACACCCTCGGCACCCTCAGCCATATGATTTCCCAGACGCCGCAGGTGTGGCTCGATCATCAGGTCTACGAAGAAGACGGCGGCCTGCTGCTGGCCTGGGATGCCCAGGACGCGCTGTTCCCCGAAGGCCTTCTGGACAGTATGTTCGGTGCCTACCTCGCGCTGCTCCACGACCTGCAGCATGATGCGACCTGGGACGCTCCGGCACTGGCCCACCTGCCGGAGGCGCAACAGCGTACACGCGCGCAGGTCAACGCCACCGACCTGCCGGTTGCACCGCGCACCCTGTACCAGGCCCCATTCGCCGTGCCAGGCGAACGCCTGGCGCTGATCGACGGCGACCAGCGCATCAGCTACGCACGCCTGCAACAAGGTGCCCTGCGCATTGCCGCCGCCTTGCTGGAACAGGGCGTTCAGCCGGGTGACGCGGTAGGCGTCTGCCTGCCCCGTGGCCACCGCGCGGTGCTGGCGTTGTATGGCGTGCTGGCGGCGGGCGCCTGCTACGTGCCCATCAGCCCCGACCAACCCCAGGCGCGCCGTGAACGCATCTGCCAACGCGCCGGCATTCGCACGCTGATCGAGCCGGCCTGGCTGGACAACGCCCTGACCTTCGAACCGCTGTCCGCCCCCGTGGCAGTGCGCTCCGACAGCCCGGCCTATGTGATTTTCACCTCCGGTTCCACCGGTGAGCCCAAGGGCGTGCAGATCAGCCATCGCGCGGCCTGCAATACCCTGGATGACCTCAACCAGCGCTTCGCCATTGGTGCTGACGACCGCCTACTGGCGGTCTCTGCGCTGGACTTCGACCTCTCCGTGTATGACCTCTTCGGCGTGCTGGCCGTGGGCGGCAGCGTGGTGCTGCTGGAAGACAGCCAACGCCGCGATGCCAGCGCGTGGAACCGCCTGATCAAGCAGCATCAGGTGACACTGTGGAACTCGGTACCGCTGTTGCTGGACATGCTGCTCACCGTGGCCGAACGCTTGCCCTTGCGCATGGCCTGGCTGTCCGGCGACTGGATCGGCCTCGACCTGCCTGCTCGGCTGCATGCCGCCAGCCAAGGTCATTGCCGCTTGATCGCCATGGGCGGCGCCACCGAGGCAGCTATCTGGTCCAACTTCCAACCCGTCGAGCTGCCGCTACCGGCACACTGGCGCTCGATCCCCTACGGTACGCCGCTGGGCAATCAGTACTATCGCGTGGTCGACAGCCTGGGTCGCGACTGCCCGGACTGGCTGGCCGGCGAGTTGTGGATCGGCGGCGCTGGAGTCTCCGATGGCTACCGGGGCGCACCACAACTGAGCGCGGAACGCTTCGTCGAGCATCAGGGAGCACGCTGGTACCGCACCGGCGATCTGGGCCGCTACTGGCCGGATGGCCGTCTGGAATTTCTGGGCCGTCGCGACCACCAGGTAAAGGTACGTGGCCATCGCATCGAGCTGGGCGAAATCGACAACGCCCTGCTCCTGCAACCCCAGGTGCGCCAGGCCGTCTCCCTGGCGGTGGGCACGCCGTTGCACTTGGTGGCGGCGGTGGTCCCCAGCGAAGGTTCGCTGTGCACCGACGCCCTGCGTCAGCAGTTGAGCACGCACCTGCCGGACTACATGCTGCCCAGCCAATGGCTGCTGCTCGACACCTTGCCCCTGAGCGCCAACGGCAAACTCGACCGCAACGCCCTGATGGAACTGGCCGCCCAAACCGGTCCGCAACAGGCGGTCGCCAATGAAGCGCCCTGCGGTGAACGCGAGGAACAGGTGGCAGCGATCTGGCGCGAGTTGCTGCCGGGCGCCCAGGTGTATCGCCAGAGCGATTTCTTCCGCCTCGGCGGCGACAGTCTGCTCGCCACCCAGTGCAGCGCACGTCTGCGCCGCGCCGGCCTGGCGAATGCCCAGAGCCTGCGGCAACTGTTCGCCACGCCGTGCCTGGCGGAATTCGTCGCGCAGTTGCAAGCACCGGATGTGCACACCGAACAACGCCTGCTGGCCGATCCGGACCAGCGTCACCAACCGTTCCCGCTGACCGAAGTACAGCAAGCCTACTGGAATGGCCAAAGCCAGGGCCTGCCGCTGTCCTGCGGTACTACCTATCTGGTCGAACTGGACGGCGAAGCGCTGGACATCCCGCGTTTCGAACGGGCCTGGGACCGACTGATTCAGCGACACGAAATGCTCCGCGCCGAGTTGCTCGGCGATCACCAGCAAGTGATCCTCGCCAGCGTCGCGCCAATGCACGTGCAACAGCATCACGTCGACACCGCCGACGCCGCACACGACTGCCTGGCGCAGTGCTGGGCCGAGCGTCCGCGCCAGCGCAGCCAGTGGCCGATGTACGAGGTGCACACCGTGGGCTATGGCGAGGGCCGCTGCCGCGTCGGCTTGTTCTTCGATTACCTGACCCTGGATGGCTTGAGCATCAAGCGCCTGCTGGCGGAACTGGCATTGATCTACACCCGGCCCGACAGCCCGTTGCCGGCCATCGACCTGTCGTTTCGCGATTATGTGCTGCAAGTGCAACCAGACCCGGCCAGCGTCCAGCAAGCCCAGGCCTACTGGCAGGCGCGCCTCGACGATCTGCCCGGCCCACCTGCATTGCCGCTGCGCACCGCGCCGCAGGAGCTGAGCGACGTGCACTTCAGCCGTCGTGAGTTCCGCCTGCCCGCCGCTCAGTGGCAAGCCTTGCGCCAGCGTGCGCGGGAGTCCGGCATTACGGCGTCGGTGCTGTTGCTCAGCGTCTACGCGCAAACCCTCGCGCGCTTCAGCGACGGCCAGCCTCACACCCTCAACCTGACCCTGTTCGACCGCCAGGACATCCATCCGCATATCGGCCGGGTGCTGGGGGATTTCACCTCGCTCGCGCCGGTGAGTGTCTACCCGCAGGTCCGGAGCAGTTTCCTCGACGAAGCCCAGGCGGTGCAGGCCCAAGTGGCGGATGTACTGCAACACGCCGCATGCTCGTCCATCTGGGTGCAACGCGAACGGGCGCGCCGGGTCGGCCCCCAGGCCGCGGCGCTGCCGGTGGTGTTCACCAGCACCCTGGGGCTGGCGGATGACCTGCTGCAAGACCTGCCGGTCGGCTTCCCCGATCTCGTCGCCGGTGGCCTGTCGGAAACTCCGCAGGTGTGGCTCGATCACCAACTTTATGAGCATCGCGGGGCGCTGGTGCTGTGCTGGGACGCGGTCGACGCGCTATTCCCCGACGGTTTGCTGGACGCCGCGTTTGCCAGCTACACCCACGCGTTGCTGGGGCTGATCGAGGCTGACTGGCACGCACCACTGCACCTGCCGCTGCCTGGCGATCAGACCCGGGTGCGCATCCAGGCCAATGCCAGCGCTGTCGAGATCGCGCCACGCAATCTGCTCGACGCGCCCTTCGCCATCGACCCGCAGCGCCTGGCCTTGATCGACGGCGAGCAGCGCGTGAGCTATGGCCAGTTGCGCGATGGCGCCTTGCGCGTAGCTGCCTGGTTGCAGGCCCAGGGCGTGCAACCGGAGGACGCCGTGGGCGTGCACCTGCCTCGGGGGGCCGACGCAGTGATCGCCCTGTTCGGCGTACTCGCCGCGGGTGCCTGTTATGTGCCGATGGGCGTGCGTCAACCCCTGGAGCGCCGCCAACGCATCGAGCAGCGCGCAGGGACTTGTCTGACGCTGGACGCCGAACGGCTGGCGTTCGCGCTGCACGGCCAGCCGTTGGCGGCGCCGCTCGCCACCTCGGTCGACAGCCCGGCCTATGTGATTTTCACCTCCGGCTCCACCGGCGAACCCAAGGGCGTACAAATCAGCCATCGCGCCGCCTGCAACACCCTGGACGACCTTAACCAGCGCTTCGGCATCCAGGCTGACGACCGTCTGCTGGCCGTGTCCGCGCTGGACTTCGACCTCTCGGTGTACGACCTCTTTGGCGTACTGGCGGCAGGCGGCAGCGTGGTGCTGCTGGAGGAAGAACAACGCCGGGATGCCGTGGCCTGGCACCAGTTGATCCAGCAACACCGGGTGACGCTGTGGAACTCGGTGCCGATGCTGCTGGACATGCTGCTCACCGTGGCCGACCACCTGCCGCTGCGTCAGGCGTGGCTATCCGGTGACTGGATCGGGCTCGACCTCCCCGCACGCCTGCACGCGGCCAGTCAGGGCCGCTGTCGTTTGATCGCCATGGGTGGCGCCACGGAAGCGGCAATCTGGTCCAACTACCAGCCGGTGAGCCTGCCGCTGCCCGCACAGTGGCAATCGATTCCCTACGGCCGTCCGCTGGGCAACCAGTGTTATCGCGTGGTGGACACCCAGGAGCGCGACTGCCCGGACTGGGTCACCGGCGAGCTGTGGATCGGCGGGCGCGGCGTCGCCATGGGCTATCGCGGCGCGCCCGAATTGAGCGCCGAGCGTTTCGTCGAGCGCGACGGCCAGCGCTGGTACCGCACCGGCGACATGGGGCGCTATTGGCCGGATGGCTGCCTGGAGTTCCTGGGCCGCCGCGACCAACAAGTCAAGGTGCGCGGCCATCGCATTGAGCTGGGAGAAATCGACAACGCCCTGCTCGACTGCCCCCAGGTACGCCAGGCGCTGAGCGTGACCCTGGGCAGCCCGCCCAGCCTGGCCGCCGCCGTGGTGGTGGACGCCGAAGTCTCGCTGGACGTGCTGCGCCGACACCTGCGCCAGCGCCTGCCGGACTACATGGTGCCGGCCAGCCTGCACATTCTGGATGCGTTGCCCCTGAGCGCGAATGGCAAGGCCGATCGCACTGCGGTGCGCCAACGGCTGCTGGACTGTGCCGCCGAACACAGCGATGCGCCGCAGGGCGCTCTGGAAAACGCCATGATCGAAGCCTGGACCGAGGTGCTGCAACGCCCGATCCCCGGGCGTCACAGTGATTTTTTCCTGCTGGGGGGCGACAGCCTGAGTGCCACGCGCCTGGTGGAAATCCTCAAGCGCCGACACCTGTGCCAGGCCCCCCTGAGCCTGCGCGAACTCTTCGCTCATCCGAGCATCGCCGCCCTGTGCGACTACCTGGGCAGCCACACCGAACACCACGCCGAGCATTTCGAGGAAGGCACCTTATGAATTCCCCATTGAACCTGTCGCAATTTCTCGCCGAATGCGAAGCCCTGGGTATCCGCCTGTGGGCCGAAGACGGCCAACTGCGTTTTCGCGCACCGGCCGGCGCCCTGGACGAGGCACTCAAGCAACGCCTGCGCGAGCACAAGGAGCAGCTGTTGCAGTGGTTCAGCCCGCAGCAACCGACGGTAGTCGCCGACCCCGCGAATCAGTTCCAGCCCTTCGCCCTGACCGATGTGCAGGCCGCCTATCTGGTGGGCCGCAGCGATGCCTATGACTACGGCGGCGTGGGCTGCCACGGCTACGTGGAACTCGACGGCCCGGCCCTCGACCCGCAGCGGCTGGAACGCGCCTGGCACCAGTTGATCCAGCGCCACCCGATGCTGCGCGCGGTGATCGCCCAGGCCGGGCATCAGTGCGTGCTGCCGGAGGTGCAACTGCCGGTGCTGCTCAGCCAGGACTTGCGCGAGCTGCCCTTTGAGGCCGAGCAACAAGCCTTGCTGGCGACCCGTGACGACCTGGCCCATCGCGTGTACGGCGCCGACGCCTGGCCGTTGTATGAACTGCGCCTGAGCCAGCGCGCCAACGGCAGCCGCCTGCACC
The DNA here is from genome assembly GCF_054071795.1 of Pseudomonas sp. SDO5271_S396. NCBI lineage: Bacteria > Pseudomonadati > Pseudomonadota > Gammaproteobacteria > Pseudomonadales > Pseudomonadaceae > Pseudomonas > Pseudomonas sp. SDO5271_S396. Next base: position 85,425 of record NZ_JBSVWB010000001.1, read on the forward strand.
TGTCCATCGACCTGCTGGTGGCCGACTTTGTCAGCATCCAGTGTCTGCTGGCAGAGCTGGACCAGCTCTATCACGCCCCTGAACAGCCCTTGCCGCCCCTCGGACTGACCTTCCGCGACGCTCTGCTCGCCGAACGCGCGGCCCGGGACACCCCCGCCGCCCAGGCGCGCCACAGCCGCGACCGGGATTATTGGCTGAAGCGCCTGGACCAGTTGCCGCCAGCGCCCGAACTGCCGACGCTGGAACCCCAGACCGGCGCCACGCCGCGCTTCGAACGCCACGCCAACGGCCTGTCGCCCGCGTTGTGGCAGCAGTTCTGTACCCATGCCGCGCAACAACGCCTCACCCCTTCGGCGGCAGTGCTGGCGGCGTTCGCCGAAACCCTCGGGCGCTGGTCGCGCCGCTCTGCCTTCAGCCTCAGCGTTACCGTGCTCAAGCGTCCGGCGCTGCACGCCGATATCGACAAGGTGCTGGGCGACTTCACCGCGGTCAACGTACTGGCCGTGCAACCCCCGCCGGACAGCCACTTCCAGCAGCGCGCCGCGGCGTTGCAGGAACAACTCTGGCAAGACCTGGAACACGATGCCTTCTCCGGCATCGAGGTGCTGCGCGAACGCGCCCGCGTGCACGGTCGCAGCCTGATGCCGGTGGTGTTCACCAGCACCCTGGGGGTGGGTAGCGTCAGGCCGTTCATGCGCGGCGCCACCCTGGGCTACGGCATCACCCAGACCCCGCAAGTATGGCTCGACTGCCAGGTCAGCGAAGGCCCGCAAGGCTTGCAGGTGAACTGGGATGTGCGCAGCGGCGTGTTTCCCGAAGGCCTGATCGAAGCGGCATTTGCCAGTTTCGTCACGCTGCTGCGCCAGTTGGCCGCAGCGGCGACCGACTGGCAGGCGTCCACCCCGTCGCAGTTGCCCGTGGACATGGCCGAGCGCCGTGTGCGCAGCAACGCCACCCAGGTCGACTGGCCCCAAGGCTGCCTGCATGACGGCTTTATCGACAGCCTGCAACGCACTCCCGAGGCCATCGCTTTGATCAGCCACGAGGGCGCGTTCAGCTACCGGCAACTCGCCGAGCGCGCCAATGCGGTCGCGCAGGCCCTGCACCGCGAAGGCTGTGCAGCGGGTGCCAAGGTGGCAATCACCCTGGACAAGGGCGTGGACCAAGTCGCAGCCGTACTCGGCACGCTGTTGCGCGGTGCGGTATACGTGCCCATCGACAGCGCCCAGCCGGACGCGCGCCGGGACGCGATCCTCGACGACGCGCGCATCCATCATGTGCTCACCGACAGCGCCCAGGCCGAACGCCGCAGTTGGTCGAATACGGTAAAGCTGATCGCCGTCGAGCGCCTGGCGCCGCTGCCGTTCGAGCAATTGCCACGGGTCGCCACCGACCCGGCCAGCCTGGCCTATGTGATCTACACCTCGGGCACCACCGGACGGCCCAAAGGCGTAATGATGAGCCATCGCGCGACTTTCAATACCCTGCTGGACATCAACCAGCGCGTGGCACTCGGCGCCTGCGACCGGGTGTTGGGGTTGGCCAGCCTGGGCTTCGACCTGTCGGTGTACGACCTGTTCGGCACCTTCCTCGCCGGTGCCGCACTGGTGCTGCCGGACCCGGCTCAACGCAGCGATCCGGCGCACTGGGCCGGGTTGATCAACTTGCATCAGGTCAGCCTGTGGAACTCGGTACCGGCACAGATGCAGATGCTGTGCAGCTACTTCGATGCCGAGCCGTATGCCGCGGCCAAGTGCCTGCGTACGGCGCTGCTGTCCGGGGACTGGATCGCCGTCACCCTGCCCGCTGCGATCAAGGCGCACTGCCCGGGGCTGCGCCTGGTCAGCCTGGGTGGCGCCACCGAGGCGGCGATCTGGTCCATCGGCCATGAGATCGGCGAGGTGCCGGCCAACACCCGCAGCATTCCCTACGGCGCGCCACTGGCCAACCAGCAATTCCATGTGCTGGACGAACACTTCCAGGACCGTCCCGACGGCGTGGCCGGGGAGCTGTACATCGGCGGCGTGGGCCTGGCAGAGGGTTATCTCAATGATCCCGAACGCACCGCCCAGCGCTTTATCCGGCACCCGCACAGTGGCGCGCGGCTGTACCGCACCGGCGACTTCGGACGTTACCGCGCCGACGGACAGATCGAGTTCCTTGGCCGCGAAGACACCCAGGTGAAGCTGCGCGGTCACCGTATCGAACTGAGCGAAATCGAAAGCCTGCTCAACGAGCACCCGGACGTGGCCCACGGCGTGGTGCTGCTCAGCGGCGACAACCCGATGGAGCGGCGTCTGGCGGCCTTTGTCGAAGCCCGTCACCAGCACGCCGACACCCGCACCGCGCCGCTGGCCGACTGTGTCCTGGCGTGCGGGGCCGACGCCACGGCGAACCTCGACCGCTCGCTGTTCGCCGAGTGGGTGGCGATGGCCAACCGCATCGCCCTGCTCGACATCCTCAAGACCCTGCGCGATGCCGGCCTGTTCCGCGACGCTCAGGCGCGCCACAGTGTGGCCGAGGTGCAGCAGCAATGCCGCGTCGCCTTGGCCCATCAACGCTTGATGCGGCGTTGGCTGAAAGCGCTGGTTCATGAGGGCTGGCTGCTGCACGAGGCCGACCACTACCGCCTGGGCGAAGCCCCGGGCCCCGAGCAAAGCGCGCAGTGCTGGCAGGCGATGACCACCCTGGAGCAACGCCTGAACTACGGCGCTGAACTGCTGCGTTACCTGCAACAGTCCAGCGCATGCCTACCGCAGCTGCTCAGCGGCGAGGTCGATCCACTGGCGCTGCTGTTCCCCCAGGGCAACATGGACACCGCGCTGGCGGCCTATAACCAAAACCTGCTGATGCGCTGCATGAACCAGGTGATCTGCGCCAGCGCCCGACAGATCGCCCGCGAACGCGCGGCCCTCGGCCAGCCGCTGCGTGTATTGGAGATCGGTGCCGGGGTGGGCGGTACCAGCCGTGACCTGATCCCGGCGCTGGACGGCTTTGCGGTGGACTACCTGTTCACCGATGTCTCGACGTTCTTCATCAACGAGGCGCGCGAGCATTTCGCCGACCGTCCGTGGGTGCGCTACGGCTTGTTCGACATCAACCGCGATGCACTGACCCAGGGTTTGAATGCCGGCAGTTGGGACCTGATCGTCTGCGCCAACGTGCTGCACAACGCTCGTCATGCGCCCACGGTGCTGAACAACCTGCGGGAACTGGCGGCACCGGGTGGGCACCTGGTGGTGATGGAGGCCACGCGGGAAATCCTCTCGCTGCTGACCTCCATGGAGTTCAAGGAAGGCCTGGACGGGTTTACCGACCTGCGCGCCGGCAGCGACCAGACCTTTATCAGCCGCGCCCAGTGGCAAACGCTGTTCAGCGATGCCGGTGCCGAACTGGTGGCGGCCTGGCCCGAAGCCCATGACGTGCTCGACTGCGCCGGCCAGACCACCTTTGTCACGTGCTTCCCTGCACGCCGCGTGGCGCTGGGCAGCGAGCAGTTGCACGACTACCTGCAACAGCGCCTGCCCGCGTACATGCTGCCCAGTCAGTTGCAGGTGCTGGAGCGATTGCCGCTGTCGGCCAACGGCAAAGTCGACCGCGCCCGCCTGGCTGAGCGCCTGTACGCTCACAGTCACTTGATGGACAGCGGTGAAGCCCCGCAAACCGAGCTGGAACGGCGTATTGCCCAACTGTGGAGCCAGGCCCTGGGCTGCACCGAACTGACCCGTGACCAGGACTTTTTCGCCGCCGGCGGCGACTCGCTGCTGGTGGCACAGATCGTCGCGAAGATGCGCGAGCAACTGCCTGAAGCGGCGGACTGGGAATGGGATCGCCTGTTGCGGGAAATGCTCCGCGAGCCGACGATCAAGGCCATCGCGGCACGCTTGCAGGACACCTCGGTGCAAGCGTCCACCGACGCCCACACCGGTGCATCACCGCTGAGCGTGCTGGCCCCGGCGCGCGACCCGGCATGTCGCACCGTGCACGTGTTGTTGCACGACGGCAGCGGCACCCTCGCGCCTTACCGTGGCGTGCTCGCTGCACTGCGCAACGCGCCCCAGCGCCAGGGCGCGATCCTCGGGTTGAGCCTGCTGGATGAGCGTGCGTATCTTGCGCTGGATGCCGAGCAATTGATCGAGCAGCTGGGCGCACACTATGCCGGGCACTTGCTGGCCCATGGCGCGATGCGCTTCGAGCTGGTGGGGTATTGCATGGGCGGCCTGCTGGCCACCGAAGTCGCGCGCTGCCTGCTGGAAGCCGGAGCCGATGTGGGCACGGTAAGCATCATCAGCAGTGATCGCTTCCGCTACGAAATCGCCGACGAGCTGTTGCTGGAACGAGCCTTTGGCCGCCTGCTGGGTGCCGACATCCACGCCGCCGGACATGCCGTCGATGACGCTGGCCTGCACCGCGCGCTGGCCCATCTGATCGAGCGTCATGGCCGGCAGTTGCCGGCGGACTGCCTGCAACAGCTGGACGGCGAATGGGCGCCCATCGCCGCCAGCTACCGCCAACTGGCGCAGCAACCCAGCGACCAGCGCCTGCAAGCGCTCGCGGCCCAGGTGCGGAGCCAGGCCGATCCGATGCCGGCCGAGCAGGTGCAGGCGTTGTTCCGCGTGTTCCGCCACAGCCTCAACGCGGTAGCGCGCTATCAACCGGCGCCATTCACCGGCGACCTGCGCATCCTGCTGGACGACGAAACCCTGCACTTCCTGCCCGGTTTGCAAGGTGACATGCGCGGTTTCTGGAATGACCTGGCCCTGGGCAACATCAGCCTGCACAGCATCAGCGGCGACCATGTGTCGTGCATGCACACGCCCCATGTCAGCCAATGGCTGCCCGCCCTGCTGGGCGCGCAGGTGCACGCATGAGCCGGCCCTTGATCGGACTGATCGGCGCCGGCGGGGCCGTGGGCGGTGCGGCACTGGCGCAGTTGCTGCCACAGGCCGTACGCATACGGGCCGGCCAACGCCAGTCGCGGGTCTGGCCGGAAGGCGTCGATGGGCAGGTGCTGGACCTGTTTGATGCTCCAGCCCTGGCGGACTTCTGCAACGGCTGCCAGGTGGTACTCAATTGCGCGGGGCCGTCCTGGCGTGTAGGGGATCGCGTCGCCCGAGCAGCCCATGCCGCCGGCGCCGGGTATGTCGATGCCTTCGGCAATGCCGCGCTGCTTGCGGCACTGCACGACGCACGGCAGCCGTCGATCATCGGCGCCGGGGTGTTTCCCGGCCTCACGGCGCTGCTGCCACGCTGGCTGGCCGGGCGCGGCTTTGACCGGGTGACCCGTTTGCACATCCATGCCGGCGGCCGTGAGCATTGCAGCAGCGCCGGTGGCGCCGATGTGTTGCTGAGCGCCCTGGGCGGCTTTGGTACGCCAAACGCCCAGTGGCTGGACGGCCGCGTGCAGGCGCTGCCCGTGGAACAACAGGCGCAGCGCCTGGCCGGTTTCCCCGAACCGGTGTTTCGCAGTGCCTACCTCACTGATGAACTGCAGCGCCTGGCCGGTACCCTGGGGGTGCCCCACGCCAGTTTTCACAACGTGTTCGACCAGGCGACGGTGCCCGCACTGATCGCCAGCCTGTGCCAGCGCCTGAGCCAGGATCCGAGCGCCCTGCCCCAGGCGGTGGAGCAATTGATCCAGGCCGCCGAGCTGCAACTGCTCGGGCGCCGCGCCTATTACCGCCTCACTGTCGATCTCAGCGGCTGGCGCGCCGGGCAACCGCTGCATCAACGCGCGGTGCTGAGCAGCCAGGACAGTTACGGCATCAGCGCCACCGTGGCGGTGTGCGCGGTTCTGCAACTGCTGCACGACCCCGCGTGGCGCGGCGCGCACTGGGCAGGTGATTGCCTGGCACCGGACGGGGTGATCGACGCGATGCAAACCGGCACCGCCTGCCAGGCGCTGAGCATCGTCAACCTTGCCGCGCAAGCGGCCACTAGCGAAGAGGAAGGCGTGTTATGACCGCGCTACTGCGTGTGATCGTCTGCGGCACCACGTTTGGCAATGTGTACCTGCAGGGCATCGCCCGGCTGCCGGCGCACTACCGACTGGTGGGTATCCTGGGACGTGGTAGCGAACACTCCGAAGCCTGCGCCCGATACTGGAACGTGCCGCTGTATCGCAACCTCGAGGAGCTGCCCGAGGTGGATCTGGCGTGCGTCGCCGTGCGCTCGGCGGTGGTGGGCGGCAACGGTACCGAGCTGGCCAAGGCGCTGTTGGCGCGGGGCATCTCGGTGGTGCAGGAACACCCGGTACACCACGATGAAGTCGTCGACTGCCTGCGCCTGGCCCGCCAGCATGGCGTGCTGTACCGGCTCAACCCGTTCTACAGCGACCTGGCGCCGGTGCGCAGTTTTATCGACGCGGCCCGCCATGTGCTGAGCCAGCGCGAGGCGGTGTATATCGACGCCGCGTGCAGCGTGCATGTGCTGTTCCCGCTGGTGGAAATGCTCGGCCAGGCACTCGGTGGGTTGCGTCCGTGGGCGTTCAACCTGCAGGCCGCCACGGTGGGCCCGTTTGTCAGCATCAGCGGCGAACTGGCGGGCGTGCCGTTGCACCTGCGGGTGCAGAACCAGATGCACCCCGGCGACCCGGACAACCACACCCAACTGCTGCACCGCATCGTGCTGGGCACCACCGGCGGCACCCTGAGCCTGACCGACACCCACGCCAGCGTACTGTGGAGTCCACGCGCTCATGTGCAACGCAATGCCCTGGGCGTGCTGGAAATGGACGGCGACTCGCCGGCCCTGGACCTGGCCGTGAGTAGCCTGATCGGCCACCCGCAGCCGCCGACCCTGCGCCAGGTGTTCAGCGAGTTGTGGCCCGAGAGCATCGCCCACGCCCTGTTGCGCGTGCACGCAAGCATCGGCCACCCGAACGATTCGGCCCTCGCGCAATTTCAGCTCAGTGCCTGCAAAGCCTGGCAGCAACTGGGCGCGGTACTGGGCCCCGCGCAAGCCATCCACCCCGAAGCTCCGGTGCCCTTGGCGATGCATGCCTGGGTCGCCCCTGAAAGGAACCTGCCCCGTGCTCAATGAGATCCTGCACCTGCAACACCATCAGCAACGCTGGATTCGACGCTTCGAACCAAGGCCCCACGCGCGTCTGCGCCTGTTCTGCCTGGCCCATGCCGGTGGCGGCGCGCGTTTTTTTGCCGACTGGGCGCGCTTGCTGCCCCCGAGCATCGAGGTGATCGCCCTGCAATTGCCCGGGCGCGAAGAGCGTATCAACGATCCATTGATCGATCAGATGCGCCCGCTGGTCAACGGCCTCGCGGCGGTGCTGCCGGCCTGGCTCGACCGGCCCTACGCGCTGTTCGGGCACAGTATGGGCGCGGCAGTGGCCCATGAGCTATGCCTGACCTTGCAACGTCAATCGCTGCGTCTGCCCACGCGCTTGATGGTGTCCGGTCGCGAAGGGCCGGGTCGGCACCATGGCGGTCGTTTACACCTGGCGAGCGACGAACGACTACTGGCCGACATAGCCGATCTGGGCGGCAGCCCGGCGGCGTTGCAGCAGTGCGTGGAGTTGCAGGCGATGGCCTTGCCGATCCTGCGCAACGACTATCGCTTGATCGAGACCTACCAACCCGACCCGCAGCGCGCGCGCCTGAATGTGCCGATCGAAGTGCTGTTGGGGCGGGATGACCCGGAACTCAACCCGGGCGACGCAGAAGCCTGGGCCGATGAAACTGACGAGGGGGTGCGCCTGCACCCTTTCGACGGTGGGCATTTTTACCTGACACCCCAGCGTGAAGCGGTGTTGCATTGCGTCAGCCGCTGCCTGGGAGTGAGCAGCCCCCAGGCCCTGGAAATGCCTTAGGCGTCGTCCAGGCCAAGGCCACGGGTGCTGCGCCGCACATGCCAGAGCATGACGAGCGCCAGCCCCAGGGCCAACAGGCCAACGCCCAGGCCGCTGCTGTAACCCCAACTGGCGGCTATGCCGATAGCCACCGACGAAACCAGGATTTCCCCCAGGGTCTGCAAACCCTGGAACACCGAACAATCGGTCCCCGGTTGCTCGCCCAACTGGGCAAAGCGCATCGCCAGCGTATAGGACGCCACGCTGGTGACACCGATACCCAGGCCGCCCGACAGTGTGGCGACGATCACATAGCCCATCGTCGACCAGCCCGGTTGCACCACCAGCCCCAGCCACAGCAAACCGGCGCTGGCGACCAGCACAAGGCCCGCCAGCAAGGTGGCCCAGCGAGACCAGCGGCGCAGCAACAAACCGGCCAAACCGCAGCCGACGATGATGGTCAGTAACTGCCCGACCCCGGCGAGTACGCCGACATCGCTCACCGACCAGCCGGCATCCAGCAGAATCAACTTGGCCAGGCCGAAGAACGTCGAGCCGCCCAGGGTCACCAGCATCACCAGCGCGGTGAGGCGCCCGGAAAAGCGTCGTTTGAAAAAGTGCCGCAGGCTGGCTTTGTCGGTCGTTGCCACGGCGGGCGGCTCCTGCCAGAACAGCACCGGCAGACTGCACACCAACACCAAGGCCGCGAGCAGGCCGAACACCGCCGCTGCGCCGAAGTGATCGAACAGCAGCATGGTGCCCGGACCGCCCACCAGCATGCCTACCATGAACCCGGCAACCTGGAAGGTGTTGACCCGCCCCAGGCTGGCACTGGGCAGACGCTCCGCCGCCAGGCCATCGACCGCGATATCCTGAGTCGCACTGAACAACGACAGCAGCGCAATCAGGCCCAACAGCAGCCCCATGTTCGGCACATCGAAGGGCACCCAGGCCATCGCCGCCAAGGTCAATACCGAGCCGGCCTGCAACGGCAGAATCCAGCTGCGTCGCCGCCCCAGGCGCGGGCTCCAGCGGTTCTCCACCGCGGCAGCCCAGAGCAGTTTGGCCACCCAGGGCAGGCTGGCCAAGGGCGTCAAGGCCACCAGGTCCAGGGAAGCCCCCATGTTGCGCAACAGCGTGGGATACGCCTGGAACGCCAGCCCGACCGGCAGGCCCTGGGCCAGGTACAGACCGGCCACCAACAGCACAATTCGCCAATCCCGCGTGACCACCGGATGGTGGCCCACGGACGAAGTCTCGACAACCGATTGCATGTGTTCACCCTGCCCCAAGCCACAAAAGTCCATCTGATCCGATACACCGACAGGGTGCCGCCCGTAACCCGTAACGGCCCCCCGAATCGGGATTAACTGCGCTTGCGCAAGACCGCGGCGGGGATCAGCGCATCACCCAGGGGCTCAAGGACAAAGCCAGCGGCGCCAGCCTCTTCGGCCACCTGCTCAAGACCGAAGGTGTGCCAGTGATGGTCGGCCTGGAACTGGCGAATCACCTGTTCGCCGGCGCGCACCTGGTAGTCGAGGGTCCAGTGCATCAGGTCACCGCCGGCGGGCTCACCGTGCAAGGCGACGTGGTAGGTATGCTCGCCGATGGCGGCGCTGGCGGCTTGCATCGACGGCACGGTTTGCGGGGCCTTGAGCATCATCACATCGACGATGACGATGCCGCGCGCATCCAGGCGTTCGGCCAGTTGCTGCCAGAGTTGCCGGCGCTGGGGCGCCTCGAGGTAACCGATGGTGCCGCAGATAACGGCGGCGGACAGACGAGGCGGCAAGGTCACTTGATCCAGGGTACCGGCCAGCACCGTGACGCGGCGGCGCAGGTCGCTGCTGCGCATGATCCGTCCCACCAGCGCCGCGCGCATCGCCGCCGACGGTTCAACGGCCAGGATCCGTGCCTGGGGCAAGGCGTCGGCGATCACCTGCACGCACGGCCCGGTACCGGCGCCGACATCGAGGATCACGCCCTCGGGGTCGACTGCCTGCAACGCCTGGGCAATCGGGCCCCGGCGCTGCACCCATTGTTGTTCACACAACACATCGTAGAACTCGGCGGACAAAGCATACGGATCGGCGTGCAGAGCGGTGGTCATGAAGGCATTCCCATTGGCTGACTTTCGAGCCGTAATGATAACTACTCTCAACACCAATTCAACCCGGGGAACGCCTCAAGGTGCAACGACGGAGAACACCTCAGCATCCGTCAGCTTCTCGACGTCGACGCGGTGGGGAAAGATTTTCTTCTCCACGAACAGGTCATCCACCTGCTGCAACGCCTGCACGTCCCGCGCTTCGACCGGCTGCAAGGTTTCGTCGCCCCACTGGCGCAGCAACTGCGAAACGCCCAGGGGAATGTCGTTGACCTGGGCGAACACCCGCGCATAGTCCTCGGGGTTCTTCTGCGCCCAGTCGAAGGCCTTGGCGAAGCGTTGCAACACATCGCTCAAGGCTTTGCGCTTGAGCGGATCGCCGAGCACTTCGTCCGATGCGGTGATGAAGGTCAGGCCGGTGTTGATGCCTTCGCCGGTGATCAGCACTCGCGCCCCCTTCTCTTCGGCGAACGCCTGATACACGCCGAACGTTGCCCAGGCTTCGATCTTGCCCGCATTGAACGCCGGCAGCGCATCGGTGGGCAGCACGAAGCCGACCTTGACGTCCTGCTCATCCACCCCGGCATTGGCCAGCGCGCGAATCAGCAGGTATTGGGAAATACTGCCCCGGGCCGAAGACACCACCACATTGCGTCCCTTCAGGTCGGCCACGCTGCGGATCGGTGAGTCCGGCGGCACCAGAATCGCAATGCCCCGCGACTGGCTGCGGCGCACCGCGACAATGCGCAATGGCGTGCCCCCGGTGGCTGCCGCCAATACCGGCGTATCACCCGCCGGGCCAAGGTCTACGGCCCCGGCGCGCAGGGCTTCGAACAGCGGCGCGGCGCCCTGGAAGTTGGCCCACTCGACCTTGTAGTCGATGCCGTCCAGCGCATGGGCGGCCTCTACCACCGTGCGCAAGCCCTTGGCCTGATCGCCGAGGATCAAGGTGACGCCGGACAAGTCGGTCGAAGACTTCGGCGCTTGCGCCGGCTTGTCGCAACCGCCCAGCAACAGCGCGGCGCCCAACAGCAATAACGTTCTGAACTCAACCATGGGCAAAACGCCTGACGCTGACGGTGGCTGGGCGCGCCGCCGGGGCTTCCACCTCCACTCCCAGCAGGCTCAGCAAACGTGCGCGGATCGCCTGGAAGCCATCCTGGCCGGTATCCCGCGCCCGGGGCAAATCGATGGTCAACTGCTCGGCGATCTTGCCATCGGCCAGCACGATCACGCGGTCGGCCAGCAGAATCGCCTCGTCCACGTCATGGGTCACCAACAGCACCGCCGGGGTGTGCTTGCGCCACAGTTCGATGATCAGGCGATGCATCTTGATGCGGGTCAGGGCGTCGAGCGCAGCGAAGGGTTCGTCCAGCAGCAACAATTTGGGCTCGCGCACCAGGCCCCGGGCCAGAGCCACGCGTTGGGCTTCACCGCCGGACAGCGTGGCCGGGTAAGCCTCCAGCCGATGGGCCAGTCCGACCTCGGTCAAGGCTTGCACGGCACGCGCCTTGGCATCGGGAATGCGCAGGCCCAGGATCACGTTTTTCCATGCGCGCTTCCATGGCATCAGGCGCGGTTCCTGAAACACCGCCGCCCGCGCCCGGGGTACGCGCAATTGGCCGCTGTCGATGCTGTCGAGCCCGGCCAGGCTGCGCAGCAGTGTGGTCTTGCCCGAGCCGCTGGCACCGAGCAAGGCGACGAATTCACCCGGCGCGATGTCCAGGTCCAGGCCGTCGATGACCCGTTGTTGGCCGAACTGGCGCACCACATTGCGCAGTTGCACCGGTGCTTCGAAAGTCGTCATGTCAGTTCCTCACAAAGGATGGGCGCCAGGCCAGCGCAAAGCGTTCAAGGGTGCGGATCAGGCCGTCGATCAACAGGCCCAGCACGCTGTAGATCAACAGGCAGATCACGATCACATCGGTGCGCATGAAGTCCCGCGCATCGCTGGCCAGGTAGCCGATGCCGGCGGTGGTGTTGATCTGCTCGACAAACACCAGCGCCAGCCAGGAAATGCCCAGGGAATAACGCAGGCCCACGAAAAACGACGGCAAGGACCCCGGCAGGATCACGTGCCAGATCAGCTCGCGACGGCTGAGGCCGAGGGTGTTCGCGGCCTCGATCAATTTGGGGTCGATGTTGCGGATACCGGCGAACAGGTTGAGGTACACCGGGAAGGTGGTGCCGGTGACAATCAGCGCGATCTTGGTGAACTCACCGATGCCGAACCACAGGATAAACAGCGGCACCAGGGCCAGGGATGGAATGGTGCGCAGCATCTGCATGGGCGAGTCGAGGATCACTTCGCCCCGCTTCGACAGGCCGGTAACCAGTGCCGCTACGACCCCGATGCTTACGCCGATGCTCAAGCCCACCAGCGCCCGTTGCAGCGACACCAACAAGTGCCGGCGCAGTTCGCCCGAAACGATCATTGCCCACAAGGTGCCGCCGATCTGCGACGGTGCGGCGATCACGCGCTGCGGAATCAACCCGGCCTGGGACGCCAGTTCCCACAGCAACAACAGCACCAGCGGGCTGATCAGTCGCAGCAGCACATCCGGTGTGCGCCAGTTGCGCAGCCACAGCGGTAACAGTTGGGTGGCGGCGCCTGTCTGCCCCTCTACCTTGTCAACGGAGAACGAACTGGCGTTCAGAGACTTCTCGGTCATCGGCTTCCTTCCTCAAAAAGACACGGCCAGGAGCGCCGTTGCGGACCCATGCTAAGCGCATAAAAAACCGCAGTGAAAGTCTTTATAGGAATAAGCTAATGAACTTAAAATGCGAATTACTGATATATAGTCAAAATGATGATTCGTTATTTTAATAATTAGGATAGAACAAAACGGCATTTTACAGCGCCCCACCCTGCCCCTACTTTCGACCCCCACAGACCGACCCCGACACGGCGGAGGCTTGAATCACGCCTACCCAACGCCCGAACCGGAAGTCGCCCTATGCTTGCTGCCCCGCTCAAACATTCCCCCCTGCTGCTCAGCCTTGCCGCCTGCGGCATGGCTTTGGGCAGCCCCTCGGTGAAGGCCGAAACCAGCGAAGACACACGCCTGGACAAAGTCACGGTGATATCCACCGGCGTGCGCGGCACCCAGCGCACGGTGGCCGAAAGCCCGGCACCGATTGACGTGGTCACCGGTGAGCAATTGCTCAAGACCGGACGTGCCGATCTCACCGAAGCCATTTCCAAACTGCTGCCGTCGTTCAACTACGGCACCAACATCGCCGGCTACAACTCCACCATCCGTCCCCTATCGAACCGCAGCCTGGCGCCGGCCTACACCCTAGTGCTGGTCAACGGCAAGCGTCGGCACAACAGCGCGCTGCCCGCCAACGGTTCCACTGACAGCAGTGGCGCCAACTCGGTGGACATCGACATGATCCCCATCAGCGCCGTGGAGCGCATCGAGGTGCTCAAGGACAGCGCCGCCGCGCAGTACGGCTCGGACGCGATTGCCGGAGTCATCAACGTGATCCTCAAGTCCAGTGCCGAAGGCGGCCACTTGGGCGTGACCTACGGCAAGCTCTACAGCGGTGAAGGTGAAGTGACCAAGACGGAAGGCGATGTGGGCTTCGCCCTCGGCGATGGCGGTTTTCTGCATTTGTCTGGTGACGTACGCCGGCGCGGCGATGCCAGCTGGAACGAGAAAGCCACCAACCAGGCGTATTTCCCCGGCGACCCGCGCAACGCCACCTGGGACCGCGTCGGTGTGAAGAATGGCGACCCGCAGATCAAGGCGTTCAACCTCGGCTACAACGCCGAACTGCCGCTGAACGAGCAGACCAAACTGTATTCCTACGCCACCTATGGCGAACGCAAGGCAGTGATCAACAACTACTTCCGCTACCCCAACGGCAACGCCAACATCCCCGAACTGTTCCCCGACGGCTACTACCCGCTCAATAACCTCAACGACAAGGACTACCAGTTCCTGTTCGGCGGCAAGGGCCAGGTGGCGGGCTGGGACTGGGACTTGAGCACCACCTACGGGCGCAACACCAACCACCAGTTCAGCGACCTGACCATCAACCCGTCCCTGGGCCCGGCCTCGCCGACCTCGTTCGATGACCTGGCGACCTACCGCTTCGATCAGTGGGTCAACAACCTCGACATCACCCGTGCGTTCGACGGCCTGTTTGGGTTCCCGCTGCAGGTGTCAGCCGGCCTGGAACACCGCTGGGAGCGTTTCAGTACGTTTGCCGGCGATCCGCTGGCCTATCAGGTGGGCGGTTATCGCTTCCCGGCGACGCTGCCCAATGGCCAGCCCAACCCGCTGGCCGGGCAACTGGCCGCCATCGCGGCGCAGGCGGCCGCCACGATCGCGCCGCAGGATGAGGCCAATATCAAGCGCAACAATTACGCGGCCTATGTCGACTTCGGCATCACCCCGGTGGAGCGTCTGTTCGTGGACGTGGCGGCAAGGGCCGAGCACTTCGATGACGACTCGGGCAATACCGTCAGCGCCAAGGTCAACTCCCGTTATGAACTGACCGACACCCTGGCCGTGCGCGGCACCGTCGGCAGCGGATTCCGTGCGCCGTCGCTGACGCAGATCGGCTACAGCATCACCGATAATCGGGTCGGCGCAGCACCGGACGGCACCATCGTGCCGGCGGTCACGCGCATCGCGCCGGTCAATTCAGCCCTGGCCAAAGCCCTCGGCGCCAGCAGCCTGGACCCGGAGAAATCACGCAACTACGGCCTGGGCGTGACCTGGCAACCGGCCAAGCGCACCAGCCTGACCGTGGACGCCTACTGGATCGAAATCGCTGACCGCATCGCCCGTACCGAAAGCCTCTACGGGCCGGCACTCACGCCGATCCTCACCGGCCTGGGTGTGGACCCGTCGACCTGGACGTCCTACTACGCCAACGCCTTCGACACCCGCACCCGTGGCGTGGATGTGGTGGCCGATCACTTCACCGATTTCGGCCGTTTCGGCGAGGTGCGCTGGAACGCCGCGTTCAATTACAACGACACCGTGATCACCAGCCTCAAGCAACCGCCCGCCGCGCTCCAGGGCCTGGGGGCCAACCCCGGCGGCAGCCTCACCTGGGTGGGCCGTGCACGCCAGGGCGATCTCACCGACGCGCAACCGCGCACCAAGTGGATCCTGGGCGGCAACTGGCGGCTGCACGACCTGTCGGTCAACCTGCAAAGCACGCGCTACGGCAAGGTCAAGACCTTGCAGCAACTGGAAAGCGGCGACCGCAGCTTCGGCGCCAAATGGATCACCGACCTGGATATCTCCTACACCCTGCTGGAGAACATCACCCTGAGCATCGGCGGCACCAACCTCTTCAATGTGCGCCCCGACAAGCACGCCGTACCCTCCGCCGTGGGCCTGAACCTGTACGGCAATCCGCCGTTCTACCCGGGCGGCGGCTTCTGGTACAGCAAGCTGGCGTATGACTTCTGACCCTCCCCCACCACAACGAAAGGACTTGACCATGAGCATTGAATTCATCGGCTATATCGGCGGCCACCACGCTTCCGAGATTCACCCGCGCAGCGGCCCGACCCTGCAACCGGACTACGTCGAAACCGTGGCCCGGGCCCACGAAGCCGCCGGTTTCGACCGTGCCCTGGTGGCTTTCCATTCCAACAGCCCGGACAGCACGCTGATCGCCGCCCATGCCGCCAGCGTCACGAAAAAGCTGCAATTCCTGATTGCCCATCGCCCGGGATTTGCCCAGCCAACCCTGGCCGCGCGGCAGTTCGCGACCCTGGACGTATTCAACGGAGGGCGCACGGCGGTGCACATCATCACCGGCGGCGACGACCGCGAGCTGCGCGCCGATGGCAGCCATATCGGCAAGGACGAACGCTATGCACGCACCGACGAATACCTGAGCGTGGTGCGCCAGGAATGGACCCGCGACGAGCCCTTCGATTTCGACGGCACCTACTACCAGGTGGAAGGCGCGCACTCCACGGTGAAGTCGCCGCAACAGCCGCATATTCCGCTGTACTTCGGCGGTTCATCCGCGGCCGCAATCGCCGTGGCCGGCAAGCATGCGGATGTGTACGCGCTGTGGGGCGAAACCTACGAGCAGGTGCGTGAAATCGTCGCCCAGGTCCGTGCGGAAGCCGCCAGGCATGGGCGTACGATTCGCTTCAGTCTGTCGTTGCGGCCGATCCTGGCCGAGACCGAGGAACTGGCCTGGGCACGCGCCGAGAAGATCCTGCAACAAGCCACGGCACTCGCCGAGAAGAACGGGTTCGTACGGCGTGAACCGCCAAACGAAGGCTCACGCCGCTTACTCGCAGCGGCGGCGCAGGGTTCACGCCTGGACAAGCGCTTGTGGACAGGGATTGCCGGTTTGCTCGGCGCCCAGGGCAACTCCACGTCACTGGTCGGCACGCCCGAGCAAGTGGCCGAAGCACTGCTGGATTACTACGACCTGGGGATTACCACATTTCTGATTCGCGGGTTCGACCCGCTCGAGGATGCCATCGACTACGGCAAGCGATTGATCCCCCTGACCCGGCAACTGATCGCAGAGCGCGAACGGGCCAAACAGGTCGCTTGATCCGGAACACCAACCGGCCGCCTGCGATACAAACACCTCGGTTGTTCAGAGGTACCGAGTGGATGTCATCGCAGCGATGCGGCGACCCGACAAGCCAGCTCCCACAGGGGATCTCTGTTGTTGGTGAGAAAGCGCCCGACGCGATGGCCCTGCTGATGGAGTTTTTCCAGCCACTGCAAGACCCTGTGAGAGCTGTCGAGCCCCGGCGAGGCTGCGAAGGCGGTGGGTCAGGTGGCATCTGTGTTGGCTGTGCCGCCGTCTTCGCAGGCAAGCCAGCTCCCACAGGGGATCTCCGTCGTTGAGGAGAAAGTGCCCGGCGCGATGGCCCTGCTGATGGAGTTTTTCCAGCCACTGCCAATCCCCTGTGGGAGCTATCGAGCCCTGGCGAGGCTGCGAAAGCGGTGGGTCAGACGGCATCTGTGTTGGCTGTGCCGCCGCTTTCGCAGCGGTGCGGCGACCCGACAAGCCAGCTCCCCTATTTTTGGATCTGCTGTGTACCGTGGGTCAGTTTTTGTAGTCGGTGTCCGTGCGCTCCAACTGGCGAATCAGCGCATTCCAGTGCCGCGCCACGCCGGGCCCGTCGCCGGCCTTGAACACCTCGGCCTGCTTCTCGACCTTGGCCACCACTTCGGCGGGCGGGAACACCAGTTCCGCATTCCCCGCCGCTTGCGCGGCGATCTGGATATTGCATGCGCGCTCCAGCCCTTGCAGTTGCTGAAAGGCATGCTCGACGCTGATCCCGGCGGTCAACAGGCC
The DNA here is from genome assembly GCF_054071795.1 of Pseudomonas sp. SDO5271_S396. Taxonomy (NCBI): domain Bacteria; kingdom Pseudomonadati; phylum Pseudomonadota; class Gammaproteobacteria; order Pseudomonadales; family Pseudomonadaceae; genus Pseudomonas; species Pseudomonas sp. SDO5271_S396. Next base: position 102,641 of record NZ_JBSVWB010000001.1, read on the forward strand.
GTGGTTGCGCAGGATCATCACGCTCTTGTCGCCCAGATCGGCCACCAGCCGCTCACGCTCGTCCAGGTCCAGCGCCACGCCTTCGTAGCCGTGATAGGCCACGCGCCCGGAGAAACCGATGGAGTGCTGGGAAATCGGCAGCAAGCCGTCCTTCTGCGCCGATACCGCGATGCCGTCGCGGGTGTGGGTGTGCAGCACCGCCTTGAGGTCGTGACGTGCGGCATGGATAGCGCTGTGAATCACATAACCTGCGTAGTTGATGCCCAGGCCGGTGGGGTCGTCGACGATAGTGCCGTCGATGTCGACCTTGACCAGGTTGGAGGCGCTGATTTCATCGAACAACAGCCCGTAGGCGTTGATCAGAAAATGCTCCTGCGGCCCCGGCACACGGGCGGAAAAGTGCGTGTAGATATGATCGGTCCACTTGTACAGGGCCGCCAGGCGATAAGCGGCGGCCAGTTTGACACGCACCTCCCATTCTTCGGGAGTGACACGTTGGCGAACGTTGCTGGAGACGCTGGATAGCGAGGTGACGCTGCTCATGGCAAAACTTCCTGGATGGCCTTAAGGACTTCCAGGCAAGCCTATGGGATGCAAAAAAATAATAAAAAGCACATTTTAATCTAAGCTAATTATTATTTTTTTTCATAAAAGGAGTACACAGCAATTAGGACGCAGAGCGTCCCCCGCGGCGTTACCACGCGGAGCGTGGGAACGATCGGGTCGGGGGTTATGCGGCGTCTCTGATTTTGTGCAACGCAGCCGCCACCCACTTGCCAAACGCATCCACCGGTCCCTGCAGGTTGCCCAGGAAATGCGGGTAGATCAGCCACAGGTCCATCACCGGCTTGAAGTCCTTGAGCGGCATTGCCGCCAACTGCTCGCGGTGGGCGCTGCGCTCCAGTAACGGGCGGGGTACCAGGCCCAGGCCCAGCCCGTCGGCGACCAGCCCCAGTTGCAGCTCGGTGCCGAAGGTTTCCAGGTTGACCTGCAAGGCCAGGCCCTGGTCCGACAAGGTGCGCTGCAAACCGGCACGGAAGCCGCAGCCATCCGGATTGAGGATCCAGCCGTTCTGGTACACGTCGGCCAGCTTGCACGGTTTCTTCGGCAGTTGCGCCTTGGCACAGACCACCACCAGTTCCATCTTGCCGATGGACTCGCCGATGATGTTGTCGGGGAAAATCTTGCCCGCCGGGAACAACGCCGCCGCCGCGTCCAGCTCGCCGCGCTCGATCTTGCCCACCAACTGGCTGCCCCAGCCGGTGGCGACCTGGGCGCGCAGGTCCGGGTATTCGGTGCGCAGGTGTTTGAGCGCATCCAGCAGCACCACGTCGCCGATGGTTTGCGGCACCCCCAGGCGCAGCAGGCCGGTGGGCGGCGCGTCGGTGGCCACCAACTCGCGCAGGGCGTCCATTTCGCGCAGGATCAGCCGGCATTGTTCATACACCCGCGTGCCGATCAGCGTAGGCTTGAGGGGCTTGGTGTTGCGGTCGAACAGTTCCACCCCCAGCGCCTGCTCGAAGTTCTGCACACGACGGGTAATCGCCGGCTGGGTCAATTGCAACGACTCGGCGGCATGGCTGATGGACTGGCAACGAATCACTTCGACAAAGGCATCGATATCGTCAATTTTCATTTGGACCGCACATAGAGAACCGTCATTAAGATGTGTGCGAAGCATAGTTGTCCGGACACGCTCTGGATAGTCCGTGCTGCTATCGATAACGTCTAACGCTATTCAGACCAGTTCTAAATTACCTTCTGCTATAAGCTAATCATTAAAAAATAGCATATTAACTATAAACATTATGCTTAGATAAACCCATCACCACCGAACATCCACGATGGAATTGTCATGACCCAGGCCCGACACCCCGAGAGACTCAGAGCCTTCATAGGCGCCCTGGCGGAATTGATCGACGGCAATCCTCGCGAAGGCGACCTGTTGCACCGTGGCGGCAAGCTGCTGGCGCAACTGGTCAGCCATGACGACTGGCTCCCCGACGAATTCGCCCAACCCGATCCCGAGCGCTACCAGCAATTTTTGCTGCACGCCGATTCGCGCCAGCGTTTCAGCATCGTCAGCTTTGTGTGGGGGCCGGGGCAAAGCACACCGATCCATGACCATCGGGTCTGGGGCCTGATCGGCATGCTGCGCGGCGCGGAATTTTCCCAGGGTTTCGAACGCGCGCCTGACGGCCGCCTGGTGGCCGAAGGCAAGCCCATTCAACTGGTACCGGGCCAGGTCGAGGCGGTGTCGCCCAAGGTCGGGGACATCCACCAGGTCAGCAATGCCCACAGCGACCAGGTGTCCATCAGCATTCATGTTTACGGCGCCAATATCGGTGCAGTGCGCCGCGCGGTGTACCAACCCGACGGCAGCGAGAAACTGTTTATCTCCGGTTATTCCAACGCCTTCCTCCCGAACATCTGGGATTTGTCCAAAGAAAAGAGCCCTGCCCTATGAGCACCGTATCGCACCGCAGCTTCGCCCGGATTCGCCAGGCCCTCTTGGACCGTGAAGAAGTCGCCCTGGTCGACGTGCGCGAGGAAGCGCCGTTTGCCGAGTCTCACCCCTTGTTCGCCGCGAACATCCCGCTGTCCAAGCTGGAACTGGAGGTGTATTCGCGGATTCCGCGCCGAGACACGCCCATCACCGTCTATGACAACGGCGAAGGGTTGGCCGTCCGCGCCGCCGAGCGCCTGCTGCATCTGGGTTACAGCGATGTGGCGCTGCTCGAAGGCGGGCTGGAAGGCTGGCGCCAGGCCGGTGGCGAGTTGTTCATCGACGTCAACGTACCGAGCAAAGCCTTTGGCGAACTGGTCGAAAGCGAACGCCACACCCCGTCCCTGGCCGCCGAAGAAGTACAGGCGCTGCTCGACAGCCAGGCCGACGTGGTGGTACTCGACGCGCGCCGCTTCGATGAGTACCAGACCATGAGCATTCCCACCGGCATCAGCGTGCCCGGGGCCGAGTTGGTATTGCGCGCCCGTGAACTGGCGCCGGACCCGTCCACCCGCATCATCGTCAACTGTGCCGGACGCACCCGCAGCATCATCGGCACTCAGTCGCTGATCAATGCCGGCGTGGCCAACCCGGTGTCGGCGCTGCGCAACGGCACCATCGGCTGGACACTGGCCGGGCAGAAGCTCGCCCATGGCCAGTCGCGCCGCTTCGCACCCACCTGCGAAGAACATCGCCAGGTCGCCGCCGTGGACGCGCGCCGTGTCGCCGACAAGGCCCGCGTCGGTCGCGCCACCCTCGCCGACCTGCAACGCTGGCAGCAGGACACGACGCGCACCACCTACCTGTTCGATGTGCGCACTCCGGAAGAATTCGAAGCCGGCCACCTACCGGGCGCCCGCTCCACCCCCGGCGGCCAATTGGTGCAAGAGACCGATCACGTCGCCAGCGTGCGCGGTGCACGCCTGGTACTGGCGGATGACGACGGTGTGCGCGCGAATATGTCCGCCTCATGGCTCGCGCAACTGGGCTGGGAGGTGCATGTGCTGGACGATCTGCAACCGGCGCATTTCAGTGAGCCCGGTGCGTGGGTCGCCCCGGTACCCGCCCCGCAACAGGCCGAACTGATCAGCCCCCACACCCTGGCCGACTGGCTGAAGCACGGTGACACGGCGGTGCTGGATTTCACCCCGAGCGTGAATTACGTCAAACGCCATATCCCCGGTGCTTTCTGGGCGCTGCGCGCGCAACTGCCCGAGGCCCTGGCCAAGGTACCGCCGGCCGAGCGTTATGTGCTCACGTGCGGCAGCAGCCAATTGGCGCGGCTGGCGGTGGCCGAAGTCGAAGCCCTGACCGGCAAGCCGGTGTTCCTGCTGCAAGGCGGCACCACCCACTGGATCGCCGAACAGTTGCCGCTGGAAGAAGGCGAGACGAACCTGGCCTCACCGCGCATCGACCGCTACCGCCGCCCTTACGAAGGTACCGATAACCCGAAGGAAGCCATGCAGGCTTACCTCGACTGGGAGTTCGGCCTGGTGGCCCAACTGGGCCGCGACGGCACCCACGGTTTCTACGTGATCTGACCCACCCCGACACCTGCACCCACCGAGGGTGCAGGCCCCACATCCGACCCCTCTCCAGGCGGAGGCTGAACCCACAACGAGAGGACACCCGCATGACCTTGCACATCACTCGCCTGGAACCCACCCTCGGCGCCGAAATCGCCGGTATCGACCTGCGCCGGCCACTGTCCCCCGCCTTGCGCGATGAACTGCGCCAATTACTGCTCAAGCACAAGGTGCTGTTCTTTCGCGACCAGGCCATCGACACCGAACAGCAGATCGCCTTCGCCAAGCAATTCGGCGAGCTGTACGTTCACCCCACCACCCGGCAAAACGATCCGGCGCGCCCCCACGCGCACCTGATCGAGGCCCAGGACGAACGCAAACTCTACGGTCCGCGCATCAGCGGGCGTTGGCACACCGACACCAGTTGGCTGCTGCAACCGACCCTCGGCGCGGTGCTGCGCGCCGTGGACTTGCCGGACGTCGGCGGCGACACGCTGTGGGCCGACACCGGCACGGTGTACCGGGCGCTGCCGGACGAGCTGCGCGAAGAAATCGACAACCTCTATGTGGTGCACGATTTCAAGAAGTCCCTGGACAAGGTTGGCTATGACTATCCGATCCTCGCCCACCCACTGGTGCGCACGCACCCGGAGACCGGTGAAGATGGCCTGTTCATCAATTTCTCGCAAAACCCGTCAGTGATCGGCTGGACCCCGCAACAAAGCAAGCAACTGATCGACCGCCTGTTGCAGGAGTTCAACAAGCCGGAACACCAGGTGCGCTTCAAATGGCGCCCAGGCTCGGTGGCCTTCTGGGACAACCGCTCCACCCTGCACTACCCGGTCTACAACTACGGCGACTACCCCCGCCGCATGGAACGGGTGCTGATTGCCTACGACGACATTCCCCATCGGGTCAGAGCGGCCAGCGCGGCCTGATCGCACTCCGTAAACCTGCACAGATCCCATGTGGGAGCGGGCTTGCTCGCGAATGCGTTGATTCAGCCGGCTCATCCATGGCTGACGCACCGTAATCGCGAGCAAGCCCGCTTCCACAGGAGATTTGCGGTGTTCTCTCGTCTTTTGGAATCAACCCCATGCCTCCATCCCGTAGTCAATACAGCGCGGTAGCGTTGAGTCTGCTCGCGCTGCACCTGCCCGCCCACGCCGAAGATCCCGACAAAACCCTCGGTACCGTGGTCGTCACCGGTAACCGCGGCAACCAGGCGCGCACCATCGCCGACAGCCCTTCACCCATCGACGTGATCAGCGCCGAACAATTGCAGGCCAGCGGCAAGGTCGGCCTCAAGGAATTGCTGGCGCGCCTGCTGCCCTCGTTCAACCTGCCGGCGATCAACGGCGGCGGTACGTCGTGGTCGGTACGCGGGGTGACCATGCGTGGGTTGTCCGGCGACCAGGTGCTGGTGCTGGTCAACGGCAAGCGCCGCCACAACACCGCGCTGATCAACAACCTGGCGCGCATCGGCACGGCGGCGGTCCCGGTCAACCTGGACCTGATCCCGGTGTCGGCCATCGATCATATCGAAGTGCTGCGCGACGGCGCGTCCGCCCAATATGGCTCGGATGCGATTGCCGGGGTGATCAATATCATCCTCAAGGAAAACGACAGCGGCGGCAGCGCCGAAACCTCTTTTGGCCGCTACGGCGCGGGCGACGGCGACACGGTGCACCAGACCGTCAACTACGGCCTGGCGCTGCCCAACGACGGCTTCGCCAACCTGGCCCTGGACACCAAGGAACAGGAACCCTTCGACCGCACCGGCAGTGCCACGGGCCGGCTCTACGGCACTGCCGCCGCCCCCGACAGCCGTGACCAGACCGTCAACCGGCATGGCTGGAACCCCAGCTATGGCCTGGGCCGCGAGAAAGTCACCAACGCCAGTTACAACCTTGAACTGCCGCTGCAGGATGACCTCAAGTTCTACTCGTTTTCCACCGCCAGTTACCTGGAGACCACCAAGGTCACCGGCAACTATCGTCCCAACGAAATCACCTCCCTGGCCGGCGACCCGAACACGCCCTACCCCGACGGTATTCATGCGCAACGGCGCAACCGCACCAAGGACTTCCAGATCGCCGGCGGTTTCAAGGGCCTGGTCGGTGGCTGGGATTACGACATCAGTTCCACCTGGGGCGAAGACGATTCCACGCTCAACGCCAACAACACGCTCAACCCGTCATGGGGGCCGACCAGTCCGACCTCGTTCAACCTGGCTTCGCAGATCTTCGACCAGTGGACCAACAACCTGGACTTGAGCCGCAGCTTCGACATCGGCCTCGGCCACCCGCTGCAAACCGCATTCGGCTTTGAATACCGTTGGGAGAAGTACCAGATCGAGGCCGGCGACTACGCGTCCTATACGCCCGGCACTTACGTGTTGCCCAGCGGCCCGTTCGCCGGGCAGACCCCGCTACCGGGGCTGGCCTCCTACAACGGCACCAGCCCGGCGGATGCCGGCGAGATCAGCCGCAGTAACGTCGCCAGTTACCTGGACCTGGGCCTCGACGTGACGGACCGTTGGTACGTCGGCGCGGCGGCGCGCTACGAGCGTTACACCCAGGACATCGGCAGCACCTGGAGCGGCAAGCTGTCGACGCGCTTCAAGCTCACGCCCGAGTTTTCCTTGCGTGGCACGATCAACAATGGCTTTCGCGCACCGTCGCTGGCGCAGACGATTTATGCGTCGTCCACCTTCACCTCCGGCGGCGTGGTCAACGGCCAGCAGGTCTCGGTGCCGGTCAAGGTCCTGCCGGTGGACACCCCCGAGGCCCAGGCCCTGGGCGCCGAAAAACTCAAGCCGGAAAAGTCGCTCAACTACAGCGTTGGCTTTACCTACGAACCCACGCCGAACTACCGCCTGACCACCGACGTTTACCAGATCGGCATCCGTGATCGCATCGTCTCCACCAGCCTGCTGGGCGGGCCGGCGGTGTCGCAGATCCTGGTCGCCAATGGCCTGTCGCCGGGGTTGTACGCGCAGTACTACACCAACGCTGTCGACACCCGCACCCGTGGCATCGACATCGTCAATGAATACCGCCAGCAGCTCGACCGCTACGGCCAGGTGCGCTGGAGCCTCGCCTACAACTGGAACCAGACCAAAATCGAAAAACTTCAGGACACCCCGCCTGCACTGGCCAGCCTGGGCTCCAACTACCAGATCTTCGACCGGCGCCTGCAAAAGGACCTGACCGTCGCCACCCCGCAATCCAAATTGATTCTGGCGGCCAACTGGAAGGTCAGCGCCTACACCCTGAACCTGGCGCTGACCCGCTTCGGCAGTTACACCGAAGGCGACAACAACCCGATCAACGACCGCACGTTCAGTGCCAAATGGATCAGCGATATCGATGCCGCCTACGACATCGACAAGCACTTCACCGTGGCCTTGGGCGCCAACAACCTGTTCAACGTGTACCCAGACAAAAAAGGCATCAAGGATTGGGCCGGCGCCTATGAATACGGGCAATTCTCTCCGTTCGGCTTTGGCGGCGCGTACTACTACACGCGCCTGGCGTACAACTTCTGAGGTCGTTGCGGGAGCTGGGCTGCGGGCCCGCTGCGGCCACCGAGGTTTTCCTGGCGGACCGCAGGCGCAGGTCTGGGGGCGCTGCGCGTCCCGGCGCAGAGCAAGCCTGCTCACTACAGAAAACCCATGACATTAGACAATGGGGGGTGTACCCCACGCCCAATCAAATGCAACAAGAGAATAATCAATCGATAAATAATCAATTATTTTAATAATTAACATATAACCAAAAAGAACTTCACAGGCAGTTTTTATAGGCATAACTTGAACCTCTCACCGACCCCTTCTCCAGGCGGAGGTAGCCCAACCCCTTTCTGATTTGCCTGGAGCCTGTATCCCATGGTCTTTGTCACTCCGTTCAAACGCCTGCTCCTGGGCACCGCCCTGGCCCTCGGCCTGATCACCACCGCCCACGCCGCCGACCTGCAACCGCTGCGGGTGGCCAACCAGAAATCCACGATCAAGGCGCTGCTGGAGGTTTCCGGCGAAGCGAAAAATGTGCCCTATGAAATCCAGTGGTCGGAGTTCCCCTCCGCCTCGCCCCTGGGTGAAGCCTTGAATGCCGGCGCCGTGGACATCGGTGCCCTGGGCGATGCGCCCTATGTGTTCGCCCTGGGTGCCGGCGCCTCGCTCAAGGTGGTCAGCATCATCCACGCCGAAGGGCGCAACACCACCGCCGTACTGGTGCCCAAGGACTCGCCGATCAAGACCGTGGCCGACCTCAAGGGCAAGAAAATCGTCACAGGCCGGGGTTCCATCGGCCATTACCTGGCGATCAAGGCCCTGGCCGGCGCCGGCCTGAGTACCCAGGACGTGCAGTTCATTTTCCTGCTGCCCAGCGAGTCGCGCCTGGTGCTGGACAACGGTACCGCCGACGCCTGGGCCACCTGGGACCCTTACACCACCGTGGTCACCTCCCAAAGCCAGGCCCGCGTGCTGATCAGCGGCAACCAGTTGCTGAGCAACCACCTCTACCTTGCGGCGACCAGCCAGGCCATCGCCGCCAAGCGCGCGCAACTGGATGACTTTGTCGCACGGCTCGACCGCGCCTACGCCTGGGCCAACGGACACCCCAACGAATACGCCGCCGCCCAGGCCAAGATCACCGGCCTGCCCCTGGCCGTGCACGAGGCCGTGGCCAAGGACACCCACCTGAGCCCGGTGGCGATTGACGACAAGGTAATCAGCGGCCTGCAAACCACCGCCGACATTTACCAGCAAGAAGGCCTGCTGACTAAACACATCGATGTATCGCAAGGCTTCGACAAAAGCTTTAACGCCAAACGCGCACTTATTTCCCAAGCCTCGCGCTGATCAAGCGCACCGCGCCCCAAGGAGCAGAACATGAGCAAATCCAAGCAAACCAAACCCCGTCATTTGAAGCTGGGCGCCATGGTGCATGGTGTCGGACACGGCTGGGGCGAATGGCGCCACCCGCAGGCCCAGCCGAATGCCAGCACGAACTTTGGTTTCTACAAGCAGCAAACCGAATTGGCCGAAAGCGCCAAGTTCGACTTCGTGTTCATCGCCGACAGCCTGCACATCCACGCCAAGTCCAGCCCGCACTACCTCAACCGTTTCGAACCACTGACCATCCTCTCGGCGCTCGCGGCGCTGACCACGAATATCGGCCTGGTCGCCACCGTGACCGTCAGCTACACCGAGCCCTACCAGGTGGCGCGCCAGTTCGCCTCGCTCGACCATATCAGCGGCGGCCGCGCCGGCTGGAACGTGGTCACCTCGTGGCTCAGCGGTACCGCCGACAACTTCGGCAAGGCCGAGCACCCACCCCATGCCGTGCGTTATCGCATCGCCAAGGAACACCTCAGCGTGGTCAAGGGCCTGTGGGATTCCTGGGAAGACGACGCCTTTGCCTATAACAAGCAGAGCGGCGAATTTTTCACCCCCGACAAGCTGCATGCACTGAATCACAAGGGCGAGTTTTTCTCGGTAAAAGGCCCGTTGAACATCGCCCGCTCGCGCCAGGGCCAGCCGGCGATTTTCCAGGCGGGCACCTCCGAGGACGGGCGCAACTTCGCCGCCGAGAATGCCGACGCGATCTTCGTGCACGTCGAGAACATCGACGAGGCCAAGGCCTATACCGCTGACCTCAAGCGCCGCGCCCGTGGCTTTGGCCGCAACGCCGACAGCCTGTCGATCCTGCCGGGCATCCGCCCCATCGTCGGGCGTGATGCCGCCGAGGTGGAAAGCCGTTACCAGCAGGCCGTGGACCTGGTCACGGTGGAAGACGCCATCGTCGCCCTGGGTCGCCCGTTCAACGACCACGACTTCAGCCAGTACCCGCTGGATGCGCCCTTCCCGGAGCTCGGTGACCTCGGTTCCAACAGCCAGAAAGGCGGTTCCGACCGCATCAAGCAACTGGCCCGTGACGAGGGCTTGACGCTGCGCGAAGTGGCGCTGCGGTTCTCGCGGCCCAAGCGTGATTTTGTAGGCACGCCCGAGCAGGTCGCCGACGCGATCCAGACCTGGTTCGAAACCGGCGCCAGCGATGGCTTCATCATCAACTCGGTGCTGCCGGATGGCCTGCAATACTTCACCGAACTGGTGGTGCCCGTGTTGCAACAACGCGGCCTGTTCCGCACCGAGTACACCGGCCAGACCCTGCGCGACAACCTCGGCCTGGACGTGCCGACCAACCGCTACAACGTCACCACCGAGGTCGAAGCACCGCAGGAGGCGCTGGCATGAGCGAATCCCTCAATCGTCAGTTGGCCGACCTGCACGCCGAACGTGTGGCGACCTGGGCGCCGGCTGCCTTGAAGATCAATATCGACCAGCGCCAGCGCCTGGTGGATGAAGCGCGGGAAGACGACTACGTGCAGGTGGGTGACGAGCTCGACCCGTTCACCCTGCTCAATGTCGAAGGCGGCGAACTCAGTCGCGACCTGTTGTTGGCCGACGGCCCGGCGGTGCTGATCTTCTTCCGCTTCGCCGGCTGCCCGGCGTGCAACATCGCCCTGCCCTATTACCAACGCCAGCTATACCCGCGCTTGCGCGAACTGGGTGTGCCGCTGGTGGCGGTCAGCCCTCAGGTGCCGGAGCGCCTGGTGGAAATCAAGACCCGCCACCACCTGCAACTGCTGGTAGCCAGCGACCGGGACAATAATCTCGGGCGGCGCCTGGGCATCCTCTACAGCTTCGACGAAGCCTCACGCAGCGCCGCGCTGGCCAAGGGCAACAGCATCGGCGAGACCACCGGCACCGGTACCTGGGAGTTGCCGCAACCGACCGTTGTGGTGATTGCCCAGGACGGCACCGTGGCCTTTGTCGAGGTCAGCCCGGACTGGCTGGTGCGCACCGAAGCCGAACCGGTGCTGCGCGTCGTCGAACACCTGTTGGGCCAACAGCCTGTGCAACTGGCGATCTGACTCGGAGCCGACCATGACCCACACGATCAAACACGGACAGTTCAATCGTCGCGGCTTTCTCGGCGCCAGTTCCCTGGCCCTGGGTGCCCTGGGGTTGTCCTCCCTGGGGCTGGCGCCGCGTGCGTTCGGCGCCGCCAATACACTCTCGGAGCTGACCCTGGCGGTGGCTACCTATCGCGGCCAGGACTCCTACTTCAGCGATGACGCCGGAGTTTCCGAGCGTCCCTACAAGGTCGACTTCGCCGAGTTCGCCGGCGGCAACCTGATTGTCGAAGCCCTGGCCTCCGGCAGCCTGGACATCGGCGGCATGAGCGAGATCCCGCCGATCTTCGCGATCCAGAGCCACCGCGAACCCAGGCTGATCGCAGTGCTCGAAGGCGATGTGAACAACCAGGTGATCCTGATTCCCAAGGACTCAAGACTCGAAACCATCGACCAGCTCAAGGGCAAGCGCGTGGGGTACGTGCGCTCCACCACGTCCCACTATTTTCTGATCAAGGCGCTGAAAGAACAGGGCCTGACCTTCAACGACATCACCGCCGTGCCGCTCACCCCGCAGGACGGTTTCAGCGCGTTCCAGAGCGGCCAGCTGGATGCCTGGGTGATCTATGGCGTGTTTATCCAGCTGGCGAAATTCCGCAGCGGCGCGCGGGTGCTGAAAACCGCCCTGGGTTATCTCTCGGGCAACTACCTGATCGGCGCCCGCCCCGCCGCACTGCAGGACCCGCTGCGCGTCACGGCGATCCAGGACTACCTGCAACGCCAGGCCCGCACACTGGAATGGATGAACAACAATCCCGAGCCCTGGGCGGCGAAGTCCGCGCAACTGCTTGGGGTGGACAAGGCGGTGTTCCTCGACATGTACAACAGCCGCAGCCAGCCCTACAAACTGCGCGAAGTGAACGACGCGGCCATCGCCTCCCAGCAGGAAGTGGCGGACCTGTTTTTCAATGCCGGTGTGTTGAGCGAACGACTGGACGTCAGCCCGTTATGGGACCGGCAGTTCAAGCTGCTGCCGATCTGAACCCGCCCTCCACACGACGAGCCCCTCATGAGCCAATCCTCACAACCCTCTTTACGTTCCGTGGAAGTGGCCAACTTCGACGCGTTGCTCGAACACCTCAGCGCCGAGCTGGCCGGCACCGCGCACCTGTACGACGACAGCGGCGCCTTCCCCCATGCCAACTTCAAACGGCTGCACGCGCTGGGTCTGGTCGCCCTGACCGTGCCCAAGGCCCTGGGCGGCGGCGGTGCCAGCCTGCCCCAGGCGCGCAAGGCGATCAGTGCGATTGCCAAGGGCGAGCCCTCCACCGCGTTGATCCTGGTGATGCAATACCTGCAACACGCGCGCCTGCAAGACAGCAAGAGCTGGCCGGCGCACCTGCGTACGCAAGTCGCCGCAGACGCGGTACGCAACGGCGCGCTGATCAACGCCCTGCGCGTCGAGCCCGACCTCGGCACCCCGGCCCGTGGCGGCCTGCCGGCGACCACTGCGGTGCGCACTGCCGAAGGCTGGCGCATCAGCGGGCGCAAGATCTACTCCACCGGCAGCCATGGCCTGAGCTGGTTCACCGTGTGGGCGCGCAGTGACGACGACGACCCGTTGGTAGGCGCCTGGCTGGTGCCCAAGGACAGCCCCGGTGTGAACATCATCGACACCTGGGATCACCTGGGCATGCGCGCCACTTGCAGCCATGAAGTCGTGCTCGACAACGTGCTGGTACCGCTGGACCACGCAGTCAGCGTCAGCCCGTGGAGCGCCCCGCAAGCGGAGCTCGATGCCGAGCTGTTCCTGTGGATGTCGGTATTGCTGTCGTCGGTGTACGACGCGGTGGCGCAGGCCGCGCGGGACTGGCTGGTGAACTGGCTGGAAGAACGCAAGCCGTCCAACCTCGGCGCCGCGCTGTCCAGCCTGCCACGCTTTCAGGAAACCGTCGGGCACATCGACACCCTGCTGTTCGCCAACCGCAGCCTGCTCGACGCCGCTGCCGACGGCCACACCCCGGCGGCCAATGCTGCGCAGTTGAAGTACCTGGTTACCGGCAATGCCATCCGCGCGGTGGAACTGGCCATCGAAGCGTCGGGCAACCCCGGTCTGTCACGCCACAGCCCGCTGCAACGGCATTACCGCGACGTGCTGTGCAGCCGCGTGCATACGCCACAGAACGACGCCGTGCTGCAAGGCGTCGGCAAGGCCGTCTTCGCCCAACGTCAGAAGGAACGCCCATGAGCCACGTGATTGTCGCCAGCCAGCTGGACGAAGAATTCAACGCCGTGATCCGCCAGCGCCTGGCGCTGAGTCACCCGCAGGCCAAGGTGATCGGCGTGCCGACCGGTGTGCCGAGCGACTTGCCGCCCCAGGCGAATATCCTGCTGCTGCGCCCCATCAACGTGCGCGGCTATACCGCGCCGGACACCCCGCCACCGGGCTGGCCCTACGGGGCGCAGTGGGTGCACCTGGTGTCGTCGGGCATCGACTTCTATCCACAGTGGCTGTTCAACGGCCCGCCAGTGACCACTTCAAGAGGCAGCGCCGCGGATAACCTGGCCGAATTTGCCCTGGCGGCGATCTTCGCGGCGTCCAAGCATTTGCCGGATATCTGGGTGAAAGACGCGCAGTGGCATTTCACACCGTTGCGTCCGCTCAAGGGCACCACCCTGGGCATTCTCGGCTTTGGTGCGATTGGCGAGCGGCTGGCGCACAAAGCCCTGGCGCTGGGAATCAACGTCGTGGCGCTGCGCCAAAGCCGGACGCCGTTCAGTGCGGGGGTGGAAACCGCCAGGGATATCCATGACCTGTTCGCCCGCGCTGACCACCTGGTGGTGGCCGCACCGCTGACCGAGGCCACGCGCACGATCATCAACCGCGACGTACTGCGCAGCGCCAAGCCGGGGCTGCACCTGATCAACATTGCGCGTGGTGGTTTGCTGGATCAGGAGGCGCTGCTGGAAGCGCTGGACAACGGCCAGATCGGCCTGGCCTCGCTGGATGTGACGGAGCCTGAACCGTTGCCGGACGGGCACCCGTTGTATACGCACCCGAGGGTCAGGCTGTCGCCGCATACCTCGGCGATTTCGACCCAAAGCCGGTATGAGATCGCCGATGCGTTTCTGGCCAACCTGGAGCGTTATGTGACGGGTGCGCCACTGGCGAACCTGGTTAACGCCTGATAGTTGAGATAGGTCCTGCTTACCCCAAAAATAGCGGCTTGCCCTGATGCTTTTTGTGGTGAGCAGGCTTGTCGAATCGTCGCACCGCCTGCGCCGGGCTGCGCAGCGGCCCCAACAAGGTCATCGCGTTTTTCCGGAGAAACTGGGTGGCAGGTTTCGGGGCCGCTGCGCGGCCCGGCGCGGGGCAAGCCCGCTCACTATAGTCCAGCTTTTCATACTCGTAATATCATCAGATATTCGCATTACTATAAAAATATAAATGTCTATTTTTTATAATTAACTTATAACTAATCGGACTTTTACGACGGCGATCTATACAAATACTGTTACATCCAGCACCGACCCCTGACCAGGTGGAGGCCTTGCCTAAACCGTCAATTCAATCAGGGGTTCATCATGCGTCACATCGCCGTTCCCGATCGCCTGGCACTCGCCATTTCCCTCGCGCTGTTCGGTGCGTCTGTCCACGCTGACGACGCCGCCCTGCCGGTGGTCAACGTCACTGCCGAACACCGCAGCGAAGACCTGCAGAAAACCCCGCTGGCGATTTCTGCGTTCGATGAAAAAAACCTCGACGATAAACAGATCCGCAGCGTGCGTGACCTGGCGGGCCAGGTGCCGAACCTGACCCTCAGCCGCCAGTCGATCTCATACAGCGCCCAGACCTACGGCATTCGCGGTATCGGTGAAACCGACCCGATCCAGGAAGCCGCCGTGGCGGTGTATGCCGACGATCTTTACATCCCGCGGGCGATTTCCTCGATGCTCGACTTCAACGATGTGGAGCGCGTCGAAGTGCTGCGCGGTCCCCAAGGCACCTTGTACGGACGCAACAGCAGCGCCGGTGCGATACGCGTGATCACCCGCGATCCCACCCAGGAAACACGTGGTTTCGTCGAGCTGGGCGCGGGCAGTTACAACGCGCAGAACGGGCGCTTCCTGATCAGCGGCCCCCTGGTGGACAACGCCCTGTTCGGCAGCTTTTCGGCGATCCGCCTGAGCCGCGATGGCACGGTGTCCGACCCTACGCGCGGCAAGGATGTGAACAACATCGATATCCAGTCCTATCGCGGCAAGCTGCGCTACAAACCCGAAGATTCGCCATGGGATGTGCAACTGACCCTCGCCGGCACCTTCGACCGTGGCGATACCACCAGCTACACACCGTTCGATGCCAACGGCCACTTCGACAAGTTCAAGAGCTACAGCAGCCTCGACCCGAAGAACCGCCTCGATCAGGGCAGTTCGGTACTGCGCGCGATCTACACCATCGACGATCACTTGAACGTCAAGTCGGTCAGCGCCTGGTCGTCCTTCAACCAGCCGGTGGACTACGACAACTCCGGCCAGGCCGCGCTGATCCAGAACAACCTGATCCTCTACAAGCAGAACTACGCCACCCAGGAATTCCAACTGAACGGCGACTACGACGACTTCAGTTTCAGCACCGGTCTGTACCTGTACCGCGAACGCTTCGACGCCGACCGCGACAACCTCACCTATTCCATCGCGCGCAACCAGGTGATCGGCCAGGGCCAGTACAGCACCACCAACACCGAGAGTTACGCGTTGTATGGCCAAGGCACCTACAAGCTCACGCCACAACTGTCACTGATCGCCGGCTTGCGCTTTACCCGCGAACACAAGAACTTCGATTTCACCAATTACGCGATCACCACCGAGCGGCAGATCACCGGCACCAACTTCGTGGCCGAGTCGAGCAAATCGTGGCAGTCCACCAGCCCGAAAATCGGCGTCGAGTACGCCTGGACGCCCCACTTCAACCAGTACGCCTACGTCGCCAAGGGCTTCAAGGCCGGGGGCTATGACAACCGCGCGCCAACCCGGCTCGCGGCTGAACAGGCGTTTTCTCCGGAGGATGTGACCACCTGGGAGACCGGCTTCAAGGGTGACTTCTTCGACCAGCGCCTGCGCGCCAACGTGGCGCTGTTCTACAACGACTACAAAGACTTGCAGACCAATGCCTACGATCCGGCGCTGGGGGTGAGCCTGCGTACCAACGTTGGTCGGGCCCACACCTACGGTGTTGAGCTGGAAACCCTCACCGCCCTGAGCCGCGACCTGCAACTGAGCGCCAACCTCGGCTACCTGGAAAGCCAGTACGACGACTTCCAGAACGCCGCCGGTGCCGGCGTGGATGCCAACGGCAAGCAGCTGGTGCTCTCGCCGCGCTGGAACGCCAGCGTCGGTTTGAACTACACGATCCCCGCCGGTTTGCCCGGCACCTGGCTGGCCGGCACCGATGCGCAGTTCCAGACCAAGTCCTACGCCAACGCGTTGAACGACGACATCCAGGAAGTGCCGCAACAGACCTTCTGGAATGCCAACACCCGCTACATCAGCGGCGACGGCCACTGGACCACCACCCTCGCGGTGAAAAACCTGCTGGATCGCGCCTACCCGCAATCGGTGGGTTATGTGCCGTCCAGCGGTGCCCGCTACTACTCGATCAATGACCCTCGGACGCTGTTGCTGTCCGTGCGCTACGACCTCTGACCCCCGCTGTTTCAAGGAGAGAATCATGGCTTTCACTCGCAGGGAACTGATTTCCCGTATCGCCGCCGTGGGCGGTTATTCCGCCGCGGTCAGCGCCCTGGACGCCCTCGGGCTCACGCCCCAGGCCGTGGCCTCGACCTTTACCCCGCTGCAATTGGGCAGCGCCGGCAAAGGCAAGAACGTGGTGGTGGTCGGTGCCGGGATTTCCGGTCTGGTCAGCGCCTACGAGCTGCGCAAGGCCGGCTTCAACGTCACGATCCTGGAAGCCCGTGACCGTGTGGGTGGGCGCAACTGGACCCTGCGCCGTGGTACCCGGGTCGACTTCGATGACGGTATCAGCCAGACCGTCGACTTTGACGAAGGCCAGTTCTTCAACGCCGGCCCCGCGCGCATTCCCAGCCATCACCAGACGCTGCTCGGTTACTGCCGCGAGCTGGGCGTGGAGTTGCAGGTGCTGGTCAACAGCAGCCGCAACGCCCTGGCCCTGCCCGATACCCGGCAACCCGCGTTCCAGCTGCGCCAGGCGGTGAATGACACCCGCGGCCAGCTCTCGGAACTGTTGGCGCGCACGGTAAGCCGCAAGGCCCTGGACCAGGACTTGAGCGTGGATGACCGCAAGGCGTTGCTGAATTTCCTCAAGGTCTACGGCGACCTCAACAGCGACTTCCAATACAAAGGCTCGGTGCGCTCCGGCTACACCCGCGTGCCCGGTGCCGGCGACCAGACCGGCGTGACCCGCGCGCCGCTGGAACTGCAAACCCTGCTCAACCCCAAGCTGTGGGGCGCGCTGGTATTCGATGAAATCCCGGAGTTCTCCTCGACCATGTTCCAGCCGGTGGGCGGCATGGACCGCATTCCGGCGGCGTTCTACGAGCACCTCAAGGATGCGGTGCGCCTGAACGCCGAAGTCACCGACATCCAGACCTCCGAGCACGATAGCCGTATCGCTTATCGCGACCGTATCAGCGGCAAGGCTCAGGTGCTGAGTGCCGACTACGCCATCGTCACCGTGCCCCTGCCGTTGCTGGCGAAATTGCCGAGCAACTTCAGCGCGCCGTTCAAGCAAGCGATCCAGACCGCACAAAGCGACCAGGCCAACAAGGTGGCCTGGCAGTCTCCGCGCTTCTGGGAGACCGACTTCAACATCTACGGCGGCTTGTCGTACCTCGACCATGAAGTCAAAGGCCTCTGGTACCCCAGCGACCGCCTCAACAGTGCCCAGGGCATTCTGGTGGCGGCCTACAACACCAGCGAATCGGCCCAGGCATTCAGCCGCAAATCCCTCGCCGAACAGTTCGCCTCATCGCGCCAGGCGGTGGAGCTGCTGCACCCCGGCCACAGCGCCAAACTGCACAAACCGGTGGCGATCAACTGGTCGAAGGTCAGCTTCAGCAAGGGCCCGTGGATCGTCAACGACGAGGTCGGCGAAAGCGCCTACCGCCTGCTCAACGAGCCCCAGGGCCGCACTTACCTGGCCAGCGACGCCCTGGCCCATGGCGGCGTGGGCATCTGGCAGAACAGCGCCGCCGATTCGGCGCGACGCATCGTGTCGCTGATCGGCCGCCACGCCGAACGCCAGCAACCGGGCGTGGCCGCCTGACATTTCTCACTCAAGGACTGACCCCATGAAAACCCTCTTCGCAGGCTTGCTGATGACCGCTACCACCCTCACCGCCCACGCCGATGACATCAAGCGTGTGCCGCTGCCCAACTCCAGCTTCCCGATTTCCCTGGCGGTGTCGGTTCCGCCGCAGACCGAATTACTGTTTGTGAGCGGCCTGCTCGCCGACCTGCATGACCCCACTGCGCCCAAGGATTCGTTCGCCGCCTACGGCAACACCGCGACCCAGACCACGTCGATCCTCAACAAGCTCAAGGGTGTGCTGCAAGACCAGGGCCTGGACCTGGGCGATGTGGTGCAACTGCGTGTCTTCCTGGTAGGCGATCCGGCCAAGGGCGGCAAGCTGGATTTCGCCGGGTTGCAGGAAGGCTACACACCGTTCTTCGGCAGTGCCGAGCAACCGAAGAAACCCGCACGCACCGCCGTGCAGGTGGTGGCGCTGCCGCTGCCGGGCGGCCTGGTGGAAATAGAGGCGGTTGCCGCGCGCAAACGCTGACCAGGACATCCACCGAGTTCAAGGAGCTTCACTCCCATGCACACCCGCCCCCTATTGCTGCCGCTGTCACTTGCGTGCGGCCTGGCATCGCTCGGCCTCGACGCGGCCGAAGAACGTTCCCCCACCCTCGACACCGTGGTGGTCACCGGCAACCGTGGCGCCGAACAACGCACGGTCACCACCAGCCCCACCCCCATCGATGTGATCAGCGGCGAGCAGTTGCGCGCCGTGGGCAAACCCAGCCTGCTGGAAGCGCTGGGCAAGCTGATCCCCTCGTTCAACCTGCCCGACCGCGCCGGCTGGGATGCCAGCGGTGTGGTGCGCTCAGCCACCCTGCGCGGCCTCACCGCCTCTCACGTGTTGGTGTTGGTCAATGGCAAGCGCCGGCACACCAGCGCGACACTGAACATCAACGGCATCAACAGCGGCGCGGCGCCCAGTGACCTCGACCTGATCCCGGTGGCGGCCATCGACCATGTGGAAGTGCTGCGCGACGGTGCCGCTGCCCAGTACGGCTCGGATGCGATTTCCGGGGTGATCAATATCATCCTCAAGCAAACCACTGGCGGCAGTTCCGACACCACCCTGGGGCAGAACTACGACGGCAAGCGCGGCACTGGCCAGGAGGCCTTGAATTACGGGTTCCAAGTGGGTGAAGCCGGTGTGCTCAATGTGTCCCTCGACACCCGTTATCAGGAGCGCGACAACAAGGCCGGCAGCAACGGCTACAGCAGCCATTACTACCCGCTGGCCGACGGCTCGCCGGACCCGCGCGAGGCCAGCGCCAGCCACCATACCTACAAGGGTTATGGCGCGCCGCGCAGCCAGTTGGCCGATGTGGCCTACAACCTCGACCTGCCGCTGAACGACCACCTGACGCTGTATTCGTTTTCTACCCTGGCCACCCGCGAGAACAACGACGGCCAGAACTTCCGCCTGCCCAACGGGCGCAACACCATCACCACCGGGCCCAACGGCTATCCCGACGGCTACAGCCCGTACTGGCTGGTCAACGAGACGGACTTCCAGTCGGCCTTCGGCGCCAAGGGTGACGCTGTGGCCGGCTGGGCCTGGGACCTGAGCAGCACCTACGGGCGCAACTACGCCAAGCAGCGCACCTACGACAACCAGAACCCGTCCCTGGGAGAAAGCACACCGAACAAGTTCACCTCGGGGATCTACATCGCCGACCAGTTGACCAGCAACCTGGACCTGAAAAACAGCTATGAGATTGGCCTGGCCAAACCGCTGGATGTAGCGTTCGGCTTCGAGCATCGGCGTGAAAGCTACGAAACCCGTGCCGGCTCCGAGGCCTCCTACATCGACGGCGGCTATGTGTTCCCGGTCGGCCATCCGCGTGCCGGGCAAAGCCCCGACCCGGGGGCGCAGGTGACCAATGGCATCAGCCCGCAGGACGCGGCGAAGATCAGCCGCAACAGCGTCGCCAGCTACATCGACCTGGGTTTCTACCCCACCGAGCAGTGGTACATCGGCGTGGCCGGGCGCTACGAGCATTACAACGAAGGCGTGGGCGGCACCCGCAGCGGCAAGCTCAGCACCCGCTATGCGTTCAGCCCGCTGTTCTCGGTGCGTGGCACCTTGAGCAACGGCTTTCGCGCGCCGTCCCTGGCCAACGAGATCTTCACCGCACGCTCCACCGGTTTCGACACCATCAATGGCGTATACCAGTCGTACAACTACGTGATCCTGCCGGTGGACTCAGCCGGGGCCCAGGCGCTGGGAGCCAAGTCATTGAAGCCGGAACGCTCCACCAACTTCAGCCTCGGCTTTGCCCTCACCCCCAGCGATGACCTGAGCCTGACCGTGGACGGCTACGTGATCAACCTGCGCGACCGCCTGGTGCTCAGCGAACGCTTCCAGGGCCCGGGGGTCGCGGCCCTGCTGGAGGGCATCGGCGTGCCGGCCACGGCGGGCGCGCAGTACTTCACCAACGGCGCCAACACCCGAACCTCGGGCGTCGACGTGGTGGGCAACTACCGGCAGAACCTCGACCGCTACGGGTCGGTGAAGTGGACGGCAGCGCTGAACTACAACCACACGCAAATCCTCAGCGTCAACGACACGCCGGCGGAACTGCGTGCCCTGGGCGACTTCCAGTTGATGGGGCGCCAGTCCCGTGCGTTGATCACCAAGACCTCGCCCAGCAGCAAGCTGATTTTCTCGGCCGATTGGGCGATCCATGATGTCGACGTGAACCTGCGCCTGACCCGCTATGGCACCTACACCGAGGTCAACAGCTCCAGCGACGCCAGCCTCGACCGCACCTACTCGGCCAAGTGGATCACCGACCTCGACGTGGCCTATGCCCTCACCAAACAACTGACCGTGGCGGTGGGCGCGCAGAACCTGTTCGACAAGTACCCCGACCACATTGGCGTGAAGAATTCCTCGTTCGGCGACAACTGGGGCAGTTACTCGCCGTTCGGGTTCACGGGGGGTTATTACTACAGCCGCGTGCAGTATGCGTTCTGATCAGCAACCGCTGGCCAGGCGCTCGCGCAGAAACTCCACCAGCGCCTGCACCGGTCGCGAGCTTTGCCGGTGCTGGGGGTACACCGCCGACAACGTCAGAGCCTCGGGGGCGAACGCGTCCAGCAAGGTCACCAGGCGCCCGTCCTGCAAGGCCTCGGCGACGATGAACGTCGGCAGGTAGGTGATGCCCAGGCCGGCCACGGCGGTGTCGCGCAACAGCTCGCCGTTGTTGACGCGCATCCGCCCGCTGACATTCAACGCCTGCACCTTGCCCTTGGTCTGGAACCGCCATTGCACCTGGCGGCCATGGCCGTAGGGCAGGCAATCGTGATCGGCCAGGTCCTCGGGTTTCAATGGCGTACCGCGCAAGGCCAGGTAGTCGGGACTGGCGCAGTACACCCGCGGGATGCTGGCGATGCGGCGGGCGATCAGGGTGGAATCTTCCAGGGTGCCGATGCGCAGCACCAGGTCGTAGCCTTCGCCGATCAGGTCCACGGGGCGGTCGCTCAGGTCGACCTCCACCGACACCAGCGGGTGGCGTTGCAGAAACACTGGCAGCAGGCAGCCCAGGTGCGCCATGGCAAACGACAGCGGCGCACTCAGGCGAATCGTGCCGCGCGGCTCGCTGTTCTGGCCGGCAATGCCCTGCTCCACCTGCTCGACTTCGGCAAGCAGGCGCAGCGCGGACTCGTAGTAACTCTGGCCCAGCGGCGTGACATCCAGCCGCCGCGTGGAACGGTTGAGCAGGCGTACGCCCAGGCGGTCTTCCAGCTGGATCAGACGCCGGCTGACGAATTGCTTGGACAGGCCCAGTTGGTCAGCGGCGGCGGTGAAACTGCCGGACTCCATGACCTGACAGAACAGGCGCATGTCTTCGAAGGGGTTCATTGTCGCTTCTCGGTGGACATTTTTCGGATTTATAGCCTGCCAGTGGTCACACCACAAAACAAAATGTGGGAGCTGGCTTGCCTGCGATGGCGCTGTGTCAGCCGACGTTATTGTCGACTGATACACCGCCATCGCGGGCAAGCCCGGCTCCCACAGGGTTCAACAGCAGTGCTTAGCGGGTAAACGCCGCGTAGCTGTTCATCAGGTTGCGGTAGTTGGGGATGCGCGGCGACAGCAGGTTGGCCAGGCCTTCCATGTCGTTGCGCCAGTCCACCTGCAGCTCGCAGGCCACGGAGAACCAGTTCACCAATTGCGCGCCAGCTGCTGTCATGCGTGCCCAGGCGGCTTGTTGCACGGTTTCGTTGAAGGTCCCGGAGGCGTCGGTGACCACGAACACTTCAAAGCCTTCAGCCAGGGCCGACAGGGTCGGGAACGCCACGCAGACGTCCGTCACCACACCGGCGATGATCAATTGCTTGCGACCGGTGGCTTTCACCGCCTGGACAAAGTCGGCATTGTCCCAGGCATTGATCTGGCCAGGACGCGGAATGTATGGCGCATCCGGAAACAGCTCTTTCAACTCGGGCACCAGCGGGCCGTTGGGGCCGGTTTCGAAGCTGGTGGTGAGGATGGTCGGCAACTTGAAGAACTTCGCCAGGTCGGCCAGGGCCAGCACGTTGTTCTTGAACTCGTTCGGCGAGAAATCCTGTACGAGGGAGATCAGGCCGGTCTGGTGATCGACCAACAGGACGACCGCATCATCTTTGTTCAAACGGTTGTAAGCCATGGGGGTAACTCCTTTGGGGGTTTGAAGCGTTTTTCAGAAGGCAAAACACGAGCAGCCGAACGCCCCCCAGAAACCCTGGAAGTCGCTGACCGGCACGTTGGAAAGACGCGCTTTTTCGTGGCCGTGGGCGTGCACGCCGCACGGACCGCTGCACTGGTGTACCTGAGCTTGCAGCGGCGAAGCCGGACGCCAGTGCCCCGGCACCTTGACCACCGGCGACCAGTCCGGCAGCACCGGCACCCGTGGCGGTGCGTAATCCTCGAAGTCACCGGCGCCGTACACCACCTTGCCGCCGACCACGGTCAACACCGACTCGATCCACTTGATGGCTTCTTCATCGACGCTGAAAAAGTCCGCCGACAGCGCGGCCACGTCCGCCAGTTGGCCGACCTTGATCTGGCCCTTCTTGCCCTGTTCGGACGAGAACCAGGCGCTGCCATGGGTGAACAGTTCCAGTGCGGTGAGGCGCGGCAGGCCTTCGGCATGCAACTCCAGGCCGCCGACGGTGCGACCGCTGACCATCCAGTACAGCGAGGTCCACGGGTTGTAGCTCGACACCCGCGTGGCGTCGGTGCCCGCCCCCACCGGCACGCCTTCGGCCAGCATGCGCTTGATCGGCGGCGTGGCCTCGGCGGCCTTGGCGCCGTAGCGCTCGACAAAGTATTCGCCCTGGAAGGCCATGCGGTCCTGGATCGCAATGCCGCCGCCCAACGCACGCACGCGCTCGATGTTTTTCGGGGTGATGGTCTCGGCGTGGTCGAAGAACCACGGCAGGCCATTGAACGGAATGTCGCGGTTGACCTTCTCGAACACATCGAGCATGCGCGAAATGGACTCGTCATAGGTGGCGTGCAGACGGAACGGCCAGCGCTGTTCCACCAGGTGACGCACCACCGGTTCCAGTTCCTGCTCCATGGTCAGCGGCAGGTCCGGGCGTGGCTCCAGGAAGTCTTCGAAATCCGCGGCCGAAAACACCAGCATCTCGCCGGCGCCGTTGTGTCGCAGGTAATCATCGCCCTGGTGCAGGGTGACGCTGCCGGTCCAGTTCTTGAAGTCGGCCAGCTCTTCCTTGGGCTTCTGGGTGAACAGGTTGTAGGCGATGCGCACCGTCAACTGTTCCTCCTTGGCCAACTGTTCGATCACCGCATAGTCATCCGGATAGTTCTGGAAGCCGCCACCGGCATCGATGGCACTGGTCAGGCCCAGGCGATTGAGTTCACGCATGAACTGGCGCGTCGAGTTGACCTGGTACTCCAATGGCAGCTTGGGGCCCTTGGCCAGGGTGGCGTAGAGGATCATGGCGTTGGGTCGCGCCACCAGCATGCCGGTGGGATTGCCCTGGCTGTCACGCACGATCTCGCCGCCCGGCGGGTTGGGCGTGTCCTTGGTGTACCCGGCCACGCGCAGGGCCGCGCGGTTGAGCAAGGCGCGGTCGTACAGGTGCAGCACGAACACCGGGGTGTCCGGCGCGGCCTGGTTGAGTTCGTCCAGGGTGGGCAGGCGCTTTTCGGCGAACTGGAATTCGTTCCAGCCGCCCACCACGCGCACCCATTGCGGCGTCGGGGTGCGGTCGGCCTGGTCCTTGAGCATGCGCAGGGCATCGGCCAGGGACGGCACGCCTTCCCAGCGCAACTCGAGGTTGTAGTTCAAGCCGCCACGGATCAGGTGCAGGTGCGAGTCATTGAGGCCGGGGATGACAGTGCGACCCTTGAGGTCGATGACCTGGGTGCCGCTGCCGCGCAAGGCCAGGGCCTCACCGTCGGTGCCGACGACGACGAAGCGCCCATCACTGATGGCGACAGCGGTGGCGCGCGGGTTTTCACGGTCCACGGTGTGGAACTGGCCATTGAACAGAATCAGGTCGGCGTTCATAGGGTTTCCTTTACAGAGGCTTCAAGCCAGGGAGCGAACAGGCGGGTGGCCGCCGGCATCAGCAGGTAGACCACCAGCAAGACGATGGTCAGGGTCACCAGGAAGGTGGCGACCACGTAATTGGAGAGGAACGGGTGCAGACGCAGCACCGGGCCCCACAGGATCGGCACCAGCAGGGTCAGCGGCAGGATCACGCACAGCGTGACCACCGCCTGCTTCCAGCGTGGCGGCTTGAAGGCGCTGTCGGCCAGTGGCGCGAACCAGAATTCGTTGAGTGCACCGACTTCAGTGTTGTCGCCATCGGCGAGCATCGGCGCGGCTTCGTCGACCAGTGCTTTGCGCTGGGGGGAGTCGAGCCACAACTCAAGGTCGTCGGTGGAGCGGTAACGCAGTACGCAGGTGAACAGCGCCAGGCCGTTCTGCTGGCTGCGGACCACATCGACGCCAAGGTGGCCGGGGCGTTCACCGGCGATGCGCACGATGCGGCGCAGCCAGGTTTCGTAGTCGGCCTCACAGCCTGGTTTGATCAGGTGCTTGACGACCAGGGTGACGACTTCGTCGGGGCCGGTTTGGGGTGTTGGGTCCATGGTGATGCGTCTCCCCCGGGAGTGTTGAGCGATGAGGGGAGTTTGGTGGGGTTGGGGGTGTGGGGATTGGATGTTTGTGCTGTGCTTTTTTGGGATTGTGGGTATATCCGCTCCCACATTTGGACCGAGACCGGCTTCCAGAAACCGCTCACCTACCAGGCCGCCGCGCTTTTGATTTTGATCTTGGGCGCCCCATCAAACACGCTGGCCGAACGCAGGCTTGAATCCGGGGCCCACGGATTCAAACCACAGCAAGGTGCCGAGTGTTGGGGCAAGCCAGCCTCCACAGACAAAGCAGATATACCGCAAGAAACCGTTTAACACCCTATCGCTCAACTCTTCTTTTCATAACCAACGCCCTGTAAAGAAAACTTTATCTCCTTCCCCTTACCCGCCTCCCTGGTAATTTCCTGGTTACCTACCATTGCATTTTTATACCTGCCATATAAACCATCACTCTTGATAGATCCCGTCTTGATATTGCCCTTGTCATCTTGAGTGAACGGTGCTGAAAAGCTGCCACCTACCGTCGCTATCTGGGAACTTCGATCGATTTTTGCCCCGTAATGCTCGACGAACCCCGTGTTATGACCGGCCAACGCAACTTCTTTATCAACGTCTAAATCTTTGACATGTTGCTTGGGACCAGGTGTGTTCGCATCGGTGACATCCTGAATATAGGCCTTCAATCTCTTGGCGTTTTCAGGGTCTCGTTCCACGGTCAGGTTATATTTATGGCCAAACTTGAAATCCACCAGTGTGCTATTACTTCCACCTTTCCCCCCATCTGCCTCGGAGCGCCCCTTGGGGGCACTAAAGTGCGGACCGAACCCGGAAAACACGATCAATGCCTTGCCATCCCCGCGTGGCTGCATTCCGATGTATCCAGTCCCGAGATGCTTGCCCTTCTTATCATTGACGCCGAACTGCATCGCAAAATAATTTCCGCCGTCCTTGGCACTCTTCCTTTGAAGCCCTGCGTCAATACTCATGGGAAAGGTGATGTTACTCAGCCCAGGCGCGGGGGCGGGAAGTGAATAACTGATGTGAAATAAACCATTGGGCGCCGTGGCCACTTTTTTTATTTCAAGTTTGGGATCGCTTACCCGATCAAGTTTTGAATGTTCGGTTGTGCTTGAGCCCTGGGTAGTTATTTTTGGAGGGGGAACAGGTGCATGTTGCACCGACAGCGTACTTTCCGCATGTTCCTCACTTTGAGTCACTTGGGGTTGTGCAGGAAGCGTTACTGGCGAATTAGATAGAAAGCGATTTATCTGCATGATGGTTACGTGGCCTTTGTGAAATAACCTCACAACAGTAGAAATGCTTGTACATGCGTGACTATCAGATACATCACGCAAGCGGCTCGGACTTTACTTAACCACACACCTTTGAAATTGAAGTTGGTTACACGTCATTTCCTACAGTACTCAAATCCCCCGCGCCATATACTCCCCAATCCGCCCCCGCAACCACCGCTCCGCCGGGTCATTGTCATGCACCCCGCTCCACACCATCGACAACTCCGCCGCGTCGATCTCGAACGGCGGGTCCTCGGCCCGCAGCGAGGTCCCCTCGGTCAACGCACAGGCCGCATAATCCGGCACGGTCGCGATGATCTGCGTGCCCGCCAGCAACGCCCGCAACCCGCTGAACTGCGGCACCGCCAGCACCACCCGGCGGGCGCGGCCAATACGCGCCAGGTCCAGGTCGATATTGCCGCTCAGGTCCCCCGAAAACGACACCATCGCATGGGGCCGTTCGCAGTAGTCATCCAAGGTCAGCGGCGCGGCGCCGTCATCGCCACGCAGTACCTTGCACGGAATATCCCGCAGTTTCTTACGCTTGGCATTCGCCGGCAGTTCCGTGGTGTAACTGACCCCCACCGAAATCTCGCCACTGGCCAGCAGCGATGACATCAACAGGTAGTTGGCGCGGCGTACCACCACGACAATGCCCGGGGCTTCTTCGCGCAGACGGCTGAGCAACGGCGGAAACAGCCCGAACTCGGCGTCATCGGACAGACCGATGCGGAACACCGCGCAGCTGGAGGAAGGGTCGAAATCCTTGGCGCGGCTGACGGCGCCGGAAATGGTGTCCATGGCCGGTTGCAACTCCTTGAGTATCGCCACGGCGCGTGGCGTGGGCTCCATGCCCCGCCCGTTGCGCAGCAGCAGCGGGTCGTCGAACAAGTCGCGCAAACGCCCCAGTGCCGCACTCACCGCCGGTTGGCCCATGAAGAGTTTTTCGGCGACCCGGGTCAGGTTCTTCTCGAACATCAAGGCCTCGAAAATCACCAGCAGGTTCATGTCGACGCGGCGCAGGTCGTTGCGGTTCATGGGCGTATCCACAGGGTTGTCAGGCGGCCAGAAAAGCACGCAAAGCCACGCCGGGATTGCACGCCTGTGCTGTCTTTTGTGTGCCCCCCGCTGGCGAAATTAACAACGATTAACTCGTCAGCCAGAGGGTCCGGCACCAAGAATGAGCCGGTCTACACTGCATCCATTCAACGGGAACGCTCCCATCGACTGCGGATATTTGTCATGGCCCGACTCGCGCACTGTACTCCCCGTTTATCCGCCACCGGCGGCCTGTGCCCACGGCGCGAGCGTATCGCCAAACAACTGATCCTCGACAACCTCGGCGAAAGCCTGGCGATCGCCGAACTGGCCCAGGCCTGTGCGCTGTCGCGCAGCCATTTTTCCCGCGCCTTCAAGTGCAACACCGGGCTGTCGCCCCAGGAGTGGATTCGCCAGCAGCGCATCCAGCGAGCCAAGGAGTTGATCATCGGATCGTCCCTGAGCCTCACGCAAATCAGCCTGGAATGCGGCTTCTGCGACCAGGCGCATTTCTGCCATATGTTCACCCGCAGCGAAGGCATCAACCCGATGACCTGGCGCAATCACCACGTGCGCGACAAACCTCACGTGATCGCGGCCTAGTGGTCCTTGGCGTCGTGGCCTATGCTGGCCGCTCTTGTTTACCGGAGCATGGCCACCCATGAGTGACCTCAGCGACCAGGCCGTGCATTTCGGTCCTTACCGCATCCACCCGCGTCAGCGCCTGGTGCTGGAAGCCGGCCGTCCGCTGCGCCTGGGCCGGCGTGCGATGGACATCCTGCTGATCCTGCTGGAGCAGGCCGGCAACGTGGTGAGCAAGCAGGAACTGATCGCACGGGTGTGGCCCAAAAGCGTGGTGGAAGACGGCAACCTGCGGGTGCACATGGCGGCGTTGCGCAAGGCGTTGGGCGATGGCCAGGCCGGTCAGCGCTATATCGTCACCGTGGCCCAGCGGGGCTACAGTTTTGTCGCGCCACTGAGCATCGAGCCGATGACGCTGCCCACCGAAGGCACTCCACAGCGCCCGTGCCACAACCTGCCGTTGCGGCGTACGCGGATGATCGGCCGCCAGGCGCTGATCGACACGCTGGTGCAGCAATTGCCGCAGCAGCGCTTTATCACCCTGACCGGCGCCGGTGGCATCGGCAAGACCACCGTGGCGCTGCGCGTGGCGGAATTGTTGATCGGTCATTACCGCGACGGCATTCGCTTGCTCGACCTGGCGCCCCTCAGCACGTCCTCACTGATCCTGCCCAACCTCGCCGCCCTGCTCGACCTCACCCTGGCCGAACACGACCCGCTGCCAGGCGTGGCGCACAGCCTGCACGACCATCACTTGTTGCTGGTGATCGATAACTGCGAGCACCTGCTCGACGATATCGCACTGATCAGCGAGACCCTGCTGCGCCATGCGCCGGGCCTGCATATTCTCACCACCAGCCGCGAAGCCTTGCGCGCCGAAGGCGAACACGTGCAACGCCTGGAACCCCTGGCGTGCCCACCCGCTACCGGTAACCGCGCCCAGGCCCTGGGTTACCCGGCCCTGCAACTGCTGATCGAACGGGCGATGTCCCATCAGGACAGCTTCGAGCTCAGCGAAGCCCAATTGCCCCTGGCGATCGATATCTGCCAGCGCCTCGACGGCATCCCCCTGGCCATCGAGTTGGTGGCGGCCCAGCTCGAGCGCTTCGGCCTGCCCGGGCTGCTGGCGCAGATGGAGGACAATTTCCGCCTGCTGACCCGTGGCCGACGCAGCGCCCTGCCCCGTCACCAGACGCTGCGCGCCACACTGGACTGGAGCTTCGAGTTGCTCACGCCGTGCGAACAGATTTGCCTGCGTCGCCTGGCGGTGTTCCGGGGCGGATTCAGCCTGGCCAGCGCAGCGGCGGTGATCGCCGGGGACCGGATCGCACCGACCGAGGTGCTGGGATCGATCACCCAACTGGTGGCCAAGTCGCTGCTGAATGTGGAAGTCGGCGATGACGAAATGACCTATCGCCTGCTGGCTATCACGCGCACCTACGCCCTGGAAAAACTCAGCGCCGCAGCAGAACTCGACACCACCCGCGAACGTCACGCCGCCCGCTGCCTGGCACTGATGGATCAGGCGCAGGACGATTGGGAATTGACCGCGACCCAGACCTGGATCGACCGGTATGCGCCCCTGCGCGAAGACATCCGCGCCGCCCTCGATTGGGGCCTGGGCGAACACGGCGTGCACCTGCTGGGCATTCGCCTGACGGTCAGCGCGATGCCGCTGTGGCAGGAGCTGTCATTGCTGCGCGAACACGGGCTGTACGTGGGCAAAGCCCTGGCTCGGCTGGCCGAGTCGACGGCGCCGAGCCAACGTCTGCACATGGCATTGCAACTGGCACTGGGCAGCTTTGCCTACCATACCCAGGGCGGTACGCCGCAGACCATCGACGCCTTCGCCTGCGCGCGGCGCCTGGCGGAAGCAGGCAAGGATCTTGCCGGCCAGTTGCGCGCGGTATCGGGGCACATGGCGGTCAACCTGTGCTGCGGCAATTACCGTGAAGCCTTGGCGCAAAGCCTGCACTTCGATCAATTGGGCCCGCAGACCGAACCGTTGCTGGCCCTCAGCGCCCAACGCCTGCGGGTGCTGGCCCAGCACTTCGCCGGCCACCAGGCGCTGGCGCAGCACAACGCCGAACAGGTGATCCAGCGCATGGCCCACAGCGGCCATCTCAACCGTTTCACCCATGGTTTTGGCGTGCAGTACGACCAGAGCGTGGCGTCGCTGACCATCCTCGCCCGCATCCTCTGGTTGCGGGGGTTTCCCGAACGCGCCTGGCGCACCGCCAGCCAGGCGCTGGAACTGGCCCTGCAGATCAACCATGGCACCTCGATCTGCTACACCCTGGCCCTGGCGGGCGTAGTGATCGCCCGCTACAACGGTGACACCGCGTCGGCCCACTCACTGCTGGAGCTGTTGCTGCAACAGGCGCACAAACACTCGGTGCAGTTGTTCCACACCTGGGCCCGTCATTACGACGGCAGCGCTCAGCGTGAGGACTTGCAAGGCATTGGCCTGGTTGAAGACATCCTGGTGACCTTCGAAACGCTCGACGTGAGCGATGCCCTGCATGAACGCGCCAGAAGCGGCGCCGCCGGCTGGTGCACACCAGAGATCCTGCGAGTGCGCGCCGAAGCCGTACCGGATATACGCGCTCGCGAAACCCTGCTGCTGGAAGCCCTGGGGCTGGCCCACCAACAAGGCGCGCTGGCCTGGGAATTGCGCAGTGCCGCCTCGCTGGCGCGGTTGTGGCAAGGCCAGGGGCGCCGACAGGCTGCCCGCGACCTGCTGACCTCGGTCTACGGGCGCTTCACCGAAGGTTTCGCCACCCGTGACCTACTCCGCGTACGCAGCCTGCTCGACGAGTTGCAGGACAAACGGCCGGCCTGAAAAAGCCCCCAGGTAATGCCCGTAACCCTGCTGCAAACGCGCCACCTGCATGGGGTCGCGCAACTGCCCCAGGGCATAGCTGCGAATGCTGTTGAGCAACCGGTAGCGCTCGGGCCCCGGCCCGGGCTCCATCGTCAGCAGCGACGTCGCCACCAGGCGCTTTAGCAGGTAGGACAGGTCGGCATGTTCCAGCTCGGTGCCGGCCACCAGCTCGCTGAGTACGGGCAGGGTCACCGCCATCTTGAACAAACCCAATTGCAGGAACAGCCAACGCTCCGGCAGGCTCAAGCGCTCGTAGGTCCAGTCCAGCGCGGCTGTCAGCGATCGATGCCGTTCCACTGCCGTACGTCGACCGCCCACCAGTACCTGAAGACCCTGCCGTAATTGTGCCTGCACGCCGCGCACGCCCAGTGCTTCGACCTGGGCCGCCGCCAGCTCAAGGGCCAGGGGAATGCCATCGAGGCGCCGGCAGATGTCGCGCAGGGGCGCCAGGTCCTGCGGGCGCAGTTCGAAGCCCTGCTGGCCGGCCCGCACGCGTGCGACGAACAACTGCACTGCCGGGCAGGCCATGGCCTGTTCAACGCTACCCAGTTGCGAAGGTGCCGGCACCACCAGGCGCGGTACGGTTTGCAGCCATTCACCCGGCACATGCAGAGGCTCGCGGCTGCTCACCAACACACTTACTTGAGGCGCCAGTGCGTGCATCACCTTGACCAGATGGCGACAGGCCCCAAGCAACAAGTCTGCACCGTCGAGCACCAGCAACAGCCGGCGTGACAGCAGCTGGCGGGCCAACGCATTGGCGTTCATGCAGGGTTCAAGGTCGAGCGCGCGGGTGATGTGGCCCAGCATCGACACCGGCGCCTGCACCGTGGCCAGGTCCACCCACCACACGCCGTCTGGATAACGCGGCAGCACGCGCTCGGCCAATGCCAGGGCCAGGGTGCTCTTGCCCACGCCGGCACACCCGGTGAGGGTCATCAGGCGTTGCCCGGACAAACGGCGTACCAGCGCCCCCAGCAGCTCGTCGCGGCCGATCACCGGGCTGAGACGGGTGGCCAGGTTGTGCCGAGGCCTGGTGGCTGGAGCGCTGTCCTGCGCCGGCACCACGAAGCAGTAACCCCGGTGGGGCTCGTTGAGAATGTAGCGCTGCCCGTCCAGTGCGCGGCGCAAGGCGGCGATGTGCACCCGCAGGTTATTTTCTTCCACCACCGTATTGGGCCAGACCCGGGCGATCAGGGTGTCTTTGCCGATGAATTGTCCCGGCGTCTCCAGCAACGTCGCAAGAATGTCCAGCGCCCGACCGCCCAACGGCACCGGCCAACCGCCCTTGCTGACCAGGCGTTGTTGCCGATGAAAAATGTAGGGGCCGAAGCTCACCGTGTGGGGGTTATTCATGACGGTCACCGCGCTGGAACGCCCGGTCTTGGGCGTCTGCGCATCCTTTTCCCGGAGCGTCCGGCTATCTTGCCAGCTACCTGTGACAGGACAATGCCGGCACGGGGAGCGACACGGACATTCGGGTGCGTCAGACGGACATCACCCGGTCAACTGAACTGCTGGCGGTACTGGGTGGGATTGAGGCCGAGTTTTTCACTGAACAGAAACCGCATGTAGCGCACGCTGCCGAAGCCTGCATGGAAGGCCACGGTCTTGAGCGGCAGGTCGGTGGTTTCCAGCAGATGTCGCGCGCGGTCGATGCGTGCGCCTTGCAGAAAGGCCATGGGCGTCATCTGCACCTCCTTGGTGAACAACCGCGAGAAGTGTCGCGCACTCATGCCGGCGAATTCCGCCATCGACTCGATGCTGAAGGGTTGCTCCAGATGGGCCAGCACATGGTTCTGCACACGGGTGACCGGGGTTTCCAGGGGGGCCACGGCGGCAGTCATCGGGCTGAACTGGGCTTGGCCGCCCTGGCGCTTCATCACCACCAGCAGCACCTTCGCCACTTCCACCGCCACCTGCTTGCCGTGGTCCTGGGCGACGACCGACAGCGCCAGGTCAATGCCTGCCGTGACGCCGCCCGAGGTGATCAGGCGACCGTCCTGCAAGTAAATGCGGTCGGTCTCGACGATGGCCTTGGGGAACGCCTTGATCAACCGCTCGGTGTAATGCCAGTGGGTGGTCACGCGATGGCCGTCCAGCAGCCCGGCATGGCCCAGCACGAAAGCGCCGGTGCAGATCGAACCGAAGCGCTGCGCCCGTGGCGCCGCCTCTCTCAGCCAGGGCAACAGCTCGGGGTGACATTTGTTATAGGCACCGGGACCGCCGGGGATCAGCAGCAGGTCATAGGCGTCCTGTGCCTGGTCCAGCGACAGGTCGGGTTGCACCTTGACGCCATTGGAGGCGTACAACGCGCCAGGTTCGGTGCCCACGGTGAGAAGCTGATAGTGAGCCGCCGCCGGCAGGTAGCGATTGGCAATGGAGAACACTTCGAGCGGTCCGGCCATGTCGAGCAAGAGAAAGTCCGGAAACAGCGCCATGGCCACGGTTTTCATAACGGGAGAGGTCCATTGAGAAGAAAGGCGGTGCGCATTATGGCATGTCTTTTATAGTCAACCTGAAAGAGACAGTTATTCAGATTTCATCTTCTTAATGGATCATCCAGTAACCATTAATCTGTTCTCAACCCCAGCGCACTGCCTTTTGCAGACCGCGCTCACTTGAGGACAAGACCATGCTGACCCTTCGCAAAGCTTCCGAACGCGGCGCCGCCAATCATGGCTGGTTGAAGTCGTTCCACACCTTCTCGTTCGCCAACTACTGGAACCCCGCCGAGCAGGGCTTTTCTGACCTGCTGGTGATCAACGACGACCGCGTGACGGCCGGTAAAGGCTTCGGCCAACACCCGCACCGCGACATGGAGATCTTCTCGTATGTGCTTGAAGGCGCCCTGGAACACAAGGACACCCTGGGCACCGGTTCGGTGATCCGCCCCGGCGATGTGCAACTGATGAGCGCCGGCAGCGGCGTGGCCCACAGCGAGTTCAACCACAGCCAGAGCCGTGGCGTGCACTTTTTGCAGATCTGGATCGTGCCCAATGTGACCGGCGCCGAGCCACGCTATCAGCAGGAGCATTTCAGCGAGGCGCAAAAGCGTGGGCGCTTGCAGTTGATCATCTCGCCGGAAGGCACCGACGGCTCCCTCAACGTACGCCAGGACGCACGGGTGTACGCCGGGCTGTTCAACGGCGACGAAAGCGCGACTCTGGACCTGCCGCCACAACGGCATGCCTACATCCACGTGGCCCGGGGCAGTGTTGAAGTCAACGGTCAGCGCTTGCAGGAAGGCGACGGCGCCAGGGTGCGGGACGAGCGATACATCCGCCTGAGCCAGGGCGAAGACGCCGAAGTGCTGGTGTTCGACCTGCGTCCCCACGACCTGCCGCAGATGCCATGACCGGTACGGCGGTGGCCCCAAAATGGGTCATCGCTGGCGTCGATAGTCACCATCAGTGCAATGAAGTTCTCTTAAAAAATCCAGCGCGTAACATCAACCCCATACCAAGCGACACCTGAATCGAACACCTAAATCAAACATTCGGAGCACACCATCATGAAACGCCAAATCCTGCTTAGCCTCGCTTTCTCGGTTTTCGCTGTAAACGCTTTCGCTCACCCTGTTGTCGCCGAAGGCGGCGCTGATCGCCTGATGGACAGCCGCGTTGCCGAAGGCGGTGCGGATCGTCTGCAAGAACGCGGCCTGGCCGAAGGTGGTGCTGACCGCCTGCTGGAACGTGCCCTGGCCGAAGGCGGTGCTGACCGTCTGCAAGAACGTGGCCTGGCTGAAGGCGGTGCCGACCGTCTGCAAGAACGTGGCCTGGCCGAAGGCGGTGCCGATCGTCTGCAAGAACGTGGCCTGGCCGAAGGCGGTGCGGACCGTCTGCAAGAACGTGGCCTGGCTGAAGGCGGTGCGGATCGTCTGCAAGAACGTGGCCTGGCCGAAGGCGGTGCGGATCGTCTGCTGAGCAACCATGCATAACCCCGCGCTGTTGGCGGGACACCCCAAACCGGCCTGATCAGCCGGTTTTTTTTCGTCCGCAATAACCTTTCGCCCCCTTGATTCAGTCCGTAGTGACCAGGAACTTCTTGCGATAAGCCGCCGGCAGCATGCCCACCCGCTGCTGGAACAGTCGACGAAACGAGTTGCTGTCTTCATAACCCACCGCGTAGGTAATGCTTTCCAGCGTCATGCGGCTGGATTCAAGCATCTGCTTGGCGCGCTCCAGACGCAGTGTTTGCAGGTAGGCAATCGGCGTCAGCCCCGTGGCGTCCTTGAAGCGCCGCTTGAAATTACGTGCGCCAAAGCCGAAGCGCTGGGCGACGTCATCGATCACCAGGGATTTGGCGAAGTGCTGCTCCAGCCAATGCTGCACCTTCAGGATATCGCCGTCGCCGTGGCTTTTGGGCAGCGACCACATGGCGTACACCGACTGCTCGGTGCGCACGTTGTCGATCAGCAGGTACTTGCCGCAGGTCTGGGCCAGTTCCGGCGAACCGAAGCGACGGATCAGGTGCAACATCAAATCCATCGCCGCACTGGCGCCGCCGCAGGTGATCACGCGGTTTTCTTCACAGAGGATCTGCCCATCGTCCAGGTTCACCCCGGGATAACGCCTCCGGAACCACTCGGCGAACGCCCAATGGGTGGTCGCGCGCAGCCCTTGCAATACGCCGGTTTCAGCCAGCAGGAAGGTGGCCGTGCACATCGAAGCCAGTACGGTGCCGCGCGCATGTTGTTCCCGCAGCCACGGGCCATAGGCGGCGAAAGCAGGCAGTGCCTCTTTCAAGGTGAACAGAAACCCGGGAACCAGCACCAGGTCGGTCCGCCCAACCTGCGCCAGCGCGGTGTTTACCTGCAAACGCTGCCCGCCCCAGGCGTTCACGGCCTGGCCGTCGAGGGACGCGACGGTGATTTCAAAGGGCGGGCTGTCGGCGAACAGGTTGGCGGCGCTGAGCATTTCCAAAGCCAGGGTGGCACTGGCGGCGGAACATTGATCGGCGAGGAGCAAGGTGATGTGCATAAGGAAACCTTGTTTGCGCTTTTGGCATGCAATACGTCATTTACGCACCTACCTTAGCCGATTGCACGCCCTTACAGTGCAGCCATCGATCAACTGCCTGGCGTTTTTATGAATCTCTGGTTTCGCTTGCTGCACATGCTGTCCCGTCGCCCCTGGCGCACACCGGCCCATGGTTTGGACACCACGGTCATCCGCATGCGGGTCTGGCCGCTGGACCTGGACATCAACCGGCATGTCACCAATGGCCGCTACTTTTCCCTGGCCGATATCGCACGCATGGACTTCGTGTTGCGCACCGGCGCGTTTCGCGTGGCCTTGCGCAACAAGGCACTGCCGATCGTGGGCGACACCTGGGGCAAGTTCCGCCGCGAATTGAAACTGTTCGAAGCTTTCGACGTGCATACACGCATGCTCGGCTGGGACGCCAAATGGAGCTATATGGAGCATCGTTTTGTCAGCGGCGGTCGCATAGTCGGCGTGGTGGTGATGCGCGGGCTGTTTCGCTCCGCCAAAGGCACCCTGCCCCCGGCGGACTTCCTGGGCGAATTGGGCCTGCCCGAAGCGTCGCCGGCCATGCCGCAATGGCTCAGCGACTGGGCGCGCAGTTGTGACGAGATGAGTGGACAGTTGCGGGAAGAAGAGCACACCTGAACAACACCTTTGAGGGTTCAGGTCAGGGGTAAGCCGATTGATTGTGATGAACAGGAATTACTGTGGTGAGCAGGCTTGCCGAATCGTCGTACCGCCCGCGCCGGGGCGCGCAGCGGCCCTGAAACCTGCCACCCCGTTTTTCTGGAGAAACGCGGTGATCTGGTTATAGATCAGCCAACCCCAGATGCTCGCGCAGGGTCGAGCCTTCGTACGCGGTGCGGAACAAGCCCTTGCGTTGCAGGTGTGGAATCACGCTTTCGACAAACTCAGTGAACGATCCCGGCAGGTAGCCCGGGGAAATCACGAATCCGTCGCAACCGCCCTGTTCGAACAACGCCGCCAACTGGTCAGCGATCTGTGCGCCGGTGCCCACCAGTTGCGGCACGCGCACGCTGCTGGCGAAGATGCGCCCGAGTTGCTCCAGGGTGGTGTCCGGGCCCTGCATCAGCAGCTTTTCGGCGGCAGCGGCATGGATCAGCGGCGACTGGGCGATCTCGGCCAGGGTAGCGCTCAGCGGGAATGGCGACAGGTCCACGTTCAGTTGCGAGGCCAGTGTCACCAGGCCCAACTCCGGCCGCGCCAGGGCATTGTGCCGGTCGCGCTTGGCGCGGGCTTCGGCTTCGCTGCCGCCAATGAACGGCATGACCGCCGTGAGCACTTTGCAGCTGTCAGCCACGCGGCCTTGTTGCACCACTTGCGCACGCACGTCATCGCGAAACGCACGCATGGCCGCCAGGTGCGGGTGAATGGTGAAAATCGCCTCGGCCCAACGTGCCCCAAAGCGTCGTCCACGCCCGGACGAACCGGCCTGGATCAGCACGGGCCGGCCCTGGGGCGTGCGCGGAATGTTCAACGGGCCCTCGACCTTGAACCATTCCCCCTGGTGCTGCACCGACCGAATCAATGCCGGGTCCGCCAGCACACCGCTTTCGCGATCCAGCTTGAGGGCGTCCTTGCCCCAGCTGTTCCAGAGTTTCAGCGCGACTTCGACGAATTCGTCGGCGCGGTCATAACGCAGGTCATGTTCCAGATGCTTGTCCTTGCCGAACAGGCGCCCTTCGCTGTCGTTCATCGAGGTGACGATGTTCCAGGCCGCGCGGCCCCTGGACAGGTGGTCGAGGGTGGCGAACTCGCGGGCGATGTGCGCCGGTTCGTAATAAGTGGTGGAGCGCGTGGCGCCCAGGCCCAGCTTGCGGGTCTGCCCCACCAGATAAGACAGGATCGGCAACGGGTCGAGGCGCGTGGCGTCCTGGGCGCCATGGCGCAGGGCAAACTCGCGGGAGCCGCCCATCTGGTCGCCCACCGCGAGGCGATCGGCGAAGAACAGAAAGTCGAACAACCCCTCTTCCACCACCCTGGCCACACGGGCGTAGTAATCGGGATCGAGGTAGTTGCCCTGGGTTTGCGGGTGGCGCCATACCGCATGGCTGTGCACCACCGGCCCGCTCAACAGGAATGCGGATAAATGGATCTGGCGGCTCATGGTTTTGGCGTCCACAGGGTGATATCGGCGGCTTTCAGCGGCTTGGGAATCAGCTTGGCGGCGTAGTAGGTATCGGCGATGCGTTGCTGTTCGGCGAGGTTGCCCACCTTGACCGGGATGATGTCGTAGCTGCGTCGGCTGTTGGCCAGTTCCACCGTGGCCGGTGGGATATTGCCCCACAACGGCCCGAGAATTTCAGCGGCTTCCCTGGGATGGGCTTTCACCCACTGGCCGGTCTCGCGCAGGGTGTCGAAGGTGGCTTGCAGCACCTCGGGATGCGCCTTGGCGAACTTCGTGGTGGCCAGGTAGAACCGGTTGTAGTCAGCGAGGCCAT
The DNA here is from genome assembly GCF_054071795.1 of Pseudomonas sp. SDO5271_S396. NCBI lineage: Bacteria > Pseudomonadati > Pseudomonadota > Gammaproteobacteria > Pseudomonadales > Pseudomonadaceae > Pseudomonas > Pseudomonas sp. SDO5271_S396. The sequence goes on from NZ_JBSVWB010000001.1 coordinate 141,299, forward strand.
CCTTGCCGTCGGCGATTACCCGCACATGGTGCTCGAGTTGTTGGGTGGCAAGGAACGGGTCCCAGATGACCCATGCGTCCACGCTGCCGTTGGCGAACGCCGCGCCGCCATCCGGCGCTTCGAGGTAACGCGGTGTGATATCGGCCAGGGTCAGCCCGGCTTTCTTCAGCGCAGAGATCAACAGAAAGTTGCTGCCCGAGCCCTTGGACACGGCCACCGTCTTGCCCTTGAGGTCGGCGAGGCTGTGGATCGGCGATTTGTCCTGCACGATGATCGCCTGGGCGCCGGGCGAAGAGTTTTCCTGGGCGTAATAGGTCAACGGGGCATCGGCGGCCTGGGTAAACAGGGCGAAGGCATCGGCCACGTCCGCGTGCAGATCGACACTGCCGGCGTTCAGCGAGCTGAGCAGGCCGGTGCTGAACTCATGCCAGCTGACAGTGAACCCCAGCGGCTTGAGGCGCTGTTCGAGCTGGCCATTTTGCTTGAGCAGAATCCACAACGTGGACGAACGCTGGTAGCTGATATCAAGGGTCTGTTCGGCATGGGCCGCCGCTGCGGCAAATAGCAGGCTGGCGGCGATAACGATTTTCCTGAGGGTCATGAAAGGCCTTGGCGTAGAAACGGTGAAAGGAAGTTGCATATGCCCAAAGACGGCACAAAGCCTGGCAATAAAGTTAATTCTATTATATTAAGGGCGAGCAATTATGAAAGAACCCTATAATTCTATCGTTATGCCCAATTCGTCGGACGGTGCAAAAAGCGCCCTAAGCTCAGATCCAAAGAGTATTTAGCGAATGGTTTTTAGAACTTTATGCTTGGCGATATTTCGCTGAAGATCGAGTTCGCCATGTCCATCCGTCGTCCTCTCATCGCTGTCCTGGGGCTACTGGCCTTTTCCGTGGCCATCAATGCCGAAGCCGAACAAACCCTGCGCATCGGCTACCAGAAGTCCTCCACCTTGATCACCCTGCTGAAAACCCAGGGCACCCTGGAAAAAGCGCTCAAGGCCGAGCATATCGACGTCACCTGGCATGAGTTCCCCAGCGGCTTGCCGCTGCTGGAAGCGCTCAACGTGGGCAACGTGGACATCAGCGCGGACGTGGCCGACACCGTGCCGATCTTCGCCCAGGCGGCCCAGGCCAAGCTCACCTACTTTGCCCAGGAAGCGCCATCGCCTTCGGCCCAAGCCATCGTGGTGCGCAAGGACTCGCCGATCCAGCAGCTTTCGGATCTCAAGGGCAAGAAAATCGCGGTGACCAAGGCCGCCGGCACCCACTATCTGTTGATCGCGGCGCTGGCCAAGGCCGGGTTGGCCTTCTCCGATATCGAACCGGCCTATCTGACGCCGGCCGACGGGCGTGCGGCGTTCGAAAACAACAAGGTCGATGCCTGGGTCACCTGGGAACCCTTCCTCACCGGCGTGCAACGCCAACTGCCGACGCGCACCCTGGCCGATGGCGCCGGGCTGGCCAGCTACAAACGCTACTACCTGACCGGCACGCCCTACGCCAAGGCCCACCCCGAGGTGTTGAACGTGGTGTACGCGCAACTGGAAAAAGCCGGCCAATGGGTAAAAGCCAACCCGCAGGACGCGGCGAAAATCCTCGGCCCGCTGTGGGGCAATCTGGACGCGGCCACGGTCGAAGCCGCCAACGCCCACCGCAGCTACCAGGTACAGCCGGTGACGCTCGATCAGTTGGGCGAACAGCAGAAAATCGCCGATGCGTTCTTCAAGGCAGGGCTGTTGCCCAAGGCGGTGGATGCCCAGGACGTGCAGACCTGGAAGCCGTGAAAAGTTTCATTTGGCAAGCTGATCGGGTTGCCGCATAAAGGGCATTCCCTCTGCCAATGACCAGGTTCCTTCGCATGATTTTTGCCATTCACGCGCACTACAAACCCGATGTCGCCGAGCGCCGTACCGCCCTGCTGGCCAGCCACCGCGCCTACCTGGCCACCGTCGCGCAACGCATTGCGTTTGCCGGGCCGTTGCTCGACGCCCAAGGCGAACCGGTGGGCTCGCTGATGGTGGTGGACTTTGACGATGAAGCGCACGCCAAGGCGTGGCTGGCCGAAGAGCCTTTTACCCAGGGCGGGTTATTCGCCAGGCTGGACCTGCAGATTTTCCAGAATCGCTGGCCGCAGAAAACCGGCTTTCCCGAGGTTTGATTCGATCCAGTGGGGTGAGCAGGATTTATTGTGGTGAGCAGGCTTGTCCTGCGCCGGGCCGCGCAGCGGCCCTGAAACCAGACGCCGCATTTCTGTCAGAAGAAAACCCTGCTCACTGCAAACCGTCACAGCAGGGTGCGGGCCAGGGCCTTTTTCCACTCGGTATAACGCGCTGACATGGCCGGATCGTCCTGCGGTTCGAACCGCTCGCGCTGGCGTTCCAATTGCGCCAAGGCTTCATCGCTGGCCCAGATTCCCAGCGCCCTGCCCGCCAGGTGCGCCGCGCCCAATGCCGAGACTTCCGGGGACAGGCTGCGCACAACAGGACGTTGCAACAGGTTGGCGAGAAACTGCATCAGCCAGCGGTTGCGCGTCGCCCCGCCGTCGACCCAGAGTTCCTTCAGCGGCGTACCGATATCCTGCTGCATGGCCTCGAAGACATCTCGAATCTGATAGCCGATGGACTCCAGCGACGCCCGCAGAATATGCGCGCCCGAGGTGGCTTCGGTGAGCCCGCAGATCAGGCCACGGGCATCGGCTTGCCAATGCGGCGCGCCCAGCCCGGACAGTGCCGGTACGAAGTACACGCCACCGTTGTCGGGCAACTGCGCCGCCTGCTCGGTCAAGACATCCAGCGATTCTCCCGCCACCAGCCGCGATGCCCACTGCACGGCAGCACCGGTGTGGACGATATTGCCTTCCATGCCAAACGTGGCGTTGCCGCCGTCGTGCCAGGCCAGGGTGGTGGACAGGCCATGGGTGGACGCAATCGGGCCGCTCATGGGGGTCATCAGGGATGAGCCGGTGCCCAGCGTGGCCTTGACCAGTCCCGGGGCGAAACCGCCCTGCCCGTACAGCGCAGCATGGGAGTCGCCGATCATCGACATCACCGCAACACCACCGGGCAACGCACCGGCTGCAACGGTGTCGGCGAAGAAACCGGCGCTGGGCTGGATCGGCGCCAATGCGGCCAAGGGGATGGCGAACAGGTCCAGCAGCTCAGGGTCCCAGGCGCCGGTGTGCAGGTTGAACAATTGGGTGCGCGCGGCATTGGAATAGTCGGTGGCAAACACCCGACCGCCACTGAGCTTCCACAGCAACCAGCTGTCGACGGTGCCCAGGCAAATGTCGCCGGCGGCGGCGCGGGCATGGCCGTTGTCCAGATGGTCGAGGATCCAGCGGAACTTGCCGGCGGAAAACATCGGGTCGAGGGCCAGCCCGGTTTTTTCCAGGATCCGCGCCTCGTGCCCCTGGGCATGCAGTTGCGCGCACAACGCCGTGGAGCGACGGCATTGCCAACTGATGCACGGCGACAACGGCTCGCCGGTGTACCGATCCCAGGCCACCACCGACTCGCGTTGGTTGCTGATGGCCAGTGCGGTGATCGGACGGTCGACCTGAGCCAGGCATTCTTCGATGGCCGCCAGGGTGGCGTGCCAGATCGCCAGGGGATCCTGCTCGGAAAACCCGGCCTGGGGATGGCTGATGCTCAATGGCCGCGCGCCGCGGGCAATCACTTGCCCGCGCTCGTTGACCAGCACCGCCTTGGCGTTGCTGGTGCCTTCATCTATCGCCAGGATCAGCGGAGCTTGGTTAGTCATGGGGTCACCGCAACCGAGTGGCAGCCGCCACGATCCCAGCTGCATCGATGTGATGCAAGGCGCGGGTGGGTTCGCGGGCGCCGGCAGCGGCGTATTCGCCATCGCCGATGCCGAGACGGGTCAGCGCGATGCCCAGCCCGGCCTCGGCCAGCACCTCGGCGACCAGGCTGCCGACGCCACCATTGATGTTGTGTTCTTCCACGGTGATCACCGCACGCGTGCCGCTCAGGGCACTGAGCAAGACGTCCCGCTGCAACGGGCGGATCGACGACAGGTTGATCACCTGCGCCTGGATGCCCTGCCCGGCGAGCGTGGCCGCCGCGTCCACCGCTTCATGCACCACGGAGCCCAGGGCGACGATGCTCACGTCGGCACCCTGGCGCAGGATATCCACCTGGCCCGGCTGGAATCGATAGTCGCCCGCATGGACGTCGGGCAAGGCCTTACCGTCGAGCCGGATGTACACCGGGCCGTTGTGGCGCAGGGCGTAATCGACGATCTGGCGACACTCCACGGCATCGGCCGGGGCGAAAATCTGCACATTGCCGAAGCCGCGCATCACCGAAATATCGTCGAGGCTGTGGTGGGTGCTGGCGAGCGGGCCGTAGCTGGCACCGGCATTGAGGCCGAACATTTTCACATTGGCCTGGTTGTAGCAGACGTCCACCTTGATCTGCTCATTGGCCCGCGAAATCAGGAACGGCGCGGCATTGCAGGTGGTCGCGATCTTGCCGCCCAACGCCAGCCCGGCGGCAACGCTAACCAACGACTGCTCGGCAATGCCGACGTTGACCAGCCGCTCGGGGAAGCGCTGCGCGAACGGGCCGATCTTGGCCGTGGACGTGGAATCGCTGACCACCGGCACCAGGTCCAGGCCTGCGTCGACGGCGGCAATGAACGCCTCCACCATGACGCTCGCCAGATGTTCACTCGCCATGATTCAACTCCTCCAGTGCTGCGTTGATTTCGTCACCCTTGGGCACGCGGTGGTGCCATTCGGGACGGGCTTCGATAAACGACACGCCCTTGCCTTTGATAGTGTGAGCGATCAACACCTGGGGCGCGCCCGTGCGGGTCTGCATGTTTTCCAGGGTTTCGATCAACTGACCCACGTCGTTGCCGTCGCACTCGCTGACGGTGAAGCCGAAGGCGGCCCATTTCACGTCCAGCGGGTCCAGCGGCATGATCTCGGCGGTCAGCCCGGCCAGTTGCAGTTTGTTCTTGTCGACGATCACGAACAGGTTATCCAGGCCGTATTTGGCCGCCGCCATCGCCGCTTCCCAGTTCGACCCTTCGGCCAGCTCGCCGTCGCCGGTCAGCACATAGATACGTTTTTTGCTGCCGGACATCTTCGCCGCAAGCGCCAGCCCCACCGCCACCGGCAAGCCGTGGCCGAGGGCGCCGGTATTGAGTTCGATACCGGGGGTTTTCTGGCGTACCGGATGGCCGGGCAAATGGGAGTTGAAATGCTGATAGGTCGGCAACCAGTCGACCGGGATGTAACCCGCCTGCGCCAGGCAGCAGTACAAACCGCCCACGCCGTGGCCCTTGCTCTGGATATAGATATCGCGCTCAGGGTCTTCGGTGCGTTCCGGGCCGGTATTGAGAATGCGGAAATACAGGGTCGCGAGAATATCGGTCTCCGACAGGTCGGCCCCGGTATGCCCGCCGGCAGGCGAATCGGCATTGAGGCGTATCACGTGGCGCCGGATCAGGCGGGCCTGTTCTTTGATCTGGTGGGCGTCGTACTGGAAGGCATTCATGCAGCGGCTCCTTTGAGGCTGACCACGCGGGTGAAAGTGTTCAGCACTGCATTTGAATATTTATTCAGTACTGACAATATATTTCTATTTAGACGCCGATCCACCACGCGGTCAAGGGACCGAACAGCGGAAAAATGAAATAAATCCCTCGGACAGACGGCCAAAATCCTACGGCGGCTTATCTATCCCGTGGCTTTGCGCCAGGTGAAAGCAGCGAGCTAGAGGCATACATGAAAAATTAAGCGCTTGACTTTGCCACGGTGTCACTGGAATCTGAATTAACAGTCAGGCACGCATAAATATTCAAGCGACCTGAAAACACTCCAAAAAAAATAAATCAGGAGAACACTGTGGACGCCAAAGCCTCTGTCCATCACCCGGCCGACCTCAAGCCGACCCGCCGCCCACGGCTGGTGAAACTGCTCCCCAGCAATATCGGCGGCCCGCTGATCGGCCTGGTGCTGCTGGTGCTGGTCTTCTCCTTCAGCTCAGAATTCTTCTTCTCGTTGCGCAATGGCCTGAACATTCTTGATCAGGTCACCGTGCTGGGCATCCTGGCCATCGGCATGACGGCGGTGATCGTGATCGGCGGCATCGACCTGTCGGTCGGCTCGATCCTCGCCTTCTCGATGATGATGCTCGGCTGGCTCTATCAGGACCAGGCGATACCGCTGGGTTTCGCCATCCCGATCTCGATTGCCAGCGGCATGCTCGCCGGGTTGGTGTCCGGCGCGCTGATCACCTACGCCAAGCTGCCGCCGTTCATTGCCACGCTGACCATGATGTCGGTGGCGCGCGGCCTGGCGAACATCCTCACCGAAGGTCGGCAGATCGTCGGTTACCCGGACTGGTTCACCAGCCTGGCCACGGTTCGGCATTTCGGTTTCTTGTCGGCCACGGTCGGGCTGTTTCTGGTGATGCTGCTGGTGGCATGGGTGTTCCTGCGCTTTCGTGCCGGTGGTCGCAACCTCTACGCCATGGGCGGCAGCCCGGAAGTGGCGCGCCTGTCGGGCATCAAGGTGCGCGCGATCACCTTGTGGGTCTACGCCGTCAGCGGCGCCCTCGCCGGCATCGCCGCCGTCACCCTGGCCGCGCGTCTCGACTCATCCCAACCCAGCGCCGGCCTGAGCCTGGAACTGGATGCCATCGCCGCCGTGGTGATTGGCGGCGCCAGCCTCAGCGGCGGTGTCGGCAGCATCGGCGGCACCCTGGTGGGCGTGCTGATCATTGGCGTGTTGCGCAATGGCCTCAACCTGCTGGGCGTCTCGCCCTTTATTCAACAAGTGGTGATCGGCGTGGTCATCGCCCTGGCCGTGACCATCGACACCCTGCGCCGCCGCTCCAGCACTGCCCGTTAAACCTGTTCGACAGTTGACACCCTCCAACAATAAAACCAGGAGTCACCGACATGTTCAGCCCCAAGAAACTGCTGCTTGCCACCGCCCTCGCCGCCGCGACCCTCACCACTGCCGGCACCACCTGGGCCAAGGATTTGACCATCGGCCTGGCCGTGGCGAACCTGCAGGCCGACTTCTTCAACCAGATCAAGCAGTCGGTGGAAGCCGAGGGCAAAGCCAAGGGGGTCAAGGTGATCACCGTGGACGCCCAGGGCAACTCGTCCACCCAGGTCAGCCAGATCGAAGACCTGATCACCCGTCAGATCGACGTGCTGATCTACATTCCGGCCGGCGCCACCGCCGCCGGCGTGCCGGTGAAAGCCGCCAAGGCAGCGGGCATCCCGGTGATCGCCGTGGACCGCAACGCCCCCGACGCGCCGGGCGACACCTTTATCGCCAGCGACAGCGTGGCCGGCGCCAAGACCCTGGCCGAGTACGTGGGCAAGATCACCGACGGCAAGGGCCGCATCGCCATCCTGCAAGGCCAGTTGGGCACCACGCCGGAAATCGACCGCGCCAAAGGTTTTGAGGAAGGCCTCAAAGCGTTCCCGGACCTTAAGGTCGTGGCCCAGCAACCCGCCGAATGGGCCCAGGACAAAGGCTTCGCCGTGGCCCAGGACCTGCTCCAGCGTGACCCGAACATCAGCGTATTCTTTGGTCGCGCCGACGCCATGGCCCTCGGCGCCGCCCAGGCGGTGAAGGTCGGCAACCTCGATCATAAAGTCGTGGTGGTGGGTTTCGACGGCGACGTGGCCGGGCTCAAGGCCGTGCAAAGTGGCGTGCTGAACGCGACCATGACTCAGCAGACCCAGAAGATGGGCCGCCTGGCCGTGTCCTCGGCCATCGACCTGAAGGCCGGTAAAGACGTGCCCAAGGAGCAATTGCTGCCGACCGTGCTGACCACTCAAGAAAACGTCGCGCCGTTCCTGCAACAGCACCCGTGAACCCGGAGGTCGTCATGAACGCAGCCGCTCTGGAACAGCCCGCCGAGGCGGTGCTGTGCCTGCGTGATATCAGCAAGGCCTACGGCCCGGTACAGGTGCTGTCCCAGGTGAACGTGGACATTCGCCCCGGTGAAGTGCTGGCCCTGCTCGGCGAAAACGGCGCGGGCAAGTCCACCTTGTCGTCGATCATCGCGGGCCTGGTGCAACCCGAAGCCGGGGGCAGCATGACCTGGCTCGGGCAGCCCTACGCGCCAAACTCGCCGGGGGCCGCACTGGGGGCCGGGATCGGTCTGATTCACCAGGAAATCCGCCTGCTGCCGCAATTGTCGATCGCCGAAAACATCTTCGTCGGCCGCCTGCCCATGCGTCACGGGCGGGTGGACCGCGAGTACATCGAGGCCCAGGCGCAGATCCAGCTGGAACGCCTGGGACTCAAGGTACCGGCGTCACGCAAGGTCGAGGGCCTGAGTGTGGCGGCCCAGCAACTGGTGGAAATCGCCAAGGCGCTGACGCTCAAGGCGCGACTGCTGATTCTCGATGAACCCACGGCGGCCCTGGGCGGTGAAGAAACCGAGCTGCTGTTTCAGCAGGTCGAACGACTCAAGGCCGAAGGCGTGTCGTTCATTTATATCAGCCATCGCCTGGAAGAAATCGCGCGCATCGCCGACCGCGTACTGGTGCTGCGCGACGGTCGCCAGATCGCACTGCACGCCACGGCCCAGGTGCCGGTGCGCGAGCTGGTGGAACAGATGGTCGGGCGCAGCCTGGAACGGATTTTCCCCACCCTGCACGCGCCCCAGGAGCGGGTGATGTTGCAGGTCAAGGACTTGAGCTGCCGCGAATTCGCCTTGCACGGCATCGATTTCAGCGTGCGTGCCGGTGAAGTGTTCGGGATTGCCGGGGTGGTCGGCGCTGGGCGGACCGAGCTGGTGCGTACCCTCGCCGGTGCGGCCCAGGACATTCAGGGGCATATGGTGCTGGACGGTGCAGTGCGCCAATTGCGCTCGCCTTTCGAGGCGATCCAGGCCGGCGTGGTGCTGGTACCCGAGGACCGCAAGCAGCAAGGCGTGGTGGTGGAACACCGCATCGAAGACAACTTGATCTACGGCAACACCGACCTGCTGGATAAACGCGGCTGGGTGCTCCCTGCCCCGCTGCGCGAATTCGCCCGCACGGCGGTGGCGCGGCTGGGCGTGAAAGGCGCGCCGCAATCGCGCATTTCCAGCCTGTCCGGCGGCAACCAGCAGAAGGTGATCATTGCCAAATGGCTGGCGCGCAATCCCAAGGTCTTCATCCTCGATGAGCCCACGCGCGGCATCGACGTGGGCGCGCGGGCAGCGATCTATGAAGTGATCGCCGACCTGGCCGCCAAGGGCATGGCGGTGATTGTGGTGAGTTCCGACCTGGATGAGGTGCTGGGACTTTCTCACCGCGTGATGGTGATGAGCCGCGGGAGGCAGATGGGGATTCTGGCCCGTGGCGAGGCCACTCCGGTGTCGGTGATGGAGATGGCCACGGCCTAGTGCCCTACCCTCACAAACAATGAAGATCCAATGTGGGAGCGGGCTTGCCTGCGATAGCAGAGGGTCAGCCAATGCAGATGTGACTGAGCTATCGCCATCGCAGGCAAGCCCGCTCCCACAGGGGTTCGGTGTGATTTCAAATAATGGAGTCGTTCATGCAACTTTTTAGTCTTAAGGGCCAGGTCGCCTTTGTCACCGGTGCCGGCAGCGGTATTGGCCAGGCCATTGCCGTCGGGCTGGCCGAGGCCGGTGCCGATGTGGCCTGTTTCGATCTGCCGAACAGCCCCGGCATCGCCAGTACCGTCGAGCGCATCCAGGCCCTGGGCCGTCGCGCCCTGGCGCTGGGTGGCACGGTCACCGAACGCGCCGTACTGGACGCAGCGGTAGCCCGTACCGAGTCCGAACTGGGTGAACTGAGCGTCGCGGTCAACTGCGCCGGCATCGCCAATGCCCAGGCCGGCGAAGACCTCGAGCTGCAACGCTGGCAGACCATGCTGGACATCAACCTCACCGGGATTTTCCTGAGTTGCCAGGCCCAGGCCGCGGTGATGCTGCCCCGGGGCAAGGGCGCTATCGTCAATATCGCGTCCATGTCCGGCAGCATCGTCAACCGTGGGCTGTTGCAGGCGCACTACAACACCTCCAAGGCCGGGGTGATCCACTTGAGCAAAAGCCTGGCGATGGAATGGGCCGACAAGGGCCTGCGCGTGAATTGCATCAGCCCCGGCTACACCGCCACGCCGATGAACTCGCGACCGGAAGTGGCCGATCAGGTGAAGATCTTTGAACAGACCACGCCCATGGGCCGTATGGCCAGCGTGGAAGAAATGGTCGGCCCGGCGATTTTCCTGGTCAGCCAGGCATCGTCGTTCTGCACCGGTGTCGACCTGCTGGTCGATGGCGGTTTCGTGTGCTGGTAAGCCTTTTTTCTGGAGCCTTTTGTCATGTCGCAACGTTTCAGCGGTAAAACCATCGTGATCACCGGCGCCTGCCGTGGCATCGGCGCCGGCATTGCCGAGCGCTTCGCCCGCGAAGGCGCCAACCTGGTGCTGGCCTCCAACGACCTGGAGCGCGTGACCTTCACCGCCGACCAACTCACCCAGGAATACGGCGTCAACGCCCTGGCCATGGCCATCGACGTGACCCGCGAAGAAGACATCGAAAAGCTCTACCGCGAAGGCCACGCGCGCTTCGGCAGCATCGACGTGTCGGTGCAGAACGCCGGCATCATCACCATCGACCACTACGACAAAATGCCCCGCGCCGACTTCGACAAGGTGCTGCAAGTGAACACCACCGGCGTGTGGCTGGGCTGTCGCGAAGCGGCCAAGTACATGGTCAAGCAAGGCAGTGGGCGACTGATCAATACCTCGTCCGGCCAGGGTCGCCAGGGTTTCATCTACACGCCCCACTACGCCGCGAGCAAAATGGGCGTGATCGGCATCACCCAAAGCCTGGCGCTGGAGCTGGCGCGTCACAACATCACGGTCAACGCGTTCTGCCCGGGCATCATCGAAAGCGAAATGTGGGACTACAACGACCGCGTCTGGGGCGAAATCCTCAGCACCGAAGAAAAACGCTACGGCAAGGGCGAACTGATGGCCGAATGGGTCAAGAACATTCCCCTGCGCCGCGCCGGCAAACCTTCGGATGTGGCGGGCCTGGTGGCGTTCCTGGCGTCGGACGATGCGGCTTATCTCACCGGGCAGGCGATCAATATCGACGGCGGCCTGATCATGTCGTGAGGGTTTGGTATCCTCACCGGCATTGATACATCAACCGAGGCCTTCATGAGCCAGATCGAAGAACAGCGCCTGATCACCAAGATCGCGAGCCTCTATTACGAAGAAGGGCTCAAGCAGTCCGAGATTTCCACGCAGCTGGACCTGTCGCAGTCGTTCATCAGCCGCGCCCTGCGCCGAGCGCTGCAGGACGGCGTGGTGAAGATCAGCGTGATGCGCCTGCAAGGCCTGCACCTGGAACTGGAAACCCAACTCCAGCGCCGCTACGGCGTACGTCGGGTGATCGTGGTGGAAGCCACCGAACCCGGCAACGATGAGAGCATCAAGCAGGCCATCGGCTCGGCCGCCGCGCATTACCTGGAGACCAGCCTGTCGCCCCAGGACCATATCGGCATTTCATCCTGGAGCAGCACCATCCGCGCCATGGTCGGCCACTTGCATGCGCAACCGGGCAAGCAAGGCGCCGAGGAAGTGGTGCAGTTGCTCGGCGGCGTCGGCAACAAAGGCGCCTTCGAAGCCACCCTGCTCACCCAGCGTCTGGCCACCCTGCTCAACTGCCCGGCGTTCCTGCTGCCCTCGCAAAGCATCGAGCAATCGGTGGAAAGCAAACAGCGCATCGTGCAGATGGAAGAGGTCAAGGAGGTGCTGCAACGCTTTGACAGCATCACCCTGGCCATCGTCGGCATCGGCGACCTGGAGCCCTCGCAGCTGCTGCGCAACAGCGGCAACTACTACACCGAAGACATGCTGCGCCTGCTGGCCGAACGTGGCGCGGTGGGCGATATCTGCCTGCGCTACTTCGATGCCCAGGGCAAACCGGTGCTGGAAGAAGATGAAGAATTCGTGGTGTCGGTGGCCTTGCCGAAACTGCGCTCGATTCAACGCGTGCTCGGCCTGGCCGGCGGGCTGAACAAGGTGCAGGCGATTCGTGGCGCGCTCAAGGGCGGCTACCTCGACATTCTGATCACCGACCTCGATACCGCCCAGGCGTTAAACCACTAACCCCCTTTCAGGAGACTGCCGCCCATGACGTCCAAGCTCGAACAACTCAAGCAATTCACCACCGTGGTCTGCGACACCGGCGATCTGGAGGCCATCAGCCGCCTGCGTCCGGTGGACGCTACCACCAACCCATCGCTGCTGCTCAAGGCCGCCGCCATTCCCGAATACGCCGAACTGCTGCGCAGCGCCGTGGCCCATGCCAAGGGTGATGTGGACGTGGCGTGCGATCATTTCGCGGTGTCGGTGGGGGCCGGGATTCTCAAGGTGATTCCGGGGCGCATCTCCACCGAAGTCGACGCGCGCCTGTCGTTCGACGAAGAAGCGCTGTGGGCCAAGGCCAACCAGTTGATCGCCCTGTACGACCAGGCCGGCATCGGCCGCGACCGCGTACTGATCAAGCTGGCCTCGACCTGGGAAGGCATCCGCACCGCCGAGCGCCTGGAAAAGGCCGGCATCCAGACCAACCTCACCTTGCTGTTCTCCTTCGCCCAGGCCGCGGCCTGCGCCGATGCCGGGGTGTTCCTGATCTCGCCGTTCGTGGGTCGCATCTACGACTGGTACCGCAAGAACACCGGCCTGGACTACACCGGCGCGGATGATCCGGGCGTGCAGTCGGTGACACGCATCTACAACTACTACAAGGCCAACGCCATTCCAACGGTGGTGATGGGCGCCAGCTTCCGCACCCTCAGCCAGATCGAACAGTTGGCGGGTTGCGACCGCCTGACCATCAGCCCGGACCTGCTGCAAAAACTGGCCGAAGACAACGGCACGCTGGAACGCAGACTGGTGCCGGGTGCCACGGGCGAAGCACGCCTGCAACTGGACGAAGCGCAGTTCCGCTGGGCGTCAAATGAAGATGCGATGGCCACCGAAAAACTCGCCGAAGGCATTCGCCAGTTCGCGCGGGATCAGGAAAAGCTCGAACAGCTGCTGGGCAACGCCTGACGGCAGACGCCCCCCTGATCCCGGGGGGGCGTTTACGGTGAAACGCTTTGGGACGCGACGTTCTCGAACGGGATGGGCACTGACTTGATCGCGCCATCCAGGTTGCGATAACGGTGATAGACACCCGCGGAAGGCAACAACCGTCCGCGCTCGACCACGCGGCGGCCGTCGAGCACGTAGCGCACGGTTTGTTCGGTGCCCTGCGCGTCACTGTCGGCGGCGCGCAGATCCTGTGCCACGACGCGCATGGATTCCTCGATGCAGCGCTCCAGTTGTTCGTTCACCTTGGCCGCTTCCAGGCGCCCGTCGTCGATGCATTGCGCACCGCAACTGCGGAAAGGCTGCCCCACCACTTCAACCCGACGCTGGTACAGCACGGAGCCGGCGATGTCCTGGACCTGCACGCGGTTGATCAGCATGAAACTGCCACGGTCGGCACTGAGCATCAGGCGCGGCTCGATCAACAGCAACCCGCTGACCTGCCCTTGCGCCGCCGGAATTCCCGCCGCCACACTGCTATCGCGATAACGCCGGGTGAACACCTCATCGAGGTTCTGCTCACCGAGCAGCGCCACCATCGGACGGGCATCGTTTTCGGCACTGGTGCGTGCATCGCGCTCCAGCGCACCGACGCCGGTACGGGTGTTGATGGCACTGGCGATCAGCAACCCCACCACACCGCCGGCCTGCACCGCACTGCGCGTGACGTTGTCACTGACCTGGGCTGCGTTCTGTGCGTTCTTGCTGTCGATCACCATCGAGGCGCTGACCAGCCCTTCCTTCGGCAACCGCACTTCGACCTTGGCGCCGTGGGCATTGAGGTAAGACTGTGCGGAGGGCGTGTTGAAGCTCGGCTCTGCAACCTGCTGCTGGGCACAGCCGCCCAGCAGCAAGTGAGTGGCGATCAGCAGGACACCGCCTGCCCGCTTCATTGGGCGAACGGCGTGATGACCAGTTGGCGGCTGCTGTCCACGGCCTGGTAGTAGGCATTGGACAGGTTGTTGTAGTTGGGTTGATCCCACTCGCCCTGGGCCGGCTGCGTCACTGCGAACGGTTTGTACCAGAGCATGTGGTTGTCATGCAGGTCGATGACCAGGCCCATGCCGCCCACTTGTGGCGTCGGCACGCTGGTCGGCACCACACTGTAGTAGGTGCGGTAAGCGCCGCTGGCGGTGTAGGAAATCAGCAGCAGACGATCAACCCCGTACTTGGCTTGCAGGGGCGTCAGGTCGCGACCGAAATAACCTTCGCGGAATTTGTTTTCCTTGAATTGCTTGATATCCACCGTCTCGTCGATGCGCTTGGCCTTGTAACCCTTGGCCACCAGTTTGGCGACGATCTCATCGGGAATGCTCGCGGTGTCTTGCAGCTTCCAGGTGCTGACCTGGGTGCTGAGCTTGCTGTTGATGCCCTTGTTGATAGCCAGGTCCAGCAGGCCCTGGTTACCGCCCAGTACCAGCTCCGACGGCGGCAGCGGGGTCATGGCCACCCCGATGGTCTGGTTCTTGTCAGCCCAGAACTGCGAGTCGAGCTCGATGGGTTTCTGGATATTGGCGGCACAGCCAAACAGGCCGGAGCAGACGAGCATCAAGGCAACGCAGTTACGGAACGCGCGAAATCCCACGGGAAAATCCTTTTAGGGGAGAGAGGTTTATCAGCAGTGTGGGTGGTGGCGGGCGAAAAAAGATATCACCTTGCCATCACTGGCTGGCGATATTAAAAGGCAGGGAAAATGGCGTCAACTTAATAACTATGGGGTGGGTGTGAAGCGACCAGTGGTCGTAGCTCGCGCAAGCGCTGGTTGCCGCTTTCTTTGCCCTAAAACCTGCTTACAACTGGAAGAAGAGTTGCAGCCGAAGCTGAACTAGCATTGCCCTTGAGTAAGTCAATGGCGTACATTTGCTATGATTTTTATTGAGACCCCTATTTTTACCCGGCGAATAACGGAGCTTATGAATCACGATGCTTACCTGACCCTGCAGGTAGCACTGATGGTGAACCCGACCGCTGGAGATGTGATTGAAGGGACAGGCGGCATACGAAAGATCCGAGTCGCCGCAAAGGGCCACGGCAAGCGTGGAGGCGCCCGGGTAATCTACTACCACTTTGTAACGGCCTCTAAAATCGCGTTATTGATGATCTACACAAAGAACGAACAGCAAGACCTGACAAACGGTGAGCGCAAAGCACTGAAAGCCGTCATCGAACACTGGAGATAACCATGAGCAAATTCTTTGATGAGCTGATGGAAAGCGTGCAACAGATGGATGAAATCGTCCGAGGTGAGCGTCAGCCCTCCCGCGAATTTGTCGTCAACGCGCTTCAAGTCAAAGAAATACGCAAGGCTACCGGCCTGACCCAAGCTAAATTCGCTGCGATGATCGACGTTCAAATCGGTACGCTACGCAATTGGGAACAAGGCCGCAGGGAGCCGACGGGCCCCGCCAAGGCTTTACTTCGGGCCATCCATAACGACCCTGTGCATGTGCTCAACGCCTTGGCCATCTGAGGCCGGTAACGGGCCGTCTCAAAACGGCCCTTTTGTCATCACCCGCTCATCGATGAACCCGCGCAACACGCCGATTCTTTGGGTATAGGCATCGCCCAGGCAACTGACTTTCGCACCACAGGCACGACGTTGCTTGAGCCAGGCGGCTTGCCCGTCCATCAAGGCATCGCGCCCGCCCATGGCCATGAAGTGTTTGCTCAGGTCGTAGAGCAACGCCAGGGTGACGTCCTGGTCGTTGAGCTTGAGGTGGGTGCAGATGGCGATTTCGTCGGGCGTCTTGGCCTTTGCGCAATCGAAGCTCGCAGCAGAGCTGGAAGGGCTGAGCAGCAGTGCGGACGCACTGGCCAGAATCGCGAAAACAGCGGATTTGTTGATCACGGATTGACTCCTCAATGGCGTGCTACACCCTGCCCGTAGCGGTGTATAGCCAGGCAATAACCGATCAATGCCAGCGCCGCCAACAAGCCGCCGGCAACGCCGACCCAGGCAAAACCGAAGTGGCTGCCGACCCAACTGCCCATCAGGGCACCGCCGCCGATGCCGATGTTGTAGATGCCGGAAAACATCGCCATGGCCACGTCGGTGGCGTCCGGGGCCAGCACCAGCACCTTGGATTGCATCGCCAGGCCGAAGCCCATGATGGCCATGCCCCAGAACACGGCGAGGATGACCAGGTACGACTCGGCCCCGCTCAACGGCAGCAACAGCGCCAGGCACGCTGCCAGCAGGAACACCGTGCTGACCACGAATAGATGGGGATTGAAGCGGTGCACCAGGCTGAACAACAGCGAGCCGATAATGCCCGCGCCACCAAACACCAACAGGATCAGGGTCACGGCGTTGCCGCCCATGCCGGCGACACCTTCAACGAACGGTTCAATGTAGCTGTAGGCGGTGAATTGCGCGGTGACCGTCATGGCGGTCAGCACGTAAAGCGCCACCAGCGCCGGGCGCTTGAACAGCAGCGGCAGGCTGCGCAGCGACCCGGAGTTCTGACTGGGCAGCAGCGGCAAGGTGCGCGCCAGCCAGAACACCAGGCCGGCGGCGAAGGCGCCAATCACCAGGAACGTGGTGCGCCAGCCCATGGCTTCGCCAAGCAGACGGCCGAGGGGAATACCTAGGACCATCGCCAGCGATGTGCCGGTCGCCAGCAGGCCCAGGGCCTGAACCTGCTTGTCCTCCGGCGCCAGGCGCACTGCCAGGGACGCGGTGATCGACCAGAACAACGCATGGGACAGTGCGATGCCGACCCGGCTGAGCATCAGAATGCCAAAGCTGGTGGCGATGCTGGACAGCACATGGCTGGCGATAAACAGGCCGAACAGTACGATCAGCAGCTTGCGCCGCTCGACGTTGCGAGTCAGCAGCATCACCGGCAGCGAGGTCAGGGACACGATCCACGCATAGATGGTGAGCATCAGGCCGACGCTGGCGATGGGCATGTCGAAGCTGGCGCCAATGGCGCTGAGCAGCCCGACGGGGACGAATTCGGTGGTATTGAATACAAAGGCGGCCAACGCGAGAGCGATGACCGGTTGCCAGTTGGCTTGGGGCGTTGCGGCGGAAATGCTCATTGACGGCTGTCGTACTCGGTTTCAGCGCTGATCAAGCCGGCCCAGTGCCGACCCTTGAGCAGCGCCGAAAAATAGTAACACGCCGCGTCAGGGATCGACCTGCCCCATCAACTCCGGAATCGACTCCGGTCGCTTGGCATATCGCTGCGCCAGTGCCGCGCAGACCATCAACTGAATCTGGTGAAACAGCATCAGCGGCAGGATCAACACGCCCATGGTCGCCCCGGCGAACAGCACCTGTGCCATCGGCACCCCGGTCGCCAGGCTTTTCTTGGAACCGCAGAACAAGATAGTGATGCGGTCTTCCTGATTAAACCCGAACGCCTTGCCCAGGACGGTCGACGCCACCAGCACCAGCCCCAGCAGCACACAGCACGCCACCACCAGGCCGCCCAGTTCCCACAGCGGAATCTGGTGCCAGATGCCTTCGTTGACCGCTTCGCTGAACGCGCCGTAGACCACCAGCAGGATCGAACCCTGGTCGACGAACTTCAGCCAGGCTTTATTGCGCCCCACCCAGGCACCGATCCAGCGCCGGGCAATTTGCCCTGCGACAAACGGCAGCAACAGTTGCACGCTGATCTTCACGATGGCGTCGACGGTCGAGCCGCCATCGCCATGCACATTGAGCAGCAAGGTCACCAGCAACGGCGTAAGGAAAATACCGAACAGGCTCGACGCCGCCGCGCTGCAGATCGCCGCCGGGATATTGCCGCGCGCCAGGGAGGTGAAGGCAATCGCCGATTGCACCGTGGCCGGCAAGGCGCAGAGGTACAGCATGCCCATGTACAGGTCTTTGCCGATCAGCGGCGACAGCACCGGCTTGAGCGCCAGGCCCAGCAGCGGGAAGAGCACGAAGGTCAGGCTGAACACCAGCAGGTGCAGGCGCCAGTGGCCGGCACCGGCAAGAATGGCCTCGCGGGACAGTTTGGCGCCGTGCAGGAAAAACAGCAGCGCGATGGCCAGGTTGGTCACCCAGCCGAAGGCCACGGCGGTCTGGCCGCTGGCGGGCAACAGGGAGGCGAGAACCACCGTGGCGATCAGCGTCAGGGTGAAATTGTCAGGCAAAAAACGCGGGCGGGTCATAAGCAAATCTTCCAGGGGTTGCCAAGAGCATCGCCGCGACTCTAACGTAACGGCCTGCTACCGACTAACGCCAATGAGCCAGTAAATGCCGCCTAAAGGACATGACAAAACCGTCCGCCGCAGTGTCCCCGGGCTCTCCAGCCTGCCAAGGCCGGTGTATGGACGCACCGAATCCTTGCCCAATCGCGCACTGACCCGCCGGCACAGCCACCCGTGGGTGCAGCTGTCCTACGCGATTTCCGGGGTGTTGGAAATCCAGACCAGCGTCGGACGTTTCGTCGCCCCGCCCCAACGTGCAGTGTGGATCCCGGCGGGCGTGCCGCATCGGGTATTCAGCTCGCCCCATACCGAGATGCGCAGCCTGTACCTGGATTGCAGCGTCACCGCCTGGGCCGCCGAGCGCTGCCATGTGCTGGAAGTAAGCAGCCTGCTGCGCGAGCTGATCCGCAGCTTCAGCCAGTTGCCGGTGGAATATGCCGAAGATGGCCCCGACGGGCGCCTGGCCCAGGTGGTGCTGGACCAGTTGGCAGCGGCGCCGCAAGTCGACCTGATGCTGCCCTTGCCGCTGGATCCACGTCTGCGGCAGATCTATCGCAGCCTGAATTCACACCCCGAGCAACAGACCACGCTGGGCCAGTGGAGCCATAAACTGGGTGTCAGCGAGAAAACCCTGAGCCGGTTGTTCCTGAGCGACACCGGCTTGACGTTTCGCGCCTGGCGCCAGCGCCTGCGCCTGCTGACCGCCCTGCCCGCCCTTGAGCAAGGCGAACGGGTCACGGATGTGGCGCTGGGATGCGGATATGAATCGACCTCGGCGTTTATCAATGCGTTTCGCCAGCAATTCGACGCCACCCCGGGTGAGTTTTTCCGCTGATTCATCGTGCCGGGCACTTTCTTGCCAGCGCCAGAGACTCAATGTGGGGCTTGCCTGCCCCACATTTCTGACTGCATTCCAAACGCCTGGGAAGGCTTAGCTGCCATTCCCGCCATGGGCCTCTTCGAAGAAGTAGTCCTTCCAGCTGGCCGCCTTGTTTTTCAACACACCCAATTCCTGCAGTTTCTCGGCGTAGATGTAGGTGCGCTGCGGCACCACGGTGAAGTCGATTTCCGGGTCCTGGACGATTTTTTCCACCAGGTCCAGCGGCAGCTTGGAGTCTTCTACACGGATATACGCCTTGGCCGCCGCGGGTTTGTCCGCCTTGATGATCTTCTCGGCTTCGGCCAGGGCGTCATAGAACGCCTTGTACGTCTTGGGGTTTTCGTCGTGGAATTTCTGCGTGGTGTAGAGCACGTTGAACGTCGCCTGCCCGCCGAGGATGTCGTAGGAACTGAGCACCTTGTGCACGTTGGGGTTGAGCAGTTCCTGGTACTGGAACGGCGGGCTGGAAAAGTGCGCATTGATCTCCGAGCCACCGGCGATCAGCGCCGCCGTGGCATCCGGGTGAGCGAGGCTGATGGAGATATCGTCGAATTTCTTGTATTGGTCGTTGCCGAACTGCTTGGCGGTTTCGATCTGCAAGGTACGCGACTGGAAACCCACGCCCGCCGCCGGCACGGCAATACGGTCCTTCTCGCTGAAGTCCTTGAGGGTCTTGACGTTGGGGTTGTTGGTCAGCAGGTAGTTGGGCATCGAACCCAGGGACGCGATGGCCTTGACGTTCTGCTTGCCCTTGGTGCGGTCCCACAGGGTGAGCATCGGTGGCACACCCGCCGAAACCACATCCAGCGCGCCGGCCAGCAACGACTCGTTCATCGCGGTGGCGCCGGAAATGCTGTTCCACTCGACCTTGATGTCCAGCCCTTGCTCCTTGCCGTGTTTCTCGATCAGGTGCTGGTCGCGCACCACATCGAGGATCAGGTAGCCGATGCCGAATTGCTGGGCGATGCTGATCTTGCCTTCGGCCTGGGCACCGGGGCTCAGCAAGGCACTGGCGGCGGCCAGCGAGGCCGCCAGGAGAGACAGGGAGGAGCGCTTGAAAGTCATGGGAGGTCTGCCGCACGTTTGAGAAGGTGAGCGAGGGTAGCCACGATTTTTAAGACGGGAAAAGAATATCGGGATCTATTGTTATGCAAATCGCCCACAAAACGGCGCCTGGCTGGTATTGTGCCGCGCTTTGATACACAGCCTGCCAGCGAGGAAATGGACGTTGAACACTGACGAAAAAATGACCGGAGACCTGTTCGAAGTCGATAAGCGCCTGTCACTCAAACCCGTGGTGGACTTCAACAGCTACCTGCGCAGCGCCTTCGGCGACGGTTCGTGCACCTGCATCCGTTGTGGTGAAAGCCAGGGTGATGAAGCCGGCTACGCGTTCCAGCACACCTTCACCTTCGACGGCAAACCCACCCACCGCCGCTTCGCCTCCACGGCGGGCAGCGACGTGTTGCAGGCACTGAAGAAAGCATGGTTGTCGTACACCAAGGCCGAGCTGCCGTTGAGCGGCGCGCTGGCGCTGGAAACGGTGAAGGAGTTCGTCGAGCCGCAACTGCATAAACGCCTGGTGCCGCTGTTCCTGGCCAGTGGGTTGGTCAAGGACGTTGAAAGCGAATTGCAGATCCAACCGCAGACGGCGTGATCAGTAACCAACACCCCGCACACCACCGGAAGCGCGGATAGATTCGCCGGTCACCCAATGCGCCTCTTCGGAAGCGAGGAACACGGCGAGCGGGGCGATATCTTCCGGCTCACCGAAGCGCCCAAGCGGCGTACCAGCGATCAGCGACTCGCCAAACCCGCCGGCAAAATTGCCGTCGGTGGCGGGTGTGTTGGTATGGCCCGGCAGAATCGAGTTGACCCGAATCCCCTTTGGCCCCAGCTCCCGCGCCAGGGCGAAGGTCAGCGTGTCCACCGCGCCCTTGGTGGCCGAATACACGCTGGAAGCCAGGTACGGGTCGGTGCTGAGGATGGAGCTGATATTGATGATGCTGCCGCCCTGCCCCAGCAACTTCACGGCTTCCCGGGCCGCCAGCAGATAGCCCAGCACGTTGAGATTGAACTGCTGGTGGAAGGCGTCTTCGGTCAACTCTTCAATCATCTGGAACACCGCGACGCCGGCGTTGTTGACCAGGATATCCAACGTGCCGAATTGCTCACCGATCGCTGCGAACAGCCGCGTAACGTCGCCGCCCACACTCATGTCCGCCTGCACACTGCTCGCTTTGCCCCCGTGCTGCTGGATATGCGCAACCACTGCGTCGGCGTCGGTTTTACTGGTGGCGTAATTGACCACCACCGTCGCGCCGGCTGCCGCCAGGCCTTTCGCGATCCCTGCACCGATGCCTTTCGAGGCACCGGTGACCACTGCAATTTTTCCGTCAAGCTTCATGATTCCAGTCTTCCCAAGGTTGAGTGATGTCGCCTGCCACCAGTATTCGGCCCGCCACAGGAATGCCGGTTGCCGGTTCTTCTCCCATGCTTGCCTATTCTTCTCATCCGGCTTGCTTTGCCCGTCGACCTGCCTCAAGGTCGCGGCATGAACGACGACCTGGATGAGCTGCGCCACCTTGTGATGCGCGCCGAGAACAGTCGCGAATATGCGCGGCTGTTTGGTTTGCCACCGGTGAAGGACGCGGCCCGGTTCAAAAGCCCGGCCTGACGCTGTTGTGGTGAACGAGCTTGCTCGCTCACCACAGGAAGCAAAGCTGCTCGGTACGCTAAACCCCAGCCAGTACCGTCGGATCACCGGAACGCCAGACGTTATCCACCGTCACCCGCCGGATCAGCCAGACGTTTGCCTCCCTGACCAACTCAACGTCATAACGGTTTTTCATCAGATAGTGCCGCGTCGGATCGCTTTGCGGCACATGCTGCGCCTCCACCAACGCATCCAGGCGGGCGCTGTCACCTTCCAGCGTCACCCGTGCGTTGCTCACCGAGTGCGTGGTATCGAGCTGGCTGAGCGCCCCCGACAGCGCGGCGACGATGGTGTCACGGCCTTCCAGCACAGGGTATTCAAAGCCAGCCTTGGCGGCAGCCGGGCGGAAATCCGACACGGCAGTGTCGGTGAATACCGAGGCGAGCAAGGCCGAATCGTTCTGGTCGATGCCTGCAGCGAAGCGATGCAGCGTGTCGATCACCGCGAACGTGTCGGCGGTGGTTTGAAACTCAGTAGACGTCATGGGTGCAATTCCTGTGGCGTTAGTAATCGATGATCTGCGTACCGAAAATCGTCTGGGCAAAACCCACGCCGAACAGCTTTGCCGGGGTTTCGAAGCCGGAACGGCGTTCGCCGTCGAGTACACGGCGTGCAGCTTCCACGGCGGCCAGCGGGGTGTAGCTGTAGCCGTTGACGGTCTCGATGACCGAGCGCGCCACCGAACCATTGATGCCGGTGACTTCAGCCACGGCGCGTGCGCGATGGGCGTCGCGCTGGGCCTGGGTGGGGCCGTCGGGCAGCAGCGACAGGTCGCCTTCCGGGAAGGCTTCGCCGCTGATGTGCACGAACATGGAAATATTTGGGATGGCGCTGGAGTGCCAGGCCGTCACCAGGTCACCGAACGACAGCGGCGTACACAGTGCGAGTCCGTCACCAAAGTCCAGGTGCTGAGACTGGGCATCCGGTGTGGCCACCAGTTCACCCTCGATTCGCGCCATGACGCCGGCGCCGATGATCTCGCCAACGCTCATGGCCGACCCGCGGGACATAGCGCCAGGCACCTGCAGGGCGATTTTTATCGACTGCGGCGTCTGCACACGACTGGCAACGTGCATGGCCAGACAGTCGGTGGGCACCACGTCCCAGCCCACTCCGGGCAGTAACATCACATCCGCTTCGGCGCCGAGTTGTTCGGCAAGGCGGTACACATTGATTTCGGCGGTGATGTCCAGGTAATCGGTGCCATTAGCAATGCAGGCACGCATCAGGGCTCCGGCAGTCTGGGCGAAAGGGCCGGCGAAATTGCGCAGGACGTCGATTCCTTCCAACTGAGCAGCATCCGTCGTGAAGACGCGGCAAGGCGCGTCCAGTTCAACGGCCAGGGACGCCAGGCGTTCGGCGTTGCGGCCGGCCAGCACCAGGTTCAGCCCAAGGTGTTTCGCGTGTTGCGCCGCCATGCGTCCGGTGTAGCCGGTGGCGCCGTAGATCATCAGGGTTTTCATGCGGTGTGCTGCCAGTTCTTGTAGACGAATTCGAGGCTGTAGCCGTCCGGGTCAAGGACATTGGCAGCGTAGTAGTCGGGGTGATAGTGCAGGCGTGCGCCCGGCGCACCGTTGTCGGTAGCACCGTTTTCCAGGGCAGCGGCGTAGGCGTTTTCCACTTCGGCGTGATTGTTGGCGACAAAGCCCACATGCACTGCGCGCCCTTCCACCACGCCTTCGCGCAGCCAGAAGAACATCCGACCGTTGGCGCCAAAACCTTTCAGATCCGGATGCCCAGGCGGACCGTCCTTGCCGGCATAGTCCAGCCGTGCGGTGATGCCCAGGGGTTTCAGGACAGCCTCGTAGAAACGAATGGAACGTTGGATATCACTCACCGAGATAAACAGATGATCCAGCATGCTATGGCCTCCTGATTCAGATGATGTAGCCGCCGGCGACTTCGAGGGTCTGGGCATTGATCCAGCGGCCTTCTTCCGACAGCAGCATAGCGATGACCCGTGCCACGTCTTCCGGTTCGCCTACACGGCCGAGGGCGGTTTGCCCGGCCAACAGCGCTTCGAACTCATCGTTCAAGCCGCCACCCAATTCGGTGCGGATTGCGCCGGGGGACACCGCATTGGCGCGGATGCGTCGCTCACCGAACTCCTTGGCCATGTAGCGAGTCAGCACATCCAGGCCGCCTTTGAACGCGGCGTACGGCGCGACACCCGCCGTGGCAACACGAGTGGTGGCGCTGGTGAGGTTGACGATGCCGGCGTGTGCTTCCAGCAGCGGCAACAAGGTTTGAGTGAGGAAGAACGGGCCTTTGAGATGCACGTTGAACAGGTCGTCGAACTGCACCTCGGTCACCGACTCAAGGGGGTTGAACAAACCATGACCGGCGTTGTTCACCAGACCGCTCAGACTGCTAACGCCCCAGGTGCTGTGCAGGGCATGCGCCACGGCATCACGAAAGGCCGCGAAGGTGCTGACCGCGCCAACGTCCAATTTCAACGCCGCCGCTTTCCCGCCGCCCGTTTCTATGCGCTGGACCACCGCCTGCGCCGCCTCCGGATTGCGGTTGTAGGTGAGAATCACGCCATGCCCCTGACGAGCGCACAGCTCGGCGGTACTGGCACCGATGCCGCGGCTGCCTCCGGTGATTACGATAACGCCCATGGCTTGCTCCGCTGCTGAAAAGTTGAGTGCCCACATTAGCCATCGTCTGACTCTCGAACGCAGCCGTTCCTACTCCAATCCTGCCTGTTTCTGCTTTTTGCTTGCGTATGGGCCGTCGGAAGGAACAGCATGGCCCCCATGAATACTCAGCTGATCGAATTGCGTACCCTGGCCGCCAGCGCCGAAAACCGCCGCACCGAGACCGGCATCCCCCGCGTGGCGATGGTCCAGGGCGCGGTTCCGGAGCATCTGCTTGCAGCGGTGTATGAGCCGATGATCAACCTGATCCTGCAAGGCAGTAAGTGCATGACCGTGGGCGACCGCACCCTGCATTACGATCCGGCGACGTACTTTGTGATGTCCATCGAGCTGCCAGCCGTGGGCGTGGTGAACCCGGCCAGTACCGGTGAGCCGTACCTGGCGGTGAGTCTGACCCTGGACCCCGCCGTGCTGACCACCCTGCTCAATGACCTGCCGCCCCCCGGCGGGCGTTGCGAACAGGACGCCGGTTTTTCAGTGGCCGCCGTCACGCCGGCCTTGATGGATGCCTGGGTGCGCATGTTGCGCCTGATGGGTGACCCGGTCGCGATTGCCGCGTTGGCGCCGGTCTATGAGCGGGAAATTCTCTACCACGTATTGCAAGGCCCCCACGGCTGGATGCTGCGCGAAATTGCCGCGCCGGACACCGCCATGGCGCGGGTCAGCCGGGCAATTCAGTGGATTCGTCGCGACTTTGCCGAACCGATCCGCGTGGAAGCGCTGGCCCAGGCGGCGGCGATGAGTGTTTCGGCATTTCATCGGCACTTCAAGGCGGTCACCAATTTGAGCCCGTTGCAGTACCAGAAACGCGTGCGATTGTTGCAGGCGCGTACCTTGATGGTGGCCAGCGCAAGCAGTGTGACCAGCGCGGCGTTCGAGGTGGGGTATGAAAGCCCGACCCAGTTCAGTCGGGACTATGCGCGGGTATTCGGGTTGCCGCCGGCGCGGGATACGGCGCGGATTTTGGCAGCGACTAAAGGCCACATCCTGGAATAGGCCTAATGGGTTGAGCAGGATCTACTGAGGTGAGCAGGCTTGTCCTGCGCTGGGCGCGTAGCGGCCCTGAAACCTGCCACTGAGTTTTATCTGAAAAAACGCGGTGACCTTGTTGGGGCTGCTGCGCAGCCCGGCGCGGGACGAGCCCGCTCACCACAATTAACTCCATTCATCAAAGGGGTTGATTCACAAGGGCCCGTTCATCACAGGCCCCGGTGGATTTACAGGGTTACTTACGCGCCGCCTCCCACTGCTTGAGCAGATCGCCGTACGCCACGGTCTCGCCTTTCGGCTTCTCGTTGGCCAGTTTCGGCTTCGGCGCGCCAGGCTGGTCGAACCAGTATTGCGCGTCACGCTCGGGGTTCATTTTCGGGCCGCACACCGGTTGCACCTTGGAGCGTTCCAGGCGCGTCATGATCGCGTCCTGCTCCTTGGCCAGGTTGTCCAGCGCCTGTTGCGGGGTTTTCTCGCCGCTGGCCGCCGCCGCGATATTGCTCCACCACAGTTGTGCCAGACGTGGGTAGTCCGGCACGTTGGTACCGGTCGGGGTCCACTCCACCCGGGCCGGGCTGCGGTAGAACTCCACCAGGCCACCGAGTTTCGGCGCCATGTCCGTCATCGCTTGGGAGTTGATGTCCGACTCGCGAATCGGCGTCAGGCCGACGATGGTTTTCTTCAACGAGACGGTTTTCGAGGTGACGAACTGCGCGTAGAGCCAGGCCGCGAGCTTCTGTTTCTCAGGCGTCGACTTGAGGAAGGTCCAGGAACCTACGTCCTGGTAGCCCTTTTTCATACCCTTTTCCCAGTACGGTCCGACCGGCGATGGCGCCATGCGCCACTTCGGCGTGCCGTCGGCATTCACCACCGGCAGGCCCGGCTTGGTCATGTCGGCGGTGAACGCGGTGTACCAGAAGATCTGCTGGGCGATGTTGCCCTGGGACGGCACCGGGCCGGATTCGGAGAAGGTCATGCCCGCCGCTTCCGGTGGCGCATAGGCTTTCATCCAGTCCACGTATTTCTGGGTGGCGAATACCGCAGCCGGGCCGTTGGTGTCGCCGCCACGGGTGACGCTGGAGCCCACCGGGTGGCAGTCCTCAACGCGAATGCCCCACTCGTCCACCGGCAGGCCGTTGGGCAGCCCTTTGTCGCCGCCGCCGGCCATGGAGAACCAGGCATCGGTGAAGCGCCAGCCCAGGGATGGGTCTTTCTTGCCGTAGTCCATGTGCCCGTACACGCGCTTGCCGTCGATTTCCTTGACGTCTTCGCTGAAGAATTTGGCGATATCTTCGTAGGCAGACCAATTCACCGGCACGCCCAGCTCGTAGCCGTATTTTTCCTTGAACTTGGCTTTCAGATCCGCACGCTCGAACCAATCCGCGCGGAACCAATAGAGGTTGGCGAACTGCTGGTCGGGCAGTTGGTAGATTTTGCCGTCCGGCGCGGTGGTGAACGAGATGCCGATAAAGTCCTTGATGTCCAGGGTCGGCGAGGTGAAGTCCTTGCCTTCGTTGGCCATCAGGTCGGTGATGGATTCGGTCTTGCCATAGCGAAAGTGCGTACCGATCAGGTCCGAGTCGTTGACCCAGCCGTCATAGATATTCTTGTCGGACTGCATCTGGGTCTGCAGTTTCTCCACCACGTCGCCTTCCTGCAGCAGGTCGTGGGTCAGGGTGATGCCGGTGATTTCGCTGAAGGCCTTGGCCAGCACCTTGGACTCGTATTCGTGGGTGGTGAGGGTTTCCGACACCACATTGATCTTCATCCCACGAAACGGCTCGGCGGCCTTGATGAACCACTTGAGCTCCGCGAGCTGCTGCTCGGCCGTGAGGGTGGACGGCTTGAACTCGCTGCCAATCCATTTTTTTGCGGCATCTTCATACGCATCGGCCCAGGCCGCTGCGCTCAAACCGCTGAGGGCCAGTACGGCGGCCAATGAAATGCTATGTCGCAGCTTATTGTTTTTATCGAACATAGAGACCTCCTGGTTGTTTATTCAATCGGAGCACTAGCCCCAACGCATCACACACAACAGCCACACCAGGGACAGCGCGGACGCCGCCCAGATGCTCCAGCCGGTGACGCCGATTACCAGCAAATGCAGGTAGGCGCTGCCGAGAAGACCGATAAACAAGCGATCACCACGGGTAGTGCTGATCGGCAGAAAACCGCGCCGAGGGATGCTCGGCGAGCGCATTTCCCAGGTGGTCATGCCCACGAGAATCAGGGCTATGGCACCAAAGAACAGCGCGGTGGGGGTGGTCCAGGCCATCCATTCCATCATCGAATCCTCTAGACCCGGCCCAGGGCAAAGCCCTTGGCCACATGGTTGCGAACAAACCAGATCACCAGCATGCCTGGCAGGATAGTCAACACCCCCGCCGCTGCCAGTACGCCCCAATCGATACCCGAGGCCGACACCGTACGCGTCATCACCGCTGCGATCGGCTTGGCGTTGACCGAAGTCAGGGTGCGCGCCAGCAACAGCTCGACCCAGGAAAACATGAAGCAGAAAAACGCCGTCACACCGATGCCGGAGCCGATCAGCGGAATAAAGATCTTCACGAAGAACTTGGGAAACGAGTAACCATCGATGTAGGCGGTTTCATCGATTTCTTTGGGCACCCCGGACATGAAACCTTCCAGGATCCAGACCGCCAGCGGCACGTTGAACAGACAGTGAGCCAAGGCCACTGCGATGTGCGTATCGAACAGGCCGATGGACGAATACAGCTGGAAGAACGGCAGCAAAAACACCGCCGGTGGCGCCATGCGGTTGGTCAACAGCCAGAAGAACAGGTGCTTGTCACCCAGGAAACGGTAGCGCGAAAACGCATAGGCCGCCGGCAGCGCCACGCTCAGGGAAATCACCGTGTTCAGGCTCACGTAGTACAGCGAGTTGAGGTAACCGGTGTACCAGCTCGGGTCAGTGAAGATCACCTTGTAGTTGGCCAGGGTGAAATCCTGCGGAAACAGCGTCAGGCCGCCGAGGATTTCGGTGTTGCTCTTGAAGGACATGTTCAGCAGCCAGTAGATCGGCACCAGCAGGAACAGGATGTAGATCAGCAGCGGGATAAGCTTGCGCTTGCTCATGTTGGCGGCCTCAGCGATTGGCGTCGGAATGGGTCATGGCGGTGTAGAACAGCCAGGACACCAACAGGATGATCAGGAAATACACCAGGGAAAACGCCGCCGCCGGGCCCAGGTCGAATTGACCTACGGCCATCTGGGTCAGCGTCTGACTGAGGAACGTGGTGGCGTTACCCGGCCCGCCGCCCGTCAGCACGAAGGGCTCGGTGTAAATCATGAAGCTGTCCATGAAGCGCAGCATCACTGCGATCAGCAGCACGCTTTTCATCTTGGGTAACTGGATATAGCGGAACACCGCCCACGCCGAGGCACGGTCGATGCGCGCCGCCTGGTAGTACACATCCGGAATCGCCCGCAGCCCGGAATAGCACAGCAGCGCCACCAGTGAGGTCCAGTGCCACACGTCCATCACCAGCACGGTGACCCAGGCGTCCATGGTGTTGGCCGCGTAGTTGTAGTTGATGCCCAGGGCATTGAGGCTGGAACCCAGCAGGCCGATGTCGGCGCGGCCGAAGATTTGCCAGATGGTGCCCACCACGTTCCACGGGATCAGCAACGGAATGGCCAGGACGATCAGTACCAGTGACGACCAGCGGCCTTTGGTGGGCATGGTCAGGGCGATGGCGATGCCCAGCGGGATTTCGATCAGCAGCACGCAGGCCGAATAGATGAACTGGCGCAGCAGCGAGTCGTGCAGGCGTGGGTCGAGCAGTACCTGCTTGTACCAATCGGCACCGACGAAGTAGCGGCTGGACTGGTCGAAGATGTCCTGCACCGAATAGTTGACCACGGTCATCATCGGGATGACCGCACTGAACGCCACCAGCAGGAACACCGGCAACACCAGCCACCAGGCCTTGTTGTTCTGCACCTTGTTCATGGCTGCACCTCCAGCAGGTAGTCATCGGCATAGACCATCAGCCATTGCGCGGGAAAGCTGATGGAGGCTTTGCCTTCGGGCACCGGTTTGTCCTCGGCCAAGCGCACTTTCAACGGCACGCCGTCGAGTTCGAGGGTCATGATCTTGTAGGTACCAAGGTCTTCGACATGCAGGACATCGGCCTGCAAAGCGTCGGCGTTGTACTCGTCCCACACATGGATGAATTCCGGGCGGATACCCACCTGCAATTTCCGGTAGTCCATGGTGCTGATGCGTTGCTGCAAGGCATCCGGCAATGGCAGATGAGTGCCGGCAAACCGCACCCCGCCCGCCTCGGCCTGCACCTCGATCAGATTCATCCCCGGGCTGCCGATGAAATAGCCGACAAAGGTATGGCTAGGTCGCTCGAACAGTTCGCGAGGCGTGCCGAACTGCACGATCTGCCCGCCGTACATCACCGCGATCTTGTCGGCGAACGTCGATGCCTCCAGTTGGTCATGGGTGACGTAGACCATGGTGATGTTGAATTGCTCGTGGATCTGCTTGAGCTTGCGCCGCAGCTTCCACTTCAGGTGCGGGTCGATCACCGTCAGCGGCTCGTCGAACAGGATCGCCGACACATCGTCACGCACCAGGCCACGGCCCATGGAGACTTTCTGTTTTTCGTCGGCGGTGAGGTTGCGGGCTTTCTTGGTCAGCAGGTTTTGCAGGTCAAGGACTTCGGCGATTTCCTGCACCTTGCTATGAATTTTCGCCTCGGCCATGCCTTGGTTGCGCAGCGGGAACGCCAGGTTGTCGAACACGGTCATGGTGTCGTAGACCACCGGGAACTGGAATACCTGGGCGATGTTGCGTTTTTCCGGCGTGAGGTCGTTGACCACTCGGGTATCGAACAGCACCTGGCCTTCGGACGGGCTGAGCAGGCCGGAGATGATATTGAGCAAAGTCGACTTGCCGCAGCCCGAGGGTCCGAGCAAGGCGTAGGCACCGCCCTGCTCCCACACGTGGTTCATTTCCCGAATGGCGTAGTCCTCGGGGCCACTGGGTGCAGCGCTGTAGCTGTGCGCCAGGTTCTGCAAATGGATCTCGGCCATCAGGCAACCCTCGCGACACGGCGCCCGGGGGCCTGGACCAAACGGCCCTGGCCATCGAACACAAACAGTTTATGGGTGGGGATATACACGCGAATCGGCGCGTCGACGTCGTACTCATGCACGCCGGGCAGGTGCAGCACCAGCAGAAAGTGTTCGCTGCGCACGTGCAGGAAGGTTTCCGAGCCACTGATCTCGGCGACCTCCACCGTGACGGCCAGCTCCAGGTCGTCATCGTTACTGGGCACCAGGCTGATATGGCTGGGACGCACGCCAAAGCGGAACTCGCCTTCGCCGATGGGGCGCAGGTCGACGTTCAACGGGAAGTGCACAAAATTGGCGAAGCTCACTTCGTTGCCGCTGATACGCCCCGGCATCAGGTTGATCGGCGGTTCGGAAAACAGCTCGGCGGCCAGCACGGTCTGCGGCTGGTGATAGACCTCGGCGGCCTTGCCGCTCTGGATCACCCGGCCTTCGTGCAGGATGGTGGTGGTGCCGCCGAGCGCCAGCGCCTCGTTCGGTTCAGTGGTGGCGTAGATTGCGATGGTGTGACGGGCCTCGAACAGCTCGCGCATTTCCTGACGCAGCTCTTCGCGCAGTTTGTAGTCCAGGTTCACCAGCGGCTCGTCGAACAGGATCAGTTCGGCATCTTTTACCAACGCCCGGGCCATGGCCGTACGCTGCTGCTGGCCGCCTGACAGTTCCAGCGGGTAGCGCTTGAGAAACTTCTCGATGCGCAGCATCTTCGCGGTTTCCAGCACCTTGCTCTGGATCAGTTCGTCGGACACACCGGCCTGGCGCAACGGCGAGGCGATGTTCTCGAACACGGTCATGGTGGGGTAGTTGATGAACTGCTGATACACCATCGACACGTTGCGCAGGCGCACCGGCTTTTGCGTGACATCCACGCCATTCATCAGGATGCGGCCACTGTCGGGCTTGTCCAGGCCGGCCATCAGGCGCATCAGGCTGGTTTTGCCGGACAGGGTGCGACCGAGCAGAACGTTGAAGGAACCGGCTTCGAAACGCAGGTTGGCGTCGTCGATCCAGGTCTGGCCTTCGACAACGCGGGAGACATGTTCCAGGGTCAATGACATGACACGACCTTTTTATTATTGGAATGAAACTGGCCATTCAGCAAAGCGAGTTTCGTGCCAAAACGGCAAGTGCTTGATGCGCAAGGAAATGGGGTAAAGGCGATGTTCGGGAGTGAACAATCTGACTGAACAACTGAACAGGTCGGGGGTTGACAATGAACAGTTCTGAACAACACTCTCATGCCCAATGCAGGCTGAATGTGGGAGCTGGCTTGCCTGCGATAGCGGTGCATCAGCCACAGAGGTGCAAGCTGACACAACCTCATCGCAGGCAAGCCAGCTCCCACAGTTTGATCGCGCAAGGCTCCATAAAAATAACAATAAAAAGAAGGTCACCATGGTCGAATCCTTGGCTCACGACACCCTTATCCAGGAATCCTGGCGCCGTTGCCGCGCCTTCGGCCTGGACCACCAGAGCACGCCCAGCTTCGACCAACTGCCTGCGGAGGGCATCAGCCAATTGCTGGAGAGCCAGCACTCGCTGGTGCAGACCACTCATCAGGAAGTGCTGCCCTACTACGAAAACATCCTCAGCAATTCCAACTGCCTGATCATGCTGGCCGACAACCAGGGCCAGGTGCTGACCTCGTGGGGCACCCAGCGGTTTATCGAACCCAAGCTGGCACGGGGCTTCAACCCGGGCGCCAGCTGGAGGGAGCGCTCCAGCGGCACCAACGCCATCGGCACCGCGCTGGCCTGTGCCCAGGCGGTGCATATCGAGCACGATGAACATTTCCTCAAGGCCAACCGCTTCATGACGGGCTCGGCCGCACCGATCTTCGATGCGCAACGGGAAATCATTGCGGTGCTGGATGTGTCCAGCGACAGCTACCTGCCGCCCTCCCACACCCTGGGCATGGTCAAGATGATGAGCCAGACCGTGGAAAACCGGCTGATCCTCAACCTGTTTCGCGGTGAACACTTTCAGCTGACCTTCAACACCGGCCTGAACAACCTCGACAGCCAGTGGGCCGGCCTGCTGATTTTCGATGAAAGCGGCCAGGTGCTCTCGGCTAACCGGCGGGCCGACAATCTGTTAGGCATCAGTTTGTCGCGGGTGATGATCGACAGTCTGTTCAAGGTGTCGCTGCTGGAGTTGTTGAACCAACCGGAGGGTTTGCCGTTCTCGCTGCAAGCGGCCGGCCGCAACCGCTTCCAGTGCTTGCTCAAGCGGCCCCGGCAGATGCCGGTGCAGGCCCGGGTATTCGCGGAAGCCAAGCCGGCGGCGCCCGTGGTGCCCAAATCGACGGGCATCAGCCTCAACACCCTGCATTTCGGCGATGTGCGTGTGGAAAAGGCCGTGCGCCAGGCGGAACGTTTGTTGGAGAAAGACATTCCACTGCTGATCCACGGTGAAACCGGGGTGGGCAAAGAGGTGTTCGTCAAGGCCTTGCACCAGGCCAGTTCGCGCAGCCAGCAGGCCTTTATCGCGGTGAACTGCGCGGCAATTCCTGCTGAGTTGGTGGAGTCGGAATTGTTCGGCTACGAAAAAGGCGCGTTCACCGGCGCCAATCAGAAAGGCAGCATCGGCCTGATCCGCAAGGCCGACAAAGGCACGTTGTTTCTCGATGAAATCGGCGACATGCCGCTGCCGACCCAGGCCCGCCTGTTGCGGGTATTGCAGGAGCGCTGCGTACAACCGGTAGGCAGTAGCGAACTGTTCCCGGTGGATTTGCGCATCATCTCCGCCACCAACCTGGTGTTGCGTGAGCAGGTGCAAGCCGGGCGGTTCCGCGAGGATCTGTATTACCGCATCGGCGGCCTGACCCTGGAACTTCCGCCCCTGCGCGAACGCACGGACAAGCAGGCGCTGTTCCAACAACTGTGGCAGCAGCACCGCGACCCCACGCAATGGGCCGGGCTAAGCAACGAGGTGTTGGCGCTGTTCGACAGGCACCCGTGGCCGGGCAATTTGCGCCAGGTGAGCAGTGTGTTGCAGGTAGCGTTGGCGATGGCCGAAGAACAGCCGATCCGCCCGGAGCATTTGCCGGATGACTTTTTTGTAGATCTGAAACTGGCGGCACCGCTGCCTGCCATTGAAGATGCGGGGGACCGCGTCATGGAGGACAGCGCCGACCTCAACCAGCGCTTGAAGGCGGCGGGCGGGAACATTTCCCACCTGGCGCGGGAACTGGGGGTCAGCCGCAATACCCTGTACAAACGCCTGCGCCAGAACGACGGCTGACTCAGCGCGGCTTGACCACCACCAGCCAGTCGGTGAAGTACTCCACCTGGATCGGCAGGTTATCCGCCAGGGCCGAGAGCGCCGCTGCCGTGTCGTCCAGCTTGAACACGCCGGACACGCGCAGGTTCTGCAAGGCCGGTGCGTCGAAGCGCACCAGCCCTGGGCGGTAACTGGCCAGGGTTTGCAGCACGTCGCTCAAGGGTTGGTCGTTGACCTTGAGCAGGCCACGGGTCCAGGCATCCGGGTCGGCACTGCCGATGGCCTGCGGGGCCTGGGCGCGACCATGATCGAGGATGGACCGCTGGCCAGCCATGACCTTGACCCCGTCACTGGCCTCACCTTTGACCGCCACGCTGGACTCGATCACCGTCACCACCGTGGTGCCGTCGGCGGCACGCTTGACCAGGTATCGCGTGCCCAGGGCGGTGGCGCTGCCCTGGTCCGTACGGACCACGAATGGCCGTTGCGCGTCCTTGACCACCTCCACCCAGAGTTCGCCCTGCAGCAGTTCGATCACCCGTTGCTGACCGTCGAATTTGACGTCCACCGCCGAGTTGCTGTTGAGCTGCAATCGGCTGCCATCCTCAAGGGCGATCTGGCGTCGTTCACCCACGCCGGTACGCTGATCGGCCATCCACACCGGCACGTGCTGCACGCCCAGCCAGCCGCACAGGACAACGCCGAGCACGCCGAACACCTGCGCGCCACGGGATCGCCGGGGGGCGAATGCACGGTTCAGGGCCAGGCGCGCGGGCCTGGCGGGTAACGTATCGAGACTGCCCCACAGGCCGCGCATGCGCTCGATGGCCACCCCGTGACGCGGATCGGCATCGCACCATTGATAGAAAGCGTGGCGGTCGGCGTCGGTGACGTCTTCGTCGTGCAGGCGAGTGAGCCACTGCGCGGCCTGCTGGATGATCTGTTCGGAATTCATGCCAGCGGGTCAGCCCCGTGCAGGCTGTGGTAGCAGTGCACCAGGGCACTGGAGATGTAGTTTTTGACGGTGCTGGAGGACACGTCCAGACGCGTGGCGATCTCGCTGTAGGTCAGGCCGTCGAGGCGACTCAGCAGAAACGCCTCGCGCGCCTTGGCCGGCAGGCCGGCCAGCAGTTCGGCGATGCGCTCCAGGGCCTGCAATGCCACATGGATCGCCGCCGGGTCGGGCATGCCGGCGTCTTCGCACTGAATCATCAAGGCTTCCATATAGGCTTTTTCGATACGGCGTCGACGGGCGCCATCGATCAGCAGCCGCCCGGCAGTGGTTGCCAGAAACGCGCGAGGCTCCTTGATGTGGTGCGGCTCGGCCAGCATCAGTACGCGAATGAAGGCGTCATGGGCCAGGTCGGCCGCATGCTGGGAACAGCCGAGTTTCTTGCGCAGCCAGCCGTGCAGCCAACCGTGGTGCTCGCTGTACATCGCCGTGAGGGTCTGCTGACGCGATGAATCGCCCAGCGCGGCCGGAATGTCATGCATGCGCAATAATTTCTCAAATGGGAAGTGTTACCAATTGCGCGAACAATGCCAGTAAAACCGCATCGGGGCAAGGTCTACCGGGGTGAACAGGATTCATTGTAGTGAGCAGGCTTGTTGTGGTGAGCAGGCTTGTCCTGCGCTGGGGCGCGCAGCGGCCCCAAAACCAGTCGCCGCATGTGTATCAGGAAAAACGCGGTGGGCTTGTTGGGGCGGCTGCGCCACCCAGCGCGGGCGGTGCGACGATTCGTCAAGCCCGCTCACTACAAAAGAGGGCTCACAGGGGCATTCAGCGCCAGCTCCAGGACACGCCGGTGTAAACGCCTCGACCATCTGCCGGCGTAGAGCGCGCAACGTCCAGGCCCTTGTCGTCGTAACCCGGTGTGACGGTATTGGCGTAGCGCCGGTTGGTAAGGTTGCGCAGATCGACCCAGGCTTGCCAGTCCTGTCTGGGCGCGTCGTAGCCGAAGGTAGCGCCGAGGGTGGTGTATGCCGCCGCGTAGTAGGAGTTGGCGTAGTCCACCGCTACCCGCGATGAATGCTCGGTGTTGAGGCTGGTGTAGAAACCGGACGGGTGGCTGTAGCGCAGTTGTGCCTGGAAATAGTGTTTGGGAATGCCCGGCAAAGTGTTATCGCCGAAGAGATCGTCGTCACGGTAGTGGAAGTCGCTGAAGGTGTAGGCCTGGCGCAGGTCGAGTTTGCCGCTGCGACCACCGTCCCACAAAGGGCTGAGCACGCTCACTTCCACGCCCTGGTGCACCGTGGGGCTGGCGTTGGATTCGGCGACGACCGCATTGCTCGTCGGTGTCTGAGCCTGGGTTTCCACCGTCAGCAGTTCGTGCCGCACTTCGGAACGGTACAGCGCCAGGTCCCACTGCCCGAGCCACGCTTCGCCACGCCCGCCGATTTCCAGGGTAGTCGCGGTCTGGTTTTTCAGGCTCACCCCTTCACGTGCCAGGCCTTTGGCGGGGCCGCTCGCAAAGTACTTGTTGGAGCCCCAGATCATCGACCATGCGTGCGGCGGCTCGACCGAACGGCTCAGGTTGCCGTACACCTGCAACTGCGGGGTGAAGTCGTAACGCAGGCCGAGGCGCGAGGCGTAGTCCCAGTCGTGCTGGCTGAGCGGCGCCTGCCCTTCAGGATAGGTGACCCGGGTTTCGCGGCGGGTGTAGATCGCAGCCAGGCCGGTGGTCAGCCACAGGTCGGGCAGCAGCTCCAGGTCGTTGCCAATATGCAAAACCGTGTCGGAGCCCAGATAACTGTAGTCACGGGTCTTGGTACCGGGCGCATAGGTGGCGGTGTTGCCGGCGGGTGTGCGTACGTATTCCGACGCGCCGTTGTTCGGCATCGCCTGGGTGGTGCGCAGGCCGACAGTGGTTTTACTGTCGTGGCCGAACAGCGTGTCCTGGCGGATGTAGTTCAGGGTGCTGCTGAGATCGGTGTAGGCAACTTTCAGGCGGTTGGTGCCTTCACGCAGGTCCATGGGGTAGTCGTGGTAGGCCACGCCGAGTTCCAGGCGGGCATTGTCATCCAGCAGCAAGGTGGTCTTGTTGGCGATCCAGGTCGAACCCGGTTCCAGGCGCTTGGAGTCACGGGTGACGTTGAGGCTGGCGGCGGCGCGCGGGTCGTGGTTGATCTGGTCGCGGGTGAGCTTGCCGGGGGTGTCGTTGGTGGTTTCACGGTAGCGAATGTAGAAACGGGTTTCCAGCGTCGGGCTGAAGCGATAGCCGAAGTTGGCCGCGAAACCCTTGCCGGTGGCGGCGCTCTGGTGCTGATAGCCATCGGATTCCGAGTCGGTGAGGCTGATGTAGTAATCGGCATCGCCCAGCACTTGGCCCGAGCTGATTTCACGCTGGGCGTAACCCCTGCTGCCCACTTCATAACGCAATTGCAGCTTGGGCGCGTCATAACCGGTTCGGGTCACGTAATTGACCGCACCACCCAAGGCCAGCGCGCTCTGATCGAACCCGTTGGCACCGCGCAGCACTTCGACGCGGCTTTGCCACAATGGCACTTTGAGTTCATAGGGGGTGCCGCCGGGACCGGTCAGCGGCAGGCCGTCGAACATTTCATACAAACCGGAGCCATGGGCGCCGGGGCTGCGGTTCAAACCCGAGCCACGAATCGAGAGCTTTACCCCTTCGTTGTTCGCTGCCTTGGCGTACACGCCGGCCTGGTACTTGAACACGTCCTCGTTGGTGCTCACCCGCCCCTGCTGCACGCTGTTCATATCGATGTAGTTGGTGCCGCCGGGCACGCTTTTGAGCTGGGCCTGGGCCACTTCGCCGGCGCTGGCTTCGCTACTGGTGACTTCGACCGGGGCCAGTTGCAGGTCTTCGGCCTGTACCAGTGAACTCAACGTCAGGGCAGCAAACAACAGTGGAGGTTGGCGCAACAACATCAGGCAGATCCTTGGGGGTTCGGGGGGCACGGGATGGGATGATCATGGCGCCCGTCAGGTCACGCCTTATTAACGGACCAGAGCGTTCCCACAACAGGATCGGACGCAGTTTATTTTCTAAGTCCAAAAACGCATTAATACATGCGAACTCAGTATTTAAGGAAATAACCACCAGGCAGTACTGTTGAGCCACTGAGTCAACCGAGCCTTACGAGATCTCGCCCATGCAAACATCTGCCGCCGTCATCGATTTCACCCTCCACCGCAAACGCCGCCAGGCACGGGCTGCGGGCGAGCTGATGTGGGCGATGTATGCAGCGCGGGCCGGGCTGGCGGTGTTTACTGCACAGGTGGCACCGTCCAGCGATACGCGCCGGGCGTAAGGCCGATGAATTTCCTGCACGTGCTCGCCGACCCACCCGCCCCCCTGCCCAAACCCACTACCGACGACGATGTGATCAGCCTGTGCGTGGCGAACAACCTGCAACGCCTGCGCAGCAAGCGTCACTTGTCGCTGGATGGCCTGGCGCGCGCCTGCGGCGTGAGCCGGGCAATGCTGGCGCAGATCGAATCGGGGCGTAGCGTGCCGTCGATCAAGGTGCTGTGCAAGATCGCCAAAGGTTTGAAAGTGTCGGTGGCGGCGTTCCTGGAGGACCGCGCCTTCGAAGGCGTGGAGGTGCTGCCGGCGCAACAGAGCAAGCGCCTGGTGAGTGCCGACGGGGCCTTCATCAGCCGTGCGTTGTTCCCCTACGATACGACGCGCCAGTCGGAGTTCTACGAGATCCGCCTGCGTGCCCTTGGGGAAGAAATCTCCGAAGGCCACGGCCCCGGGATTCAGGAAAACCTCGTGGTGGCCCAGGGCGTGCTGGAAGTCAGTGTCAACGAGGAGCGCTACCTGCTGTCCACCGGCGATTCGATCCTGTTCTACGCCGACCAGCCCCACCGCTACCGCAACCCGGCAGACAGCGAGGCCGTGGCGTTCCTGGTGATCACCTATCCCGAACGCCTGGACTGAAATGCAAAACGCCCCGACAAGTCGGGGCGTTGTTCATTGCACAGCACGCATCAGCAGGTGCAGCACATCATCGGCATGCCGTTGCAGCTCATCATCATAGGCATGGCGCAGTCGTTCATCATTTTGTTCATGAGCATGCAGCAGTTTTCCATCATGGCCATGCTCATGCCAGGCATCGGCATCATTTTGCACACCATGCTGTCGCCCATCAGGGTGCATTCCATCACGCACTTCATCATCGGCATCTGCATGCCCATCATCGGCATCAGGTTCATGCCGGTCATCATGGCCATGGCCTCGGCCGACATCCCCATCATCGACATGTTGGCGCACTGCATCATCATCGGCATGCCGCAGTTCATCATCATCGCCATCATTTCGGCGCTGGTCTTGAATTGAGCCATGTCCATGCCGGCGGCCGGTTTCATCGTGCACATCATGGCGTCAGCGGCCATTTCGCACTTCATGGTGGCCATCATCATCGGCATGCCCATCATGGGCATCATCGGCATGTTGGTGTTCATGGGCATTTGCATTGCGTTCATCATGTTCGAAACTCCGTAATCGACAGGAAATGGCTAAGCACTGCGGCCGATTCTAGAGAAGCCGGGCAACCGTGCAAGACGGCGACAGAGCAGCGGAAATGGGCGTTCCGGAAGGAGCTTGGTCGATGAAAACAGCCAGGCAGGCTGTGATTGCATGCATTTCGTCGCCATAACGCCGACCACTTCCGCTTAAAGATAAATAGCGGCGTTATGGATATTCGAAACAGCTATGCCGACCAATCAGAAGGAAATAATCGATCTAACCAGGCCATGAAAACTGTACGTCAGCCGGTGGCAGGTTGCGGTCCATGCCCCGCATCAACAGCGCGATCAATCCGAAACCGGAGATATGAATACCTGGAGCGAATTCAGGGAGTGGGTATTTCCAGATTTAGCATCAATTCATCCGCCTCAGACCCCGGGGCCAACCTGAAACCGTACATTTCATCAGCCGCCAGGATTGCGCCAAGGGCCTGGAGCAGTTGTGCCTCGGTGGGTGACTCACGCAGCAGTTTATGCGCCGGCAATAACAGATCAGCGGCTACGCCCTGAACGCTGGCCGCGTCGATCACCGCAAAAAGGATAAAGCGCAGGCGGATCTCGCGGTCAGTGGGCCAAACCGTTTTTTGCTTACCCAAGGCAGGGCCTCATCTTTTCGGAAAAATCCGAGGCTATTGCTCACGGTGGCGTGTTTCAAGCTGCGGGCCGCAAGATAGGCCGCTTCCTACACAGCAAAAAGAAACACCCCACGGAAACTTCGTTATTCAGCGGATGAGCGTGTCGCTTGCCAGCAAATCAGCGAACCGAAGGTCACCAACACCGCGCCTTGCCAGAACTGCGCCGTCAAATGTGCCCCCAACCACAACGCCGCGAACGCCGAGGACAGCACCGGCGCGGAATAGGACGCCGTGGCCAGCAAGGTCAGGTTGCCGCGCAGGATGCCCAGGTTCCACAACGCGTACCCGCCCGCCATCGCCACCCCTGCCGCCAGCAGTTGAAGGCTGCTGCTCAAAGTGAATGCAGGCAGCACTTCGTTGCTCGCGGCATACTTCAGCCACAGCACGCAGGCAGTAAGGGTGAAAAACAGCATCACCAGGTTTTGCCCGCCGGCGTAGCGGCGCGTGACGTTGCAATACAGCGCAAAGGTGATCGCACAGCCCAACGCCAGGCTGTAGCTCAACGGGTTGGAGTTGACGTTGGCGAGGATGGTCGCCACGGACAGGCCGTCACCGCTCACGACCCACAGGATGCCAAACAACGCCAGCAACGTGCCCGGCACTATCATCCAGCGGGCTCTCTGACCATTCATGACCATGGCAAGCAACACCGTGAGGCATGGCCACAAGTAATTCACCACCCCCAGTTCAATGGCCTGGTTGCGGTTACTGGCGTACCCCAATGCCAGCGACAGGCACACTTCATAGGCGACAAACAACGCACTGCCCAGGATCAGGTACAACCAGGACGTGGCGCGCACCCGTGGCCGTCCCAGCAGAAGCACCAGCAATACCGCGCCCAGGGTATAGATCAACGCTGCACCGCCCAGCGGACCGAAGAACTCACTGACGCTGCGGATCAACCCGGCAGCCGTGCTCCACAGGAGAATCGCCACCAACCCGCATGCGGTGGCAGCCCGTTCGCTGCTGATTTGCATCCTGACCTCTTGCACACAAAAAACAATGAAGGGGGATGCTACCAGCGTTCACTGCACCGGCAGGAAATTCATCAACAACAAACTTTGCGCATAATTGAGACCGATGCGGCGATAGCGCTCATCGAGCATCTGGGTCAGCAGGTCGAGACGCGCGACGATCTTGCCGAACTCCACGGCAAAACTGAGGTTGCTGCCCTCCTCCGAGATTTCGTTGGAGAACAGCAACAACGCGCCATTCGCATCCTGGCGCTTGCCGAGCAGCCAGGTCGCTTTCTCGATATTGCGCGCGGCGTTGCTGACGAACTGCGGGTTGATCGAATCGGTCATGTAAAACTCGGTACGCCCGCCATGGGCGGTGACGAGCATGCTGCCGATCGCATAGATAAACGCCCCGACCCGATCGCCCTTGAACTCCGGGCTCAGGGAATAACTCAGCGCAGCCAGGTCACGACGATCACCCAAGGCCGGCAGTGGACGACGCTGCTCGATGGCCTGGCGGATTTCGCGCGCGGCACTCACTGCATCCGGATACCCCGACTGACGCCACTGATTGGGGTTGCGCAGGTAAAGCTTGCTCATCAGCAAATACAGGCTTTGCAGGTTGTCGCGCATGCCCAGGGTGGCCATGCGATCCACGCTGGTCTGGAAGAACTCATCCGGCTTGCCCTTGCTGAACTGCTTGGCGATGTCTCGTCCCTGTTGCTGGCTGCAACCGGTGGTGCCGAGCAACAGCATGACGGCCAGCAGCCAGCACCAGCGCGGCCATCGATGATTAAACAGTTTGGTTGTGCGATCCATCGGCACCCGGTCTG
This sequence comes from Pseudomonas sp. SDO5271_S396, assembly GCF_054071795.1. Lineage (NCBI taxonomy): Bacteria > Pseudomonadati > Pseudomonadota > Gammaproteobacteria > Pseudomonadales > Pseudomonadaceae > Pseudomonas > Pseudomonas sp. SDO5271_S396. The sequence continues at coordinate 183,082 of NZ_JBSVWB010000001.1, forward strand.
GTTCTCGTCTCCACGCGGGGGTCGCATGGCTGGGACAACGATAGATCGGGCAAATCGGAAAAAGTGCAGTGGCAGCCCGCAGATAATGACGCTGGCCAACGCACACACCGCCTGGGCGCCCCGTAGATTCCGCGCAAACGTGAAGATTTGATTTCTGACTCTATACTGAAACGTACAGGTGCATGGGGTGCGGGCAACACCACCCGTGGCCGTGCAGGCTGAACCTATGAAGGTGGCGACGATGATTCATCCAATCCGGGCTCAACTGGTTGTCCAGGTGATCTGCCTGTTATCGGTCGCGCAGTTGTTCTGCTGAGCGCGCGATGCCTGCTCCATCCATCGCTGCCCGCGCAGCGAAGGGAGGTATTGGCCCGCTAAATCGTAAACGTCGCGACGGCGAGGCTCTACGAGAATGGCGGGCGTACCCTTATTGTGCGGGCTTTGGCATGTAGTGCTCACGCACGAACAACACTTCGAAACCGGCGCGCAGAATGTTTCGGTAAGACGGGCCGATAGCGTCGCCCGGCAGCGGATGCCCGGTCTCTACATGCACGCCGGTTACACCCATCGCCAGGGCATCCCTGACGCGACGATCGATCAACAGGCTTTGCGCCCCTCGCCCGCGATGCTCCTTGAGCGTGGCGCCCACACCCAGCCAGGCCAGCCCATCGTTTACATATAACGCACCCACACCCACCGGCGTTTCGCCATCGCAGGCAAAATACACACGCCATCCCGGACGGCCCGCCAACTGCCCGAACCAATCGTCACAGCCTTCGGGAAAACCAAAGGCGGCGCGTACCAGACCACCCACTGCCTTGCGCTCGCTCGCGCCCACCTCACGCACGCTCAATTCACCGTCGACGGGGTCCGGCAAAACGGCACCCGTGTGCAAAAACCGCGCGAGCCCGCCCCCCGCAACGCCCAAACCAGCGGCAGAAAGCCAATCCTTGACCTGTGCCGGCTCTGCATTGGGGTCGATGCCAATGGTGTGCGATGGATTGGCGTAGCGGCTTATCCAGCTCTGGATGTCATCCAGCTGAGCCTGGGTTGCAGGTGTCGAGGTGCCAAACTTCAGCACCCGATTAAACAACCACGAGGGAAAATGTTTATGCGCAAAACACGTCCCTCCGGACAAACGCTCTGCGCGCAACTGATGCCGGTGCGCGTAATCCTCCGGCGCCGCATTGTAGATATCCCACCAGGCTGATTCTTCGATGTGCTGGGCATCACGGAAGAGCGAAACCGGCGTGCGGTCGTTCGGGTTGTTGACAGACATGGCGTTTCCTTCTGGTTCGAATGGATGACATCGCCTTTCTGTAACAGCTGACCGGAGGGATAAATTCCATGGCGCGGCAAAGAGTGTTCACCCTAGACCTGGGTAAACCCGCCATCGACACACAGATCCACGCCCGTCACGAAACTCGAGTCTTCTGACGCTAGAAACAAGGCGGCGCCGGCAATCTCCTCGGGACGCCCGAAACGGCCGAGAGGAACCCCGGCCTGCATGAAATCCTTCCATTCCTGGGAGGCGGGCCGGGTGAACGGCGTATCGATGGGGCCGGGGCTGATCACATTGACGCGAATGCCGCGGTCCTTGAGCTCCATGGTCCAGGTGCGGGCAAATGAGCGAACCGCCGCCTTGCTCGCGCAATATAGACCGGCGCCCGCCATTCCTTTGGTACCCGCGATCGAGCCATTCAGGATGATCGAGCCGCCATCGCTCATAAGGGGAAGCGCTTTTTGCACCGCGAACAAAACCCCTCGCACGTTGGTACTGAAGGTGGTGTGAAAGTCATCCAGGGTAGCGGTCGTGACATGCTCGGTAGCACTCGCCGGGGCACCTGCGCTGACAAACAGCACGTCGATGCGCCCGCGCTCGGCGCGCACCACGTCATACAACCGGTCCAGGTCCTCATTGCGAGCAATGTCGCCCTGAACACCGATCACGTCACCGCCAATGTCTTTCAACGCCTCATCGAGCATCGGCTGGCGTCGCCCGGTGATGACCACTTGCGCACCTTCCGCTGCAAAGCGCTTCGCCGTGGCGAGGGCCATGCCCGTCGTACCGCCGATGATCACGGTTACCTTGCCTTTAAGCTTCGACATTCAACTTACCTCTGCGCCCTGAAATGGATGTGTTTTCTGATTATTCAGGCGGACTGGCCGGTTTCCAATACGGAAACCTGTGATAGCTTTTATTCCATTCTGGAATTCATCGATACTGAACGCAGGACATCCCCGATGGACCACATCAACCGAATGCAGCTGTTTGCCCGCGTGGTAGAAACCGGCAGCTTTTCCAGCGCGGGCAAAGCCGAAGGCGTTGCCCAATCCACCGTCAGCAAGGAGATATCGGCGCTCGAAAAGCGCCTGGGTGCCCAATTGATTCGTCGCAGCGCCCGGGGGCTGAGCGTCACGGAACAGGGTCGGTACTTTTATGATTTCGCGCTGGGCATGCTGGCAGATCTGGACGCGGCCGAAACGTGGATACGCACCGGTGACACTGCGCCAAGAGGACGAATCCGGGTGGCGGCGCCCGCCGTGTTATCCAGCCGATTCATCGCCCCTCACCTTCCTGAGCTGTTGCTGAAACATCCCGAGCTGTCGATCGATATGGAAGTGTCCGAGCGCTACGTGAGCCTGGTGGAGGATGGCATCGACGTGGCGGTCCGCATTGGCGTCCTGAAAGACTCAAGCCTGATCGCCCGGCGCATCGGCAGCCTTGAGCCCGTCGTCGTCGGCGCGCCGAGCTACCTGGCGGCCCGGGGCGTGCCTCGATCACCGACGGACCTTGAAACCCACGTGTGCCTTCCGTTCCTGTTTCAAGGCGGCTCCAAAACCTGGAAATTTCGCAGCCCGCAAGGAAACATCAACATTTCCCCCAGCTCGCGCTTGCGCACCAACGACGCCGAAAGCGTTCACGCCATCGCCCGCGCCGGGCTGGGGTTGGCCCAAGGCCCCAGGTGGATGTTTGCGCAAGACCTGGAGCAAGGAACGTTGGTCGCGGTGCTTGAGGAGTATCGAGCTGACCTGGTGCCCATCCACGCGATTGCGTCGGGCAGTCGTCGCATGACCGGGGCCATCAAGGTATTGGTCGATTTCATTGCGCAGAAAATGGACGGAATGCCGCATTTGCGCGTGGGCGGGAGATGAATGATTGCATGCGAACGCAGCACACGCCGCTTAAAAGCAAATGCCCCGACAAGTCGGGGCATTCTCGGCACTTAACCGTTCGATTCGTGCGAGGCAAGTCTCTGACCAGTGTTTGCTTAACTGGTAAAAAACGCACCCTGCCGTGGAATCATCATTTGGCTTGGCGAAGTACCAGCTCTGACAGGCGAGTCTTGACCCGGAAGCAGAACTCACGAATTTGAAATTGATAAGCAGGCATGACCATATAGTTCAAGTCAGCGCCGATGGAGTCTTTGATCTCCATGTATTTAGCCGTTTTGGCGGCGATGACGCGGTATTCCGTCTCGTACTTATCGTAAGACGCTTTGCTGTAAAGCTTTAAAACATCCAGCTCTTTACGGCATTGCTCGGCACGACTTTGGTTCAAGTTCGTTTCCGATTCCGACTCAGCGGCCTGAGAAGAGGCAGCGCTTGGGGGAGCAGCATTGGCGTTCGCGTGTGCCGGTTCAGACTCATAGCGCACGGTCCAATTCGGTGGTGTCGCAGGTGTGGCTTCAGCAGGTGCTTCCTGGACAACGGCAGGAGGTGGGGTCACTACAGGCTTTTCTGGAGTTTTAGTAGCGCATCCCGCGAGGGCAAGTCCTACCGCTACAACGATGCCACACATTTTATCCATCGGTTCCACCAAAAAGTAATTACGGTTGGCTGAGTCGTTAGGTTCTGGGTAAAAGCAGTGATTCACTCAATGGTCGAGTGTGAGTTTTCTACCAGCCTCAAGGCGCTCAGCCTCTCTTCCTTGAGCGCACAGATACCCGATAATAGTAAAAAAACAAAGAGATGACGAGTAAAAGCTCATCAGAAAAGTCACAAGCTGGGTAGGAAAATTACGGTGGACCGAACTGCTTTCGGAACGCCGGTGAAAAACCGTCTTTCGCTACCTGAACCCCAGAAACACAAAAGCCCCGCGAGTGCGGGGCTTTCGTTTGAATCTTGGCGGGAAACCAGGGATTCGAACCCTGGGAACGCTATTAACGTTCGCCGGTTTTCAAGACCGGTGCATTCAACCACTCTGCCAATTTCCCTTGCGCATCACAGGATTATAGTAGTCCATCCTGTCTCAGCGGGCGCCATAATACCCGAATGAAACACACTGTCAAACTCTCGCCATAGCTTGTTACAGAGCGTCTGTTATGATCTTTGCGACTGAACGTTTCAAAACCGAAGGAGTGTCGCCATGCGCGAACAGAATTACGCAGTGAATGGTCACGCGCAGGCTGAGCAGCTTGAAGTCAGCCGCGTTTTGCGCAACACCTATGGCCTGCTCGCCCTTACCCTCGCCTTCAGCGGTGTAATGGCGTTCGTGGCGCAGCAGATGCGCGTCGGCTACCCGAATATCTTTGTCGTGCTGATCGGCTTCTATGGCCTGTTCTTCCTGACCAACAAGCTGCGCGACTCGGCCTGGGGCCTGGTGTCGGCGTTTGCCTTGACCGGCTTCATGGGTTTTATTCTCGGTCCGATCCTCAACCGTTACCTCGGCATGGCCGGCGGCGCGGAAGTAGTCAGCTCGGCCTTCGCCATGACCGCCGTGGTATTCGGCGGCCTGTCGGCCTACGTACTGGTGACCCGCAAGGACATGAGCTTCCTCGGTGGTTTCATCACTGCAGGCTTCTTCGTGTTGCTGGCTGCCGTGGTCGCCAGCATGTTCTTCCAGATCAGCGGCCTGCAACTGGCGATCAGCGCGGGCTTCGTGCTGTTCTCCTCCGTGTGCATCCTGTTCCAGACCAGTGCCATCATCCACGGTGGTGAGCGCAACTACATCATGGCGACCATCAGCCTGTATGTATCGATCTACAACCTGTTCGTCAGCCTGTTGCAGATCTTCGGCATCATGGGTCGCGATGACTGATCCATACCCGCAATAAAAAATGCCCCGTATCGAAAGATACGGGGCATTTTTGTTGCCGCGCCACGTGAACAGGATCAGTACCGGTTGGGTTCCATTTCCAGCTCGACCTTGAAACGCTCGGCAATGTCCTGCTGGATACGCCGGGCCAGTTCTGCAATCTCCTGCCCCGTGGCGCCGCCATAGTTGACCAGCACGAGCGCCTGCAATTTATGCACGCCGGCATCGCCTTCACGAAAGCCCTTCCAGCCCGCCTTGTCGATCAACCAACCCGCGGCCAGTTTCATCTGCCCATCCGCTTGGGGGTAGGCCACCAGGTCCGGATAGCTCGCCTGCAACTCGGTCGCCAGCGCCTGAGAGACCAACGGGTTCTTGAAGAAGCTCCCGGCGTTGCCCAGCTCTGCCGGATCCGGCAGTTTTTCCCGGCGGATGCTGCAGATCGCTTGGCTGACATCACTGGGTGTTGCTTCAACGATGCCCTGCGCGGCCAGGCGTTGCCGCACCGGGCCGTAATCGAGCTTCAACTGGCCCGCACGGCTCAAGGCAAAACGCACGCGCAGAATCAACCAGCGACCGGTCTCGTGCTTGAACAGGCTGTCACGGTAGGCAAAGTTGCACTCATCCAGGCTGAAATCGCGCAACTCGCCAGTATGGCGATCCAGTGCGGTCAGGCCGGCGAACACATCCTTGATCTCAACCCCGTAGGCGCCGATGTTCTGCATGGGCGCTGCGCCCACCGTGCCCGGGATCAGGCTGAGGTTTTCCAGGCCGCAGAATCCCTGCTCCAGGGTCCACAACACAAAGGGATGCCAAGGCTCGCCCGCCTCGGCTTCGACCACCACATGCACACCGTCGTCGTGCAGCACGCGAATGCCCTGGGTGGCCATGCGCAGCACCAGCGCAGCAATGTCCTGGGTCAGCAGCAAGTTGCTGCCGCCGCCGATCACCAGCAACGGCAAGTCGTGTGCCGCCGCACGCAGCAGGGCTTCGCGAACGTCGGCATCACTGCGCGCCTCGGCAAACAACCGGGCACGCACGTCGATACCGAAGCTGTTGAACGGCTTGAGCGATACCTGCGCCCGCACCTGCAAGGTCATAACCGCCCCTTCAGTTCGATTACCAATGAGTCACACGCCTGCTCGATAAGGTCCAGCACCCGCTCGAAACCCTGCTCGCCTTCGTAGTAAGGGTCGGGGACTTCATCCACTTCGGCATCATAGCGGCGCAGGAACAAATCCAGCTCGGCCTTGCCCTGCCCAGGCTGCATGGCCTTGAGGTTGCGCAGGTTGCTGTTGTCCATGGCCAGGATCAGGTCGTATCGCGAAAAATCGGCCCGGGAGACCTGCTGCGCGCGCTGCGCAGACAAATCGTAACCCCGTGCCCGCGCGGCACGCTGGCTGCGCTGGTCGGGCGGGTTACCGATATGCCACTCACCGGTGCCTGCGGAAGCGACCTCTACCTGCCCCGCCAACCCGGCATCGCGCAATTTCTGGCGCAGTACACCTTCTGCGGTAGGCGAGCGGCAGATGTTGCCCAGGCACACGAACAGAACCTCCATCAGGACCCCAGCAGGCGGCGGACGCGCTCGAGGTCTTCCGGAGTGTCGACACCCGCGGGTGGCGCTTCCAGGGCATCGCCGACATGGATACGCACGCCGTGCCACAAGGCACGCAATTGCTCCAGGGACTCGGTGTTCTCCAGCCAGCAAGGGCCCCAGCTGACAAAGTCATGCAGGAAACCGGCACGGTAGGCATAAATACCGATATGGCGGCGGTACGGCACACCTTGTGGCAAAACATCACGGCTCTTGGCGAAAGCATCGCGCGCCCACGGCAGCGTCGACCGGCTGAAGGTCAGCGCCAGGCCATTGATGTCGCTGACCACTTTCACCACGTTCGGGTTGAACAGGGTGTCGATGTCCTCGATGGGCTCAGCCAGGGTGGCCATGCGCGCTTCGCCGTGGGCCGCCAGGTTGGCCGCCACTTGGTCAATCACGCTGGGCGGGATCAAGGGTTCGTCGCCCTGCACGTTGACCACAATGGCATCGGGTGCCAAACCCAGCTGCGTGGCCACTTCGGCCAGGCGGTCAGTGCCGGAGTTGTGGTCTTCGCGAGTCAGCACCGCTTCGGCGCCGAACCCCTTGCAGGCCTCGATGATGCGCGGATCATCGGTGGCAACGACCACGCGCTCGGCGCTGCTTTTGCTGGCCTGCTCCCACACCAGCTGGATCATCGGCTTGTTGCCGATCAGTTGCAGCGGCTTGCCCGGCAGGCGTGTAGAGGCATAGCGGGAGGGGATGACAACGGTAAAGGCAGTGGTCATTTATCCAGACGCTCGTCAGTGGTCAGGGTGCGAGCTTCGGTTTCCAGCATCACCGGAATGCCATCACGGATCGGGTACGCCAGACCGGCGCCCTTGCTGATCAGCTCGGTTTTATCGGCGCTCAGCTTGAGCGGGCCTTTGCAGATAGGGCAAGCGAGGATGTCGAGCAGTTTGGTGTCCATGGGTGTTTCCTGGATAAAAGCGTTTCAAGGCAAGAGGCGAGCGGGCAACAGGCGCATCAACTGCGTGTCGAACCAGGCGACGAACGCCGGCGACGGCACCGCATCCACCGCAAGGTACCACCAGTCTGGCCGGGCAAAAGTGCGGCACTTCACCGCGTCTTTCTCGGTCATGACCAGCGGCAATGACGGCGTAAAATTCAAGACCTCGGCACTGTAGGGCGCGTGGTCGGCAAACGCATGGGGTATCGGTCGCCAGTGTAGCGTTTCAAGGGTATTGAAGAAACGTTGCGGATTACCGATGCCGGCCACCGCATGCACGGACTGACCATTGGGGAAGTGATCCACCGACTGACGCTCGCCGGTCTGTAGGTTGACCAAGGCCGTGGGTTGCAAGCGAAAGGCAAAACCGTCCTCCCGATCACTGGAGGCCCCGTTGTACAACAGCGCATCGACACTCTGCAGACGTTCCGCCGGCTCCCGCAACGGCCCGGCAGGCAGGCAGCGGCGGTTACCCAGGCCGCGGGCGGCATCGATCAGCACCAATTCAAGATCGCGCGCCAGGCGGTAATGCTGCAAACCGTCGTCGGAGAGGATCAGGTCGAGGGGTTCGCTGGCCAGCAGCGCCTTGACCGCACGACTGCGGTCGGGATCGATCATCAGCGGCACGCCGCTGCGCTGCACGATCAACAAGGGCTCATCCCCCGCGACATCGGCGCTGTGGCTGGCCTCGACCCGCCAGGGCTGGTGCGGCGGCTTGGCACCGTAGCCTCGGCTGACCACACCCACGCGCAGGCCGCTGCGCTGGCAGTGCTCGATCAGCCACAGGATCAGCGGGGTCTTGCCGGTGCCGCCCACGGTGATATTGCCGACCACCACCACCGGCACCGGCGATTGATAAATCTCGCCTTCGCCCGCCACGAAGCGCGCGCGTTTGCGCTGCACGACCCGGCGATATAACGATTCCAGTGGCCGCAACAGCGCCAGGGCAGGATGACCTTCGTACCAGGCCTTGAGCAGACGATCGGACATAGTCATCAGGGTTGGCTCGCCGCCTCGACGGTGCTCATGCGCAGATGACTGAAACCAAGCTTGCCGGCAGCATCCATCGCAGTGACCACGGCCTGGTGCTGGGTCTTGCCATCGGCGCTGATGGAAAGCGGCATTTTGGTATCACCGCCTGACTCCTTCTGCAGCGCTTCCATCAGACTGGCAAGGTCATTTTTCTCCAACACCTGGTTGTTCACCGAAAACACCCCGTCGGCGCTGATGGCGATGTCCAGCGTCTTGACTTCCTGATCCTCGGCGGGCGAACCGCTCACCGCTTCCGGCAGGTCGACGCGAAGTTGGGTCTGGCGGGTGAAGGTGGTGGTCACGACAAAAAACAGCAGCAGGATAAACACCACGTCGATCAGCGACGCGAGGTTGATATCGACATTTTCCCGTTGCTTGCGGCGAAATCTCACGCTTTGCCCCCAACCAGGTCCACGTCACGGTCGCCCTGCACCACTTCCACCAGCTTGATGGCTTCCTGCTCCATGCCGACCACCAGCTCATCGATGCGTCGTTGCAGGAAACGGTGAAAGAACACCGACGGAATACCCACCATCAGGCCCGCCGCCGTGGTGATCAGTGCCTTGGAAATACCGCCGGCCAGTACGGCGGCGTTGGTGGTCATGCCCGAGCCCATGAACGAGCTGAAAATATCGATCATGCCCAGCACCGTGCCGAGCAAGCCGAGCAATGGCGCCATCGCGGCGATAGTGCCGAGGGCGTTGATATAACGCTCCAGTTCATGGATGACCCGGGCAGCAGCCTCCTCGATGCACTCTTTCATGATCTCGCGACCATGTTTGGAGTTGGCCAGGCCCGCCGCGAGGATCTCACCCAGGGGCGAGTTGGCGCGCAGTTCCTTGAGCTTGTCTTTATCCAGCTGTTTGTTCTTGATCCAGCCCCAGACCTGCCCCAGCAAATGTTCAGGGGTGACGCGGCTGGCACGCAGGGTCCACAGGCGTTCGGCGACGATGCCGAGAGCGGCGATGGAGCTCAAGATGATCGGCAACATCATCCAGCCGCCGGATTTGACCAATTCCCACACAGTGAATGTCCCCTCGAAAAAGTGCGCCACTTTACCATATAGGTTCCGTGACGGGGTTCGTCGACCATCGTGCCGCCTGTCGCGGACGACCGCTGGGATCAGGGTGGCGGTTCACGCCAGAAGCGACGTTGATCCCGGGCAACCACCGGTGCTGCAAACGCCCCCAGTTGCAAGCGGATAGCCCCTTGTTCGGCACTGTCGTAGACCCGGGTACCCAACGCCCGGTACCGCGCCAGAACCTCCGGATGCGGATGGCCGAACGCATTGCCGCGTCCGCGGGAAATCAGCACCGACGTGGGCGCAACGCGTTGCAGAAACGTCCCTGAAGAAGAGCTGCGACTGCCATGATGCGGCGCTTGCAGCCAGTCGCTGGGCGCCGCGAGCGGTGAGGCGAGCAAGGCCTGTTCGGCGGCACGATCGATATCGCCGGTCAACAGCAGGCTTTCACCTTTGGCCTGGATTCGCAGCACACAGGATTTGGCATTGCCGTCAGTCGCTTGCGGCCACTGCCACAGCTCGAATACCACGCCATCCCAGGTCCACGACTCGCCACTGACACAGGGCTGAGTCCTCAGGAACGCCGGCAGTCCTTCCGTTTCCCCGCCGACCACCCGCGTGATCGGCAGCCCCCGGGCCACCGCCGCCGCTCCGCCTGCGTGATCGGCATCGGCGTGACTGAGCAACATCATGTCCAGTCGCCCTACTCCCAGCTTTTTCAAGGTCGGCAGTACCACACGGGCCCCAAGGTCCATTTCGCCAGCTCGCGGTCCGGCGTCGTAGAGCAAGGTGTGGTGCCGCGTACGCAGGATCAATGCCAAGCCCTGCCCGACGTCCAGTTGCAGCACGTCCACTTGCCCATGGGGCACCGATTCGCGCGGAGGAAACACCGCCAGCATCAGCATCGGCCAACCGAGCAACCGGAACGGCACGCCCTTTGGCAGCAGCAACATGACCGTCCCCGCCAGGCTGACCCACCAATAACCCACCGGCACCTCGGCGGGCAACCACGCGGGCGCCTTCATGGCCAATAGCGCCAGCGCCTTGAAACCGATATCCAGCGCCCCGCCGGCCAGCCACAACAGGCTCTCCCCCAGCAGGGGCACCGGCAACAGCAGCGTGCCCGACAGGGCCAGCGGCAATACCACCAGGCTGATCCATGGCACGGCTAAGAGATTGGCCAGCGGCGCACTGAGGCTGATGGGCAACCCCAGCACCAGCAACAGCGGAAACAGGCCAATCGCGATCAACCACTGGGGTCGGGTCCAGGCCTGCCAGACGCTCCACGGCCCTAGGCGCCCGCTGAACGTCAAGATCAACACCGCCACGGCGGCGAACGACAACCAGAACCCCGGCTGCAGGCTGGCCAACGGTTCGAGGATCAACACACCGTTGAACGCCAGCAATAACGGCCACCAGCTCCCCAGATGCCGAAATCGCAGGCGCCACAACAACACCAGCCCGACCATCACACACGCGCGCTGCACCGGCACTCCGAACCCGGCCAGCAAGCCGTAGCCCAGCGCGGCGGCAAAGGCCAGCGCGCAGGCCCAGGGCAACCATGGCCAGCCAGGAGGCCACCACCCCAAACGCGCCAGGCCGGCCACCAGCCCGTAGATGAGACCTGCCAGCAAACCGATGTGCTGCCCGGAAATCACTAGCAAGTGCACGGTGCCGGTGTCCTGCAACACCCGCCAATCCTCGGCTGCCAAACCGGAACCATCGCCCAGCACCAAGGCCGTCAGACCAGCCTCGCGCCCCTGGGCATCGACCGTCATCAGCCGTTGCCGCAACGTGTCACGCCAGGCGTTGCGCGCCGGGCCCAGGCGCTCGCCGTCCTTCACCGAAGCGGTGGCACCGATTCTCTGGGCGAGCAACCAGGCTTCACGATCGAAACCGTGGAAATTCAACAGGCCCGCAGGCCGTCGAAGCTTCAGGGCCAAACGCCAGCGTTCGCCGCTGCGCACCACCGGCCCACCGTGCCAGGACACCCGAATACGCTTGGGCAGGCGGGCATTGCGCGACCGGCCGTCGGCCAGTTCGAAACGCACCCCGCTGCCGGTTTGCTGCGGCAAGCCGATAACCCGCCCCTCCACCCAACGGGTCTGCCCGTCCAGCGCCGGGCTCAGACGGTCATCCAGCGCTGATTGCGCGCTGAAACAGGCCCAACTCAAGCCCAGCAGGAAAAACGCCAGCGGATAGGTCCTAAACGGCAAGACCATCAATGCCACTATCGCCATGGCCAGCAGCCAGCCCCCATGGGGCAATGCCGGCAAAAAACGCAGGGACAACAGCCCCAACGCACACGCAAACATCCCTGCTTTCATGAATCATCCCTTCCAAGTGATCCACCCAGTCTTGGTCGGGTTTGCCGTGTGCCCTATGACGTTTTGTCACAAAGTCTGAATTTTCTGTTTATAGAATGCGGGCATACTTGCCCCTCGAACTGACCTGGACCCCTTATGCCCCGGCGCTTATTCAAACGGTACATGCCCGATCCCAGCAGTATCAGGGAACATAAGTCATTACAATTTCTCGGCACTCTGCTGCACGACCCCAACCTCTGGCACCTGAATCGGCACTCGGTGGCACGGGCCATGGCCGTGGGCCTGTTCGCAGCCTTCATCCCGATTCCGTTACAGATGTTATTGGCAGCCGTGTTGGCCATCGTCGTGCGCGGCAATATGCCGATCGCCGTCAGCCTGGTGTGGCTGACCAACCCGCTCACCATGCCGGTGGTGTTCCTGTGCACCTACATGACCGGCGCGTGGTTGATGAATGTGCCGCCGCGCAGCCTGCCCGATGATCTCACCTGGGAATGGATCAGCGGTCAGTTGAGCACGCTGTGGCAACCCTTCCTGCTGGGGTCGGTGGTGCTGGGACTGGTGCTGGGCCTAATGGCCTATTGCCTGACCATGGGTTACTGGCGCTGGTGGGTCGCCCACCAGTGGAAGAAGCGCAAACAGCGTCGCCACTGAACGCCGCCTCTTCAAGCGCAGGCCGGCCCAAGCCTCTCATCACCCCAGGATTGCCGTCTGTCATCAATTTGCAAGATTCCGAACCGCGCAAATGGCTACACTGCGCAGGTGGCGCGGGCCGGATGCCTGCGCGGGATATTGATAACAGTGTGGTAGCAGGAGAGTGGCGTGCTTAGAAGAATGGGGATAAAAGGCCGCGTACTGTTGCTGACCTTATTACCGACCAGCCTCATGGCCTTGTTGTTGGGCGGTTATTTCACCTGGATGCAGCTCTCGGAACTGCAAACCCAGTTGCTGCAACGTGGCGAAATGATCGCCGAACAGCTGGCACCGTTGGTGGCGCCGGCCCTGAGCAGCAGAAATGCCGATTTGCTCGAGCGCATCGCCACCCAGTCCCTGGAGCAGCCGGACGTACGCACCGTGTCCTTTCTGGCCCCGGACCGTGCGCCCCTGGCCCACGCGGGCCCGACCATGCTCAACCAGCCTCCGGTCGGCAACAGCTCTCACCTGTTGCAGCGCACCGGCAATGACGCTACGCGCTATCTGCTGCCGGTGTTTGGCCGCCATCGCAACCTCGCCGGCGAGGTGATTCCCGATGAGGCCGACCGCCTGCTGGGCTGGGTCGAGGTGGAGCTGTCCCACAACGGCATGCTGCTGCGTGGCTATCGCAGCCTGTTCGCCAGCCTGCTGTTGATCGCCATCGGCCTGACCTGCACCGCCGCCCTGGCGCTGCGCATCAGCCGCACCATCAACGCGCCCATCGGGCAGATCAAACAGGCCGTTGCCCAACTCAAGGACGGCAACCTGGAAACGCGCTTGCCGCCCTTGGGCAGCCAGGAGCTGGACCAGTTGGCCTCGGGCATCAATCGCATGGCCGAAACCCTGCAAAACGCCCAGGAAGAATTGCAACACAGCATCGACCAGGCCACCGAAGACGTGCGCCAGAACCTGGAAACCATTGAAATCCAGAACATCGAGCTCGACCTGGCGCGCAAAGAAGCTCTGGAAGCCAGCCGCATCAAGTCGGAATTCCTGGCCAACATGAGCCATGAGATCCGTACTCCGCTCAACGGCATCCTCGGTTTCACGCATCTGCTGCAAAAAAGCGAGTTGTCGCCGCGCCAGCTGGATTACCTCGGCACCATCGAGAAATCCGCCGACAACCTGCTGGGCATCATCAATGAAATCCTCGACTTCTCGAAGATTGAAGCCGGCAAGCTGGTGCTGGACAGCGTGCCGTTCAACCTGCGGGACCTGCTGCAAGACACCCTGACCATCCTGGCCCCCGCTGCCCACGCCAAGCAGCTCGAACTGGTGAGCCTGGTGTACCGCGACACGCCGCTGGCGCTGGTGGGCGACCCGCTGCGGCTCAAGCAGATCCTCACCAACCTGATCAGCAACGCGATCAAGTTCACCCGTGAAGGCACCATCGTGGCCCGCGCCATGATCGAGGACGAGCAGGAAGACAGCGTGCAGTTGCGCATCAGCGTGCAGGACACCGGTATCGGCCTGTCCAGCCAGGACGTGCGCGCCCTGTTCCAGGCCTTCAGCCAGGCCGACAATTCGCTGTCGCGCCAACCGGGCGGCACTGGCCTGGGGCTGGTGATTTCCAAACGCCTGATCGAACAGATGGGTGGCGAAATCGGCGTGGACAGCACGCCGGGCGAAGGCTCGGAATTCTGGATCAGCCTGAACCTGCCCAAAACCCGCGACGACGTCGAAGACCTGCCCGCCGCGCCGCTGCTGGGCCGTCGCGTGGCCGTGCTGGAAAACCACGAACTGGCGCGCCAGGCGCTGCAACATCAACTGGAAGATTGCGGCCTGCAGGTGACGCCGTTCAACAGCCTGGAAAACCTGACCAATGGCATCACCAGCGCCCATCAGACCGAGCAGGCCATCGACCTCGCCGTGCTGGGCGTCACCGCCAATGACATTCCTCCCGAACGCCTCAACCAGCACCTGTGGGACCTCGAACACCTGGGCTGCAAGGTGCTGGTGCTGTGCCCTACCACCGAACAGATGCTGTTCAACCAGTCGGTGCCCAACCCCAACAGCCAGCTTCAGGCCAAACCGGCCTGTACGCGCAAATTGCGTCGCTCCCTGGCCGACCTGATCAGCCCGCGCCCATCGCGCAACGAGCCCGGCGAGCCGCTGGCCAGCCGCGCGCCGCGGATACTCTGCGTCGACGACAACCCGGCCAACCTGCTGCTGGTGCAAACCCTGCTGGAAGACATGGGCGCCAAGGTACAGGCCGTGGAAAGCGGCTATGCGGCTATCGACGCAGTCAAACAGGAAACCTTCGACCTGGTGCTGATGGACGTACAGATGCCTGGCATGGACGGTCGCCAGAGCACCGAGGCGATTCGCCAGTGGGAAAGCGAGCGCCATGGCACGCCGCTGCCGGTGGTGGCGCTCACCGCCCACGCCATGGCCAACGAAAAGCGCGCCCTGCTGCAAAGCGGCATGGACGACTACCTGACCAAGCCCATCAGCGAACGCCAACTGGCCCAGGTGGTGCTCAAGTGGACCGGCCTGGCCCTGCGCAACCAGGGGCCGGAACGTTCAGCCGACAACCTGGGCCCAGGCCTGCAACTGCCAGTGCTGGACCACGAGGAAGGCCTGCGCCTGGCAGCCGGCAAGACCGACCTGGCAGCGGACATGCTCGCCATGCTGCTGGCTTCCCTGGAAGCCGATCGTATTGCGATCCGCGTCGCCCGCGATGCCAATGACAACACGGCCTTGATCGAACGGGTCCACCGCCTGCACGGCGCCACTCGCTATTGCGGCGTGCCGCAACTGCGCGCGGCCTGCCAGCGCGCCGAAACCCTGCTCAAGCAGGACGACGCCAAGGCCCTGGCTGCGCTGGACGAGTTGGACATGGCCATCGCCCGGTTGGCCAGCGAGGCGCGGGTCAGCGCCTGATACAGTTTTATGGCATGCAGGAGAAACTGTGGGAGCGAGCTTGCTCGCGATTGCGGTCTTTCAGTCATTGATGAGATGACTGACCCGCCACTTTCGCGGGCAAGCCCGCTCCCACAAGGTCATGTGTTTATTTTATGAGTGCAGGGAGCCTTTGATGCGCGTCATTCTTTTCAGCAGCCAGGCCTACGACCGCGAGAGTTTTCTCGGCGAACCACTGGCGTCAGGTCTGGAACTGCATTTCCAGCCTGCCCGGCTCAACCTCGACACCGTCGCGCTGGCCAACGGCCACGAGGCGGTCTGCGCCTTTATCAATGACGACCTCAGCGCCCCGGTGCTGGAACAGTTGGCCAAGGGCGGCACGCGCTTGATTGCCCTGCGCTCTGCCGGCTACAACCATGTCGACCTGCCCGCCGCCAGTCGCCTGGGCCTGAGCGTCGTGCGGGTGCCGGCCTATTCGCCTCACGCGGTCGCCGAACACGCCGTGGCATTGATCCTGGCCCTCAACCGCCGCCTGCACCGTGCCTATAACCGTACCCGTGACGGCGACTTCACGCTGCACGGCCTCACCGGCTTCGACCTGGTGGGCAAGACCGTCGGCGTGGTCGGCACCGGGCAGATCGGTGCCACCTTCGCCACAATCATGTCCGGTTTCGGCTGCCAGTTGCTTGCCCATGATCCCTTCCCCAACCCTCAGGTCCAGGCGCTTGGTGCCCGCTACGTGAGCTTGCCCGAGCTGCTGGCCCAGGCGCAGATCATCAGCCTGCATTGCCCGCTGACCACCGACAGCAAACACCTGATCAACGCCCACTCCCTGGCGCGCATGCAGCCCGGTGCCATGCTGATCAACACCGGGCGCGGTGGTCTGGTGGATACGCCGGCACTGATCGACGCCCTCAAGGACGGCCAGCTCGGCTACCTGGGGCTGGATGTCTACGAGGAAGAAGCCCAGCTGTTTTTCGAAGACCGCTCCGACCTGCCCTTGCAGGACGACGTGCTCGCGCGCCTGCTGACCTTTCCCAACGTGATCATCACCGCGCACCAGGCGTTCCTCACCCGTGAGGCCCTGGCGGCGATTGCCGGCACGACCTTGGCCAACATCCTTGCCTGGGCTGAGGGTCGGACGCAGAACCTTGTCGACGGGTGATCAGCGGTCACATACCACGCTCATGATGAGCAGGCACCCGTGATAGGATGCCGCGCCTATTTGGAGGACCCATGGCCGAACACGATTTCCGCTTCAGCTTGCTGAGCCCGCAACATACTCTGATCGAATGCCGCGCCCTGGTGCCGGGCCGTTACCAGGTCACCGGCAGCGGTGGATCGATCAAGCACGGCGACGTGTTGATCGTCACCCTGCGCGGCAGTAAAACCCTGTCGATGCGCCTCACCGTCGAAGGTGACGCACGCTACTCCATCCGCCCTGCCGGTCAATGGGTTGCCATGGCCCGGGGGCCGCAGTTCGGTGAACTGGAGATTCACACCTGGAAGGTCAACTGCGACAGCTGCGAAAACGTGCTGGAGTTTGAGTTCGCGGTGGAAACCAAGCTGACCAAAGAACCGTTGCAACCGGCCGCCAATGCCCGTATCAAAGAGCTGGGCTGGGCCAGCGAAGGCGACAAGCACCGCTGCCCGAAATGCCAGCAGGCCGCGCAATGAAAGGCCTGCTTCTGCTCGCCGCCGGGCTGGCCTTGACCGGCTGCGCCGGTGATGCGGTCAAGCTCAAGCAGGATCACAGCTACGTGGTGGAATGGATTGGTGAGCGGCCACTGATGGATTACGCGCACCTGACCGTGACACTCGGCGCGGATGGCCGTGCCTATGGCAACGGCGGTTGCAACCACTGGTTTGCCCCCTACAGCGTGAACGGCGACAAACTCACTTTCGGCAAGCTCGGCAGCACCCGCAAACTCTGCGCCGAAGCCTTGATGGAACAGGAACACCGCTTCTTCCAGGCCCTGCAAGGCGTCGAACGCTGGGATATTTCGCCTATCGAACAGACGCGCTTCTGGCCGGCACAAGGCAAGCCGATTCGTTTGTGGCTCGAAGAGGGCTGATACTGGCCACTTGCAATCCACTGTGGGACCAGGCTTGTGTGGGAGCGGGCTTGCTCGCGAATACGGCGTGTCAGTTTGGGGGTGGCGGGGGTGGCTCGCAAGGGTGGTTTCTCATCAAAAGGTTTTAAACGCTGAGGGCCTCTTCGCGGGCAAGCCCGCTCCCACAGGGGTTATGTGTTGCCAATTCAGCCGCGCAGGGCCTTGAGCTTGGCCAGCACCCCTTGCGCCGTCTGCTCGCCCATCAGTTGTTCGCGCACCTTGCCCTTGTCGTCAATGATGTAAGTGACCGGCAACGCCTCGCTACGGGGAATATCGAAGATTTCGTCCGGGTTCTGCGCCAGCACGGTGAACTTGATGCCCAGCTTCTCGCTGGCGGCCTTGAGTTCCTCACCCTGCACATTGTCGAAGTTGACCCCGAACACCCCAACGTTCTGCCCTTTCAGCTGTTCGGCCAGGGCGTTGAGCTCGGGGATTTCCGTGCGGCACGGGCCACACCACTCAGCCCAGTAATTGACCACCAGCCATTGTTTATCCAGGCGCTCGGAGGCGACTTTCTGGCCATATTGGTCAATGCCATAGTCATTGCCGCAGCCGCTCAGCAGCAGGGTTGTGATGATCGCCAATGCACCGATCAGTCGCCTTGTCATGGGGTAATCCTTCGCAAAAATGAACGTTGGCTGCGACCTATCGCCTCTTACGGTTTAAGGACGGACCACAGCGCGGGTAGAATACCCGCCACCTTACGCAAGATGCGACCCGCACATGACCGATCTGACGCTTTATCACAACCCGCGCTGCTCGAAATCCCGTGGTGCGCTGGAACTGCTCGAAGCCCGAGGCCTTGCGCCGACCGTGGTGCGCTATCTGGAAACCCCGCTTGACGCTGCGCAATTGAAAGCGCTGCTGGGCAAACTGGGAATCAGTGCCCGTCAACTGCTGCGCACCGGCGAAGACGAATACAAGACCCTTGGCCTCGCTGATACCAACCTCAGCGACGCGCAACTGATCGCCGCCATTGCCGAGCACCCCAAGCTGATGGAGCGCCCGATCCTGGCAACCGCCGACAAGGCGATTATCGGCCGACCACCGGAAAACGTGCTGGAGATTCTGCCGTGACGGCGCCGTATGTGCTGGTGTTGTATTACAGCCGCAACGGCTCGGTCAGCGAGATGGCCCGGCAGATAGCCCGGGGCATCGAGCAAGGTGGCCTGGAAGCGCGACTGCGCACGGTGCCGGCCATCTCCACCGAGTGCGAAGCCGTGGCGCCGAGCATCCCGGACGAAGGTGCGCTGTACGCCAGCCTGGACGACCTGAAGCACTGCTCGGGCCTGGCCCTGGGCAGCCCGACCCGCTTCGGCAACATGGCCGCGCCGCTCAAGTACTTCCTGGATGGCACCAGCAACCTGTGGCTCACCGGCGCTCTGGTCGGCAAGCCGGCCGGCGTGTTCACCTCCACCGCCAGCCTGCATGGCGGCCAGGAAACCACGCTGATGTCGATGCTGCTGCCGCTGCTGCACCACGGCATGCTGATCACCGGCCTGCCCTACAGCGAACAGGCACTGCTCGACACCCAGGGCGGCGGCACGCCGTATGGCGCCAGCCACCATTCGGGGCCGGACGGCAAACGCATGCTCGATCAACACGAAATCGCACTGTGCCGCGCCCTGGGCCTGCGCCTGGCGAACACCGCCGCGCTGCTGGAGAACGGCCGTGGCCAGAAAGCCTAAGGTCCTGCCCGCCCAGGCGTGGCTGGAACCCCGGGTCAAGCTTGCACGCGTGCTGAGCCTGCTGGCTTTTCTGGGCCTGGTGGGGTTGTTGTGCGGCTATTACCTGTTCGTTGCCGACCTGCATGGCGCGCGACCATGGGTGATCCTGCTGATCGAACTGGTGCCCCTGCTGGTGCTGGCGCCGGGCATGCTGCTGGGCAGCGCGCGCGGGCATTCGTGGATGTGCTTTGTGGTGAATCTGTATTTCATCAAGGGCGCGCTGGCGGCGTATGACCCGAACCGGCAATGGTTCGGGGTGCTGGAGATGCTGGCGAGCCTGGTGCTGTTTTGCACCGCGCTGCTCTATGTGCGGTGGCGGCATCAGTTGAATCGCCGCTTGGCTGTAGAACCTGTGCCGGCCTGACGTCCGCTATCGCAGGCAAGCCAGCTCCCACATTTTGAACGCGCCGCCTATCAAATGTGGGAGCTGGCTTGACTGCGATGGCATCACCTCAATCTCAATGATTCACTGTGTAGGCCAGCATCATCGACAACTGGCACATCGGCCGCCCGCTCTCGGCATGCCACTGGTTGAACGCCCCCTGCACCGTGGCCAGGTCGCGCAGGCTGGTGGGCACCTTGTCGATGATCTTCTGCGCGTTGAGCGCCGCCACCACGTCATAACTCGGTACAAAGGTGTCCTTGCCGACCATGCGCAAGAAGCGCGGCGCTGATAGCCCGCCGAGCTGGTGACCGTGTTTGCTCAGGTACTTCCACAGCCCGACGATATCCGTCACCGGCCAGTCGGCGATGAATGCGCCGAAGCTGCCGTGCTCCTTCTCGATGTCCAGCACCATTTGCGCGTTGCGCGGCACGCTCTTGAGCTTGCCCAGGTGACGGATGATGCGCGTGTCCTGCATCAGCCGCTCCAGGTGCTCGGCGCCCATCAACACGACCTTTTCCGGGTCGAAGCCGAAAAACACCTGTTCGAACGCCGGCCACTTGGCGTCCACCACGCTGTGTTTCAAGCCCGCGCGAAATACCCGCAGCGCCAGGGTCGACAGGTAGCGATCATCGCTGACCTTGCGCAATTGCGCCGGGGTCTTGGGCACAGGCAGATGGGCGTCCAGCTCGGCCGCCGAGCCGAAGCGGTTCAGACAATATTCGTGCAGCCACTTGTAATCGCGCATGCCCTCTCCTGGCAGTCGAATTGAAAACGGCGCCCGCGAGCGCCGTGTGTCAGAGCATTGAAATGGCCTAGAGGTTCACCACATTGACGAAACGCGAAGCCGCCGTCTCGTCGATCTTGAGGCTGGTGAAATCGAACAGATTACGGTCGGCCAGTTGCGAAGGGATCACGTTCTGCAAGCTGCGGAAGATGCTTTCGGTACGGCCTGGGGTCTTGCGCTCCCAGTCCACCAGCATTTCCTTGACCACCTGGCGCTGCAGGTTTTCCTGGGAGCCGCACAGGTTGCACGGGATGATCGGGAATTGCTTGAAGTCGGAGTAGGCCTGGATGTCCTTCTCGTTGCAATACGCCAGCGGGCGGATCACCACGTTGCGCCCGTCATCGGCCCGCAGCTTGGGCGGCATGGCCTTGAGGGAACCGTTGAAGAACATATTGAGGAAGAAGGTTTCGACGATGTCGTCGCGGTGATGCCCCAAGGCCATCTTGGTCGCGCCGATCTCGTCGGCGAAGGTGTAGAGCGTGCCACGGCGCAGGCGTGAACACAGCGAGCAGGTGGTCTTGCCTTCAGGAATCAGCTCCTTGACCACCGAATAAGTGTCTTTTTCGACAATGTGGTACTCGATGCCCAGCTCTTTCAGGTAAGCCGGCAGCACGTGCTCGGGAAACCCCGGTTGTTTCTGGTCCATGTTGACGGCCACGATCTCGAACTTGATCGGCGCGACCTTTTGCAAGTGCATCAGCACATCGAGCATGGTGTAGCTGTCTTTGCCGCCGGACAGGCAGACCATGACCTTGTCACCGTCCTCGATCATGTTGAAATCGGTGACCGCTTCCCCGGCCAGGCGACGCAGGCGTTTTTGCAGTTTGTTCTGGTTGACCGTAAGAGTGCCCATGGCGCTTGGATCCGCTGAAGTGTGTGACGAAAAGCGCAGCATTTTACCGGTATGAGCGGCCGAGTTCCAATGTGGGTTGCATTGCCATCTACAGACCGCGCCGCGATTAGGCCCCCTGTTTACAGCGCGATTTGCTCTAAAGCCCTACAGTTTTTCCGGTCATCACTTTCTATACTGGCACTTGAGGTCGCACAGTTTTCCAGACCTTTCAGGCCATTTGGCCCGCGGGCGCTCCGCTGGGGGGCGATGGTAACAACGACAGGAGTGACTGGCATGATCCATCACGTCGTGGGGCTTTTTACCCATCCCGACCAGGAATGGCGGGAAATTCGTGGCGATAAGGAAGAAAGCATCAGCCACATGTACCTCACTCATACCTTGATTCTTGCGGCGATCCCCGCCGTATCCGCGTTTATCGGCACCACCCAGGTCGGTTGGGTCATCGGCAGCCGCGCACCGGTGATGCTGACCCAGGAAAGCGCGCTGTGGATGACCATCATGTCCTACCTGGCGATGCTGGGCGGCGTGGCGGTGATGGGCGCATTCATTCACTGGATGGCCCGCACCTATGATGCCAACCCCAGCATGGCGCGCTGCGTGGCGTTTGCCACCTACACCGCCACGCCATTGTTCATCGGCGGGTTGGCGGCGCTCTATCCGCACATGTGGCTGGGTATGGTGGTGGGCACGGCAGCCATTTGCTACACGGTGTACCTGCTGTATGTGGGGCTGCCGACCTTCATGAACATCGATCCGGACGAAGGTTTTCTGTTTTCCAGCTCGGTACTGGCCGTGGGCCTCGTGGTACTGGTGGCGATCATGGCATTCACCGTGATCGTCTGGGGCCTGGGCGTCGGGCCGGTCTACACCAACTGACCCCGTCCACTCGCAGACAAGGCCACCGCAAGGTGGCTTTGTGCGCGATGCATGACCATTCGGCGCCTGACAGATTCGGAAACACTCAGCTTTGCGGCATACTGAGCGTCTCTGGAGATATGTACAGCATGCCCGAGCAACTCAATACCCGCGTCGAAGATTGTTTCCTGCTAGCCGAATCCTTTTTCAAACGAAGCTTCAAACGCCCCCAGGTCAGCCTCAAGCTGCGGGGCCAGAAGGCCGGTGTCGCGCATTTGCACGAGAACCTGCTGCGTTTCAACCCACAGTTGTACCGTGAAAACAGCCAACATTTCCTCAAACAGACCGTTGCCCATGAGGTGGCGCACCTGATCGCCCACCAATTGTTTGGCGAGCGCATCCAGCCCCATGGCGAGGAATGGCAACTGATCATGCGCGGCGTGTATGAATTGCCGCCGGATCGTTGCCATAACTATGAAGTGAAACGCCGTCAGGTGACTCGCTACATCTACCGATGCCCGTGTGCGGACAGTGATTTTCCATTTTCGGCACAGCGGCATGGGTTGGTGGCCCAAGGGCGGCGGTATGTGTGCCGGCGGTGTCGGCAGACGTTGGTGTTTACCGGGGAAACCCGGGTGGAATGAGGATTTGTGGCGAATTCAAGGGCCGCATCGCAGGCAAGCCAGCTCCCACATTTTGACCGCGCCGCGTAGTAAATGTGGGAGCTGGCTTGCCTGCGAAAGCGCCAGTCCAGACACTACCCAACCACTCTGGCACTGCGCAGTTCAGCTATCCGCTGAGCGCTGACCCCCAACTCCGTCAGCACTTCATCAGTGTGCGCGCCTACCGCAGCCCCGATATGCCGAGGTGCCGGCAAACCTTGTGAAAACTTCAGCGGGCAAGCCAGTTGCGCCTGGGTCGAACCGTCCCCCCGTGGCACCTGGCTCACCAACTCACGCGCCTTGAGTTGTGGATGCTCCACGGCCTCGCTCAGGCTCAATACCGGCTCCACACAGGCATCCACCCCGGCAAACAACTCACACAACTCATCAAAACTGCGCTTCTCGAATTCGACCTGCAGCGCCTGCTTGAGCTTGGGCGACAGCCCCAGCGCCGCCAACTCCGGGCGCCCCAGCGTGTCACACAATTGCTGCATGAAGCCGGGCTCCAGGCTGCCGACGGCCATCCAGCGCCCATCCCGCGTGCGGTAGTAATCGTAAAAACTGCCGCCATTCAGTACCTGCCCTTCCCGCTCCGGTTCCACTCCGCACGCCAGGTAACCTGCACCGGCCATGGCGTTCAGGCTGAACGAGCAGTCGGTCATGCTCACGTCCAGGTACTGGCCGAGCCCACTCTGCTGCCGAGCGATGACCGCCGCCAACAACCCCACCACCGCATGCAGCGAACCACCCCCCA
This sequence comes from Pseudomonas sp. SDO5271_S396, assembly GCF_054071795.1. Lineage (NCBI taxonomy): Bacteria > Pseudomonadati > Pseudomonadota > Gammaproteobacteria > Pseudomonadales > Pseudomonadaceae > Pseudomonas > Pseudomonas sp. SDO5271_S396. Next base: position 206,729 of record NZ_JBSVWB010000001.1, read on the forward strand.
CATCCGCCACCTGCACGCCCAACGGCACCGGCCCGCTGTCCCGACGCCCGGTGTAACTGGCCACGCCGGCCAGGGCCAGGTAGTTGATGTCGTGTCCGGCACGGTTTTTGTAAGGCCCGGTCTGGCCGTAGCCGGTGATCGAGACATAAATCAGCCGGGGGTTGATCGCCTGCAAGGCCTCGTACCCCAGGCCCAGACGGTCCATCACCCCGGGCCGGAATTGTTCCAGGACAATGTCATAGTCCTTGACCAGCGCGCGCACGATCTCCAGTGCCTCGGCCTGTTTGAGGTCCAGCGCCAGGCTGCGCTTGTTGCGGTTGAGGTAGGCATGGCTCGCCGACGTCCCACGGTCGTGGGGCGGCAACACCCGCAGCAGGTCGCTGCGCGTGGGTGATTCGATGCGCAGCACCTCGGCGCCCATGTCCGCCAGCAGCAAGGAGGTGAACGGGCCGGGCAGCAAGGTGGAAAAACCCAGCACTTTGAGGGACGCCAGGGGACCAGGCATGGGCACTCCATTTCCGTTTCGGATGCCTACAGACTAGGCAGCCTTGCGTCTGCCGACAATCGCCGGAACGGTCAGCGAGAGTGACCGTTTTGATCACGGCGGGCTTTTTCAGGGCGACGGCTTTATCATTGGCCCACGTTTGCCTGCAGAGTGTTCCATGAAGTTTGCGATTGCCCTGTTTTCCGCCGCCCATGCGCCCTCCTCGCGCCGTGCCCTGCTGTTTGCCCAGGCTGTACTGGCGGGCGGGCACGAGATTGCACGGCTGTTTTTCTATCAGGACGGCGTGTACAGCGCCTCCAGCAACATCGTCGCCCCCCAGGATGAGCCGGACATCGCCCGCCAATGGCGCGAGTTCGTCAGCCAGCACCAGCTCGATGGCGTGGTCTGCATCGCCGCCGCCCTGCGCCGTGGCGTGCTCGACAGCGAAGAAGCCAGGCGTTATCAACGCAGCGCCGTGAACCTCAATGCACCATGGGCGCTGTCGGGCCTGGGCCAATTGCATGACGCCATCCAGGCCGCCGACCGCCTGATCTGCTTTGGAGGGCCGTGACATGTCCAAATCCTTATTGGTGATCAGCCGCCAGGCACCGTGGTCCGGGCCAAGCGCGCGGGAGGCCCTGGATATCGTGCTGGCCAGCGGCGCCTTCGATCTGCCCATCGGCCTGCTGTTCATGGACGATGGCGTGTTCCAGCTGGCGCCGAACCAGAACGCCAAAGCCGTGCAGCAAAAGGACCTCGGCGCCAACCTGCAAGCGCTGGGTCTGTTCGGCATCGACGAGGTGTTCACCTGCCAGCACAGTCTGGCCGAACGCGGGCTTGCGGCCCCAGACAGCGCCCAGCCGCTGGACGATGCCGGCATCGCCAGCCTGATAGACCGTTACGACCAGGTGGTGACCCTCTGATGTCGACGTTACATGTGATTTCCCACTCGCCCTTTACCGACAGCCGGCTGGTCAGTTGCCTGCGCGTGTGCGGCACTCAAGATGCCATCCTGCTGTGCGGCGACGGTGCCTACGGCCTGCACAATCCTGCGCTGCAAACCAAAGGCGTGAAGGTCTTCGTACTGGCTGAAGACCTGCAGGCGCGCAACCTGCCGCTCCCGGACTGGGCCGATAGCGTGGATTACCCAGGCTTCTTGCAACTGTCGATCGATTACGACAAGGTCAACAGTTGGCTATGAACACCCTGACCGTAGGCGCACGCACCCTGGAACTGGACAAGGACGGCTACCTCGTCGACCTGAATGACTGGTCCGCCGAGGTCGCCGAGGCCCTGGCCGCCGCCGAACCCCTGGAGCTGGGCCCGGCCCACTGGGAAATCCTCGAACTGCTGCGCCAGTTCTATGCCGAATTCCAGCTGTCCCCGGCCACGCGGCCCTTGATCAAGTACACCGCGCTGAAGCTGGGCCCGGAAAAGGGCAACAGCTTGCACCTCAACAAACTGTTCAACGGCACTCCCGCCAAACTCGCCGCCAAGCTGGCGGGCCTGCCCAGGCCGACGAATTGCTTATGACCGACTTTGCCCCACTGACTCTGGAAACTCCTGCCGAGCACCCGTTTGCGCAGTTCGTGCGCATCCTGGGCAAAGGCAAGCGCGGCGCGCGCAACCTCACCCGCGAGGAAGCCCGTGAGGCCATGGGTATGCTGCTCGACGAAAAAGTCGAAGACACCCAGCTCGGCGCCTTCCTGATGCTGCTGCGTCACAAGGAAGAAAGCCCGGAGGAACTCGCCGGGTTCACCGAAGCCGTGCGCGAACGCCAGGATGCCCCGGCCTTGAACGTCGCTATCGACTGGCCCACCTACGCCGGCAAGAAGCGCCACCTGCCGTGGTACCTGCTGGCAGCCAAGTGCCTGGCGCAAAACGGTGTGCGCATCCTCATGCACGGCGGCGGTGCGCATACGGCGGGCCGCTTGTACACCGAGCAATTGCTGGAAGGCTTGCAGATTCCGCTGTGCCGCAACTGGCAGCAGGTCGAGGCCGCCTATGAGCGTGGCAACCTGGCGTTTATCCCGCTGGGGGATTGGGCGCCGCAGTTGCAGCGCATGATCGATTTGCGCAACACCCTGGGCCTACGTTCGCCCATCCACTCCCTGGCGCGTCTGCTCAATCCGCTGAACGCGCGCCTGGGCCTGCAAAGCATTTTCCATCCCGGTTATCAGGGCGTGCACCGTGATGCCAGCGGCTTGCTGGGGGACAACGTGATCGTAGTGAAGGGCGATGGCGGCGAGATCGAAATCAACCCCGACTCGGCCAGCCATTTATACGGCACCACCGGCGGCGAAAGCTGGGACGAAGAATGGCCCGCCCTCTCCGCCCAGCGCCACGTCAAACCGGCCAGCCTGGAGCCCGAACATCTGAAGGCCGTGTGGCGCGGCGATGTCGAAGACAGCTACCCGCAACTGGCGCTGATTTCCACCATGGCCCTGGCCCTGCGCGGCCTGGGTCAACCGCGGGAGCAAGCGTTCGTCCTGGCCCGGCAATATTGGGATGCGCGGGACAAATCGATCTAATCGATAATTCACGCCCGGTCTTTGCGCTTTTAAATCGAACTCAGCCCTTTAGACTGGTCTCCAACGCTTATTAGCCAAGGGGCCAGTCATGGGTTTGCTGATCGAAGGACACTGGAAAGACCAGTGGTACGAAAGTAGCGCAGACGGCGCTTTCCAACGCGAACAGGCACAACGCCGCCACTGGGTGACCGCCAATGGCTCGCCCGGCCCGAGTGGCGAAGGCGGCTTCGAGGCGGAGCCCGGTCGCTATCACCTCTATGTGTCCCTGGCCTGCCCCTGGGCCCATCGCACTTTGATCCTGCGCAAGCTCAAGGGCCTGGAAAGCCTGATCGACGTATCGGTGGTCAGTTGGCTGATGCTGGAAAACGGCTGGACCTTCGACAAGGCCCACGGTTCGACTGGCGACAAGCTCGACGATTTCGCCTTCATGCACCAACGCTACACCGCCGATACCGCCGACTACACAGGCCGCGTCACGGTACCGGTGCTGTGGGACAAGAAGCTCAAGCGCATCGTAAGCAATGAATCGGCGGAGATCATCCGCATGTTCAACAGCGCGTTCAACGGGTTGACCGGCAATACCCTGGACTTCTACCCCGAAGCGCTGCGCACGAGCATCGACGCGCTGAACGAGCGTATCTATCCTGCCGTGAACAATGGCGTTTACCGCGCAGGGTTCGCCACGTCGCAGCAAGCCTATGAAAGTGCGTTTGAGGATGTGTTTGCCGAGCTGGACCACCTGGAGCGACACCTCGCCGATCATCGTTACCTGGCCGGTGAGTACCTGACCGAAGCCGATGTGCGCCTGTTCACCACGCTGATTCGTTTCGATGCGGTGTACTACGGCCACTTCAAATGCAATTTGCGCAGGATTGCGGACTACCCGAACCTGTCGAACTGGCTACGGGAGCTGTACCAGTGGCCGGGGGTGGCCGAGACGGTGGATTTTGCGCATATCAAGGGGCATTACTACGCAAGCCATCGCACCATCAACCCGACGGGGATTGTGCCGAAAGGACCGTTGCAGAGGTTTGATGGCGCGCATGATCGGGAAAGGTTGGTGGGCGAAGGGGTCTGGAGCTGATCCAGACTCATCGGTGAATCTGCAGGCCTCTTCACGGGCAAGCCCGTTACAGGGAATATGCGCTGTTATTGTAGTGAGCGGGCTTGTCCCGCGCCGGGTGGCGCAGCCGCCCTAATGAAAACACCGCATTCTGCCAGGCAGAATACGGTGTCTATTTTGGGGGGTGCTTCGCACCCCAGCGCGGGACAAGCCCGCTCACCACATGCTGAGGTTTCAGGATCAAACCTCAGCCTGGGCCCCTTCGAACCACTTGAGCTTCTCGCGCAGCACCACCACCTCACCCACGATCACCAGTGTCGGCGCATGTACTTCATGTTCCGCCACCAGGCGCGGCAGGTCGGCCAGGGTGCCGGTGAATACACGCTGGTTGGACGTGGTGCCCTGCTGGATCAACGCTGCCGGAGTGTCCGCCGCGCGCCCATGCTGGATCAGCTGTTCGCAGATGATCGGCAACCCGATCAGCCCCATGTAGAACACCAGGGTCTGGGACGGTCCCACCAAGTCATGCCAGGGCAGGTCCGATGTGCCATCCTTCAAATGCCCGGTGATGAAGCGCACCGACTGCGCATAATCGCGGTGGGTCAGCGGAATCCCGGCATAGGCCGCACAACCGCTGGCCGCCGTGATGCCCGGTACCACCTGGAACGGGATGCCGTGGGCCGCCAGTTCCTCGATCTCTTCACCACCGCGTCCAAAGATGAACGGGTCGCCGCCCTTGAGACGCAGCACGCGCTTGCCCTGGCGAGCCAGGTCCACCAGTTGCTGGTTGATCTGGTCCTGGGGCACGGCGTGGTCGGCGCGACGCTTGCCGACGTATACGCGCTCGGCGTCACGGCGACACAGCTCGAGAATCGCCGGTGCGACCAGGCGGTCGTACAGCACCACGTCGGCCTGCTGCATCAGGCGCAGCGCGCGGAAGGTCAGCAAGTCCGGGTCGCCAGGGCCTGCGCCCACCAGATACACCTCACCCGGCGCATCCGGCGGAGCGCCATTGACCTTCTCGATCAACAGGCGTTCGGCCTCGGCACCCTGCCCGGCCAGCTGGCGGTCGGCAATCGGACCTTGAAACACGTCTTCCCAGAACGCACGACGTTGCTGTACATCCGGGTAAAGGCTTTTGACCTGAGCCCGAAACCGCGCCGCCAGCCCGGCCAACTGACCATAGGTGGACGGAATCCAGGTTTCCAGCTTGGCGCGAATCAAGCGTGCCAGCACCGGCGCGTCGCCGCCGCTGGACACCGCGATCACCAACGGTGAACGGTCGACAATCGCCGGGAAGATCACGCTGCACAAGGCCGGTGCGTCCACCACATTGACCGGCACACAACGACGCTTGGCGTCACTGGACACTTGCGCGTTCAGTGGCTCATCGTCGGTAGCGGCGATGATCAGGGTGCAACCGTCGAGGTCGGCCTCCTGATAACCGCGCAGAATCAGTTCCCCGCCACTGCCCAGCACCAACTCATTGAGTTGGTTTTCGATCTGGGGAGCAACCACCCGCAGCACTGCACCGGCATCGGCCAGCAGCCGGGATTTGCGCAAGGCAATCTCCCCACCGCCGACGACCAACACACGACTGCCGCGCAGGTTATGAAACAGCGGCAGAAATTCCATTTAGCCGATGACCTCGACGCCCGCCATGTACGGCTTGAGCACGCCCGGCACGCGGATCGAACCGTCGGCCTGCTGGTAGTTTTCCAGCACTGCCACGAGGGTACGGCCTACGGCCAGGCCCGAACCGTTGAGGGTGTGCACCAGCTCCGGCTTGCCGGTTTCCGGGTTGCGGAAACGCGCTTGCATGCGGCGGGCCTGGAAATCGCCACAGTTGGAGCACGACGAAATCTCGCGGTATTTGTCCTGGCTCGGCACCCAGACTTCGAGGTCGTAGGTCTTCACGGCACTGAAACCCATGTCGCCGGTGCACAGCGCCAGCACACGGTACGGCAGTTCCAGCAACTGCAGCACGCGCTCGGCGTTGGCGGTCATGCCTTCCAGCGCCTGCATCGAAGTCGAAGGCTCCACCACCTGCACCATCTCGACCTTGTCGAACTGGTGTTGGCGGATCATGCCGCGGGTGTCGCGCCCCGAAGCACCGGCCTCACTGCGGAAACACGGGCTATGGGCGACGAATTTCAACGGCAGTTGCTTGGCGTCGAGGATCTCGCCGGACACGATGTTGGTCAGCGACACTTCAGCAGTTGGGATCAGATAGAAGTCCGCTTCCCCCTCACGGGTGATCTTGAACAGATCCTCTTCGAATTTCGGCAGCTGGCCAGTGCCCTCCAGAGCAGGCGCCTGGACCAGATAAGGCGTGTAAGCCTCTTCATAGCCGTGCTCGCCGGTGTGCAGGTTGATCATGAACTGCGCCAGGGCACGGTGCAGACGCGCGATCGGGCCGCGCAGCAAGGCAAAGCGCGCACCGGACATCTTGGCGGCGGTTTCGAAGTCCAGGCCGCCGGTCAGCTCACCCAGGGCAACGTGGTCCTTGACCTCGAAATCGAAGGCTTTGGGCGTGCCCCAACGGCGCACTTCGACGTTACCGTCTTCGTCCTCGCCCACCGGGACCGACTCATGCGGCAGGTTGGGAATGCCCAGCAGGATATCGTCCAACGCCTTTTGAATGTTCTCCAGCTCGACTTTGCCATCGGACAGCTCGGTGCCCATGCGCTCGACGTCCGCCATCAACGGCGCGATGTCTTCGCCACGCTGCTTGGCCTGACCGATGGATTTGGAGCGCGCATTCCGCTCAGCCTGCAGTGCTTCGGTGCGGGTCTGGACGGTCTTGCGCTGTTCTTCCAGCGCTTCGATGCGCGCAACATCCAAGGCAAAGCCACGGGATGCCAGGCGGTCCGCTACGTCCTGAAGGTTGCTACGTAACAGTTTGGAATCGAGCATGTCGGTCTCTCGTTTATCAAAGTTTGGTCAAGGACAGGCCAGCCCAGGTGGCGAGCAGCCCGCCGAACACACTGATGGCCAGGTACCCGAAGGCGACCGGGGCCTGCCCGCTTTCCAGCAGGCGCAGCGTATCCAGTGAAAAGGATGAAAAGGTCGTCAGACCGCCTACAAAGCCGACAATCAAGCCGGCACGAATTTCAATCGGCACTTCCGGGCGCAACAGGAACCAGCCGTACAACAGCCCGATGATCAGACAGCCCACCAGGTTGACCGCCAGTGTCGCCGCATAAAAATGCTTCGGCCAATTGGCGCTGACCCAAGTGCCGGTGGCGAAACGCAATAATGTACCAGCGATGCCGGCGACGGACACAGCAAGAATCGTCTTGAGCACTACTTTCTCCGCTGTCTGGGGCTGAGTCGATCGAGTTGGGCGAGGTGATTGAGCTTTTCCCCGATCTTCAGCTCCAGGCCACGGGGCACCGGCTGGTAGAACGGCTGCGGCTCAAGCGCCTCCGGGAAATAATCTTCGCCGGCCGCATAGGCGTCCGGCTCGTCATGGGCATAGCGGTATTCATCGCCATAACCGAGTTGCTTCATCAACTTGGTCGGCGCATTGCGCAAGTGCAGCGGCACTTCCAGGGAGCCATGCTCCGCGGCGGCACGCAAGGCCGATTTGAATCCCATGTACACCGCATTGCTTTTCGGCGCACAGGCCAGGTAAGTAATGGCCTGCGCCACCGCCAGCTCGCCTTCGGGGCTGCCGAGGCGCTCCTGCACATCCCAGGCCGCCAGGCACAGGCTCAGGGCTCGCGGGTCGGCGTTGCCGATGTCTTCACTGGCCATGCGCACGACACGGCGGGCCAGGTACAACGGATCGCAACCGCCATCGATCATGCGCGCAAACCAGTACAGCGCGCCGTCCGGGTTGGAGCCGCGCACGGATTTATGCAACGCCGAAATCTGGTCATAGAAGGCTTCGCCGCCCTTGTCGAAGCGTCGGCGCGTATCGCCGAGCAAGCTCTGCAACAGGTCGACACCAATCTCGCCGCCGTCTTCGGCCAGGTCGGAAGCATTTTCCAGCAGGTTGAGAAAGCGTCGGCCATCGCCGTCGGCAGCGGTCAACAGAATCTGGAAACCTTCATCGCTGACACTCAACTGGCGCTTGCCCAGCCCCTTGTCTTCGTTCAGGGCGCGCTGCAAGAGCTTGCGCATCGCCGCTTCGTCCAGGCTCTTGAGCACATAGACCCGCGCCCGCGAAAGCAAAGCGTTGTTGAGTTCGAACGAGGGGTTTTCGGTGGTGGCACCGATGAAGATCAGCGTGCCGTCTTCGACATAAGGCAGGAACGCGTCCTGCTGCGACTTGTTGAAGCGATGCACTTCGTCGACGAACAGGATGGTGCGCTTGCCGTACTGCCCGGCCTGCTGCTTGGCCACATCCACCGCCTGGCGAATCTCTTTGACCCCGGCGAGCACCGCCGAGACCGTTTCGAAGTGCGCATCCGAAACCTTTGCCAGCAGCCGCGCCAAGGTGGTTTTGCCCACCCCCGGCGGCCCCCAGAAAATCATCGAATGCAAGGCGCCCTGCTCCAGCGCTTCGCGCAAAGGCTTGCCGCGAGCGAGCAGGTGTTCCTGACCGACGTACTCATCCAGGTTGGTCGAACGCAAGCGCGCGGCCAAGGGCTGGGCAATCGGGTCACTGCGAAACAGGTCCATGGGCAGCGTGTTATTCCTGGATCACGTCGGCACCCTTGGGGATGTCGAACTTGAACGTGGAGGCCGGCACCGGTTGGTTGGCCTTGACCCCGGAGAACAGGATATCGGTACGCTGACCGACACTGTCGACCAGACGCATGTTGTTGATCACACCATTGCCGAACGACAGGGACAGGGTGTCGAACAGCGTGTCCTTGGATTTTGGCTTGAGGGTGAATTCGATCACGTTGCTGGTTTGCTTGGAGGTGATATCGAAGCTGTCGTTGATCTTCGACACATCCCCCGACAGCAACAGCGCCGGTGTCTGGTTCAGGCGCGGGTCGAGCTTCTTGATGGTTGCCTGTTCCAGGTCCGGATCCCAGAGGGTGACCTTCTGGCCATCCGAGACGATGGTCTGCTCGGCCTTGCCTTCGGTATGCCAGTAGAACAGCCCGGGACGCTGCACGGCCATTTCGCCCGCGGTTTCCTGCAATTGGGTGCCACCGGCATCCAGGGTCAGTTGGGAGAAACGCGCGGTCAGGGTCTGGGACTTGTCCAACAGGTTCTTCAGGCTGGCGACGGAGGCCGGGTCGGCGTGCGCCGAAACAGCGGTCAGGGCCAGTGCCGGCAACAACAGCAGGCGGATAAGACGCATGGGAATCCTCATTGAGTCGTCAGGGCGAGCCGCGTGCTGCCACGCGGCCCGTGATCAGTCGCGCATCTGCCCGGGGGCGATGACTTCACGCGAGCCGTTGGTGTTCATTGCGGTCACGACGCCGGCCATTTCCATGGCCTCGATCATGCGGGCGGCGCGGTTGTAGCCGATCTTCAGCTTGCGTTGCACCGCAGAAATCGAGGCGCGACGGCTTTCGAGCACGAACGCCACGGCTTCGTCATACAGCGCATCGGTTTCCGCGTCTTCTTCGCCGCCACCGCCGCCATTTTCGAAGCCACTGCCAGCCTCTTCGACACCGTTGAGGATGTCGTCGTTGTATTCCGGCGCGCCACGCAGCTTCCAGGCCTCCACCACGCGGTGCACTTCATCGTCGGAAACGAACGCACCATGCACGCGAATCGGCAGGCTGGTGCCCGGCGGCATGTAGAGCATGTCGCCGTGGCCCAGCAACTGTTCGGCGCCGCCCTGGTCGATGATGGTCCGCGAGTCGATCTTGCTCGACACCTGGAACGCCATGCGCGTCGGGATGTTCGCCTTGATCAGGCCGGTGATTACGTCCACCGACGGACGCTGGGTCGCGAGGATCAGGTGAATACCGGCGGCACGGGCCTTCTGGGCGATCCGCGCAATGAGCTCTTCGACCTTCTTGCCGACGATCATCATCATGTCGGCGAATTCGTCGACCACCACCACGATGGTCGGCAGCTTGGTCAGTTTCGGCGCTTCGTCGTGAATGCTTTCGCGCTTGTACAGCGGGTCATCGATGGTCTCGCCACGGTCGTGGGCTTCCTTGATCTTGGCGTTGAAGCCCGACAGGTTGCGCACCCCCATCTTGGCCATCAGCTTGTAGCGTCGCTCCATCTCGGCGACGCTCCAACGCAGGGCGTTGGCGGCGTCTTTCATATCGGTGACCACCGGGCACAGCAAATGCGGAATGCCTTCGTAGATCGACAGCTCGAGCATTTTCGGGTCGATCATGATCAGCTTGGCGTCGTCCGGACCGGACTTGAACAGGATCGACAGAATCATCGCGTTCACGCCCACCGACTTACCGGAACCAGTGGTACCGGCCACCAGCAGGTGCGGCATTTTGGCGAGGTCGGTGATCACCGGCTTGCCGCCGATGTCATGCCCCAGAGCCAGGGTGACCGGCGACTTGAAGTTGTCGTACTCCGGCGTGGACAGCACTTCGGAGAAGCGCACGATCTGGCGGTCTTCGTTGGGAATCTCGATACCCACGGTGGTCTTGCCGGGAATCACTTCCACCACGCGCACGCTGGTCACGGCCAGGGAACGGGCCAGGTCCTTCGCCAGGTTGGCGATGCGGCTGACCTTCACACCGGCAGCCGGCTGGATTTCGTAACGGGTAATGACCGGGCCGGGGTGGATCGAGTCCACGGCCACTTCGACGCCGAATTCCTTAAGCTTGATTTCCAGCAGATGCCCCACTGCCGCCAGGGACTCCGGCGAATAGTTGAGCTGTTTCTTTTCGGCCGGATCGAGAATCGAGATCGGTGGCAAGGTGCCCTCGACGGCACTGTCGACGAACAACGGTGCCTGTTTCTCTTTCTGCACGCGGTGGCTCGGCTCCGGCGGTTTGGGCGGCGCGGCGGCGATCACCGGCGGCACCTGTTTCTCGCGGTCCGACATGTGTTTGCTCAGGGCCTGCTCGCGCTCGATCAGGCGCTCCTTGACCTTGGCCTGCTCACGCCGGTCCGGCGTACTTGGGGCCACCACTTCGTTGACGCGGGTGTCCACCTCGCGCAGTTGCGCCACCATGCGCTTGCGGTCGACACGCGCCGCCCACCAGCGGTTGGCCGCGCCCTGGAACAACTCAAGCAGGTCGAGGGTGATCTTGCCGGTGACGTCCATCACCTTGAACCACGACAGGTCAGTGAACACCGTGAGACCGAACAGGAACAGCGCGATGAACATCAGAGTGCTGCCCTGGATATTCAGGGTTCTGCGCGCCAGGTCGCCGAGGCTTTCGCCCAGCGCCCCACCGGCGCCCGCCGGCAGGCCGGTGGGTGCATGAAAATGGATATGGGCCAGCGCAGCGCCGGACAGCACCAGGAACACCAGGCCGATCAGGCGCCAGGAAAACAGCCAGCCGCTCCACTGCCACGGCTCGTGACGCTGACGGAAGATCTGCCAGGTCTTGATCGCCAGCAGCAGCGGGAAGATATAGGCGAAGTAACCCAGCACCATGAACAGGATATCGGCGCTGTAGGAACCGGCAGGCCCACCGAAGTTCTGCACGTCTTCGATCTTGCTGTCGTGACTCCAGCCCGGATCGTCCTTGCCGTACGTGATCAAGGCCATCATCAGGAACAGGCACAGCGCGCCGATCGCGATCAGCGCGCCTTCCTTGAGTCGGTAATGCAGGTGCTGACGCCAGGCCGGCACAACTGCTGCTTTGGGTACTGCGGCGGATTTCTTCAAAACGGGTCTTTTCCTGCGCCTTCAGCGCGTCCATCTATTGAATGACTGTAAAGACTGCCCCATCCGGGCAGGTGAAAAATGAACGAGCGTCGTTGAATCTACGTTTAATGCAGCATGTTTGCTTGATGAAATGACGAAAGCGCCACACTGGCCGCATTGTACGGGTTTGCGTCCGCGATGCCACGCCCTTGCCCTTCACCCAGCAGCATAGCCAATTTATGTGTCACGACATGTCCAATTTGAGCATGCATTGTCTTTGCTGACAAAGGCTTATGAGCTGTTTTTGCCAATCCAGGCAAGCTTGGCAAATGGCCTGCATGGGTCAGACCCGATTACGACCACATCGCCAGCATCAAGTTGCAGAAACACCCGCTTATGCTAATACACCCCAATCCCGGATTCGGGCTGGCCCCAGAGCGCCGCGTCGACAATAATCACCATTCCCGCGGCAGGTTGCTCGCCTGCGACTCCCCTCCCCTTCCGCAAGCCTGGATGCCATGCTGACCTGGTTACAACGCGATACCCTGACCTTCCCGCCATTGGCCAAGGCCATGCGTGAACCCAACGGCCTGCTGGCCGCCGGCGGCGACCTGTCAGCCGAGCGACTGGTGCAAGCCTATCGCCACGGCTGCTTTCCATGGTTCTCCGAAGGCCAGCCCATTCTCTGGTGGTCGCCGGACCCACGCACCGTGATATTCCCGGACGAACTGCATGTTTCCCGCAGCCTCGCCAAGCTGTTGCGCCAACAGCGGTATCGCGTGACCTTCGACCAGGATTTTGCCGCCGTCATCCGCGCCTGCGCCGCACCCCGCGCCTATGCCGATGGCACCTGGATCACCGAAGGCATTCAGAGTGCCTATCTGGAACTTCACCGCCGCGGCCATGCTCATTCAGTGGAAGTCTGGGATGGACCCGAGCTGGTCGGCGGCCTGTACGGCCTGGCCATGGGCCAACTGTTTTTCGGTGAATCCATGTTCAGCCGCGCCGACAACGCCTCGAAGTTCGGTTTTGCCACGCTGGTCAGACAATTGCAGGCCTGGGGGTTTGTGCTGATCGACTGCCAGATGCCTAACGAACATCTGCACAGCCTGGGTGCCCGCTCCATTCCCCGTAGCGACTTCGCGGGCTTTTTGCGCGATCATCTCGATCAACCCAGCTCTGGACCGTGGGTTTGCTAGGCGACTTCCTCGCACCTGGCTTACACTTATTTCAAAGCTTATCCGAGGGTTGACCATGACCGAGTTGGCGCGCTTGAAGTTTTATGCCACTCAACCCCACTCTTGCAGCTATCTGCCCGATGAGCAGGCGACCACGCTGTTCCTCGACCCCAGCCAGCCAATGGATGTGCATGTGTACGCCGATCTGTCGGAAATGGGCTTTCGGCGCAGCGGCGACCATCTGTACCGGCCACACTGCCAGAACTGCAATGCCTGCGTTCCGGCACGCATCCCCGTGGCGCAGTTTCTGCCGGACCGTAATCAGAAGCGCATCCTCAAGCGCAACGCCGACCTGACCGTGACGCCGGCCAAGCCTCGCTTTACCGAAGAATATTTCGACCTGTATCAGCGCTATATCGAAGAACGCCACGCCGATGGCGATATGTTTCCACCCAGCCGCGACCAGTTTTCCACCTTCCTGGTGCGCGAACTGCCGTTTTCACGCTTCTATGAATTTCGCCTCGACGGCCGACTGGTCGCCGTGGCCGTGACCGATCTGCTGCCCAATGGCCTGTCGGCGGTCTACACCTTTTATGAGCCAGCCGAAGAGCGTCGCAGTCTGGGTCGCTTCGCCATCCTGTGGCAAATCGGCGAAGCGTTGCGCCTGGAATTGGAGGCGGTGTATCTCGGCTACTGGATCAAAAACTGCAAAAAGATGAACTACAAGACCCAATATCGGCCTATTGAACTGCTGATTAACCAAAGATGGGTCACGCTTAACTAGAACCCCTTGGCTTGCCCCCCCTTTTTCGGGCACAATGCACGCCGCTTTTGCCTGGCGCAGTTGCACCGGGCCATTCACTGGATACCGAGGGCTTTACTGCATGTCGAAAGAAGACAGCTTCGAAATGGAAGGCACTGTCGTCGACACCCTGCCCAACACCATGTTTCGTGTGGAGTTGGAAAATGGGCACGTCGTAACCGCGCATATCTCCGGCAAGATGCGCAAGAACTACATTCGTATTCTTACCGGTGACAAAGTGCGCGTCGAGCTGACGCCCTATGACTTGAGCAAAGGGCGCATCACTTACCGCGCTCGCTAAGCAAGTCAATACAAAACGCCCGGTTATGCCGGGCGTTTTTGTGTGCACGCGATTTAACAGTCACCACTTGACCCTGTGGGAGCAGGCAAGCCAGCTCCCACATTTGATCTTTACCACTCAATAGATATTGACCACCCCGTCTATCAAGACAGCAAAAAGGCGCCTTTCGGCGCCTTTGCTTTTTTCAACGATCGATCAAGCCATTTCAGCCGTGGTTTCGAACTCGAAGGTCAGCTCGCCATCCTTGAGATCGATGTGCACCACGCCACCATGGTCCGAGAGTTCGCCAAACAGGATCTCTTCGGCCAATGGCCGCTTGATCTTGTCCTGGATCAGACGCGCCATTGGGCGAGCGCCCATTGCCGCATCGTAGCCACCCTCGGCCAGCCAGCTGCGCGCCGCGTCCGTAACCTCCAGCTGCACGCGCTTGTCTTCCAACTGCGCCTGAAGTTCGGTGAGGAACTTGTCCACCACACTTTTGATGACCTCATGGCTGAGGCGACCAAACTGGATAATGGTGTCCAGACGGTTGCGGAACTCGGGCGTGAAGCTCTTCTTGATCACTTCCATCGCATCGGAAGAATGATCCTGATGGCTGAAGCCGATCGAAGCCCGCGCGGCGGTTTCGGCACCGGCGTTGGTGGTCATGATCACGATCACGTTGCGGAAATCCGCCTTGCGCCCGTTGTTGTCGGTCAGGGTACCGTGGTCCATGACCTGCAGCAGCAGGTTGAAGACTTCCGGATGCGCCTTCTCGATTTCATCCAGCAGCAATACGCAATGCGGTTGCTTGGTAATCGCCTCGGTCAGCAGGCCACCCTGGTCAAAGCCGACATAGCCCGGAGGCGCACCGATCAGGCGCGACACGGTGTGGCGCTCCATGTACTCGGACATGTCGAACCGCACCAGTTCGATCCCCATGGCCTTGGCCAATTGCCGCGCGGCCTCGGTCTTGCCGACGCCGGTCGGGCCTGCGAACAGGAACGAACCCACCGGCTTGTCCGGCGACTTGAGACCGGCCCGGGACAATTTGATCGCGGTGGACAGCGAATCGATGGCCGCATCCTGACCGAACACGGTCAGCTTCAGGTCGCGCTCCAGATTACGCAGCAGTTCCTTGTCGGAGCTGGTGACGTGTTTTGGCGGAATGCGCGCGATCTTCGCCACGATGTCCTCGACCTGCGGCACATCGATACGCTTGACGCGCTTCTCCACCGGCTGCAGACGCTGGAAGGCGCCCGCCTCGTCGATCACATCGATGGCTTTGTCCGGCATGTGCCGGTCGTTGATGTAGCGCGACGCCAGCTCGGCCGCCGAACGCAGGGCTTCATCGGTGTATTCGATGCCATGGTGCGCCTCGAAACGCCCCTTGAGCCCGCGCAGGATGCCGACGGTGTCTTCGACCGAAGGCTCGGACACATCGACCTTCTGGAAGCGACGCGCCAAGGCACGGTCTTTCTCGAAGATGCCGCGAAACTCCTGGAAGGTGGTCGAGCCGATGCAACGGATATCACCCGACGACAACAGTGGCTTGAGCAGGTTGGATGCGTCCATCACCCCACCCGACGCCGCACCGGCACCGATGATGGTGTGGATTTCGTCGATGAACAGGATGGCTTGCGGGCGTTTTTTCAGCTCGCCGAGCAACGCCTTGAAGCGCTTCTCGAAATCGCCACGGTACTTGGTCCCGGCGAGCAAGGCGCCCAGGTCAAGGGAGTAGACGACGCTGTTGGCCAGCAGGTCAGGTACCTGATTATCGACGATACGCTTGGCCAGGCCTTCGGCAATCGCGGTTTTACCCACGCCTGCCTCTCCCACCAGCAGCGGATTGTTCTTGCGACGGCGAGCGAGGATCTGCGCAACACGCTCGACCTCGAGCTCACGCCCCACGAGCGGATCGATCCGCCCCTGGCGCGCCAGTTCGTTGAGGTTGCTGGCATAGGCATCCAGTGGATTGCCCGAGGAAGAAGACTCACCGCCCTCGTCGTCCTGCATATCCTGCTCACCCTCGGAATGATCGCCGTGCCCAGGCACCTTGGAGATACCGTGGGCGATGTAGTTGACGACATCGATACGGGCAACGCTCTGCTGTTTCAGCAGGAACACTGCCTGGCTTTCCTGTTCACTGAAGATCGCCACCAGCACGTTGGCGCCAGTGACTTCACGCTTGCCGGAGCTCTGTACGTGGAAAACAGCACGCTGCAATACCCGCTGAAAGCCCAGGGTCGGCTGGGTTTCGCGGTCCTCGTCATGCACGGGGATCAGTGGCGTGGTGGAGTCGATAAACTCCTGCAGGTCATGCTTGAGTTTGTCGAGGTTGGCGCCGCACGCACGCAGAACGGTGGCGGCAGCTTCGTTATCCAAAAGTGCCAGCAGCAGGTGCTCGACGGTCATGAACTCATGACGCTTCGAACGGGCCTCCTTGAAGGCAAGATTGAGGGTGACTTCGAGCTCGCGGTTTAACATAGCTTCACCTCATACCCAAGTGGTCGGCGTTAACCGTCCTTCTCGATTTCACAGAGTAGCGGATGCTGGCTTTCCCTGGCGTACTGGTTGACCTGCATGGCCTTTGTCTCGGCGATGTCGCGGGTAAACACTCCACATACTGCCCGTCCTTCTGTGTGAACGGCCAGCATTACCTTGGTCGCCAACTCGCGGTTCAGGTTAAAAAACACCTCGAGCACTTCGACGACGAAATCCATCGGTGTGTAGTCATCATTGAACAAAACCACCTTGTACATCGGCGGCGCCTGTAAAGCAGGCTTGGCCTCCTGAACAGCAATGCCTGCAGAACCGTCGTCATCGTGTTCCTGATCCGGGCGATCCTGATTGAATGTTAGTCGAATCTGGCTGTTTGCATGCATGGAAAGAAGGTTCGTCAGTGGTTCAAATACAGTGGTGGGGGCGACCTGTCAGAATTTCAACTCTTACCGCCAGGCCACCTTGACTATCGGCGAATCGGTGTTACAACCAATAGAACCCACAGTGGGTAAAAAAGGTCCGCGCAGTCAACCTTATTTATTCGGGTTAGGACGGATAAACTGGATGATACTCCAGTGATGGAGTCTGGTGCAGAGGGATATGGTTATGGCAAGCGGTAAGGTCAAATGGTTCAACAATGCCAAAGGCTATGGATTTGTCGTAGAAGACGGTAAGTCCGAAGATCTCTTTGCGCACTATTCAGCGATCAAGATGGATGGGTACAAAACGCTGAAAGCGGGCCAGCCTGTAAATTTTGAAATCATTCAAGGCCCCAAAGGGTTGCACGCCGTGGACATCTCTGCCGCCACGAGCGCCCCCGCAGCTTCCGAAACACCCAGCGCTCATAAAGAGAATAAAGCAACGGCCTGATTCTGGGCCGAGCGTGCAATCACGACAGAAGACCGGCCACCTCATTCAGTTCGAAGTGGCCGGCTTTTTTTGCGCCCTACATATGGGAAATCAACGCATCACCAAAGCCCGACGAAGACACCAGCTTCGCACCCTCCATCAGGCGCTCGAAGTCATAGGTCACGGTTTTGGCGCCAATCGCCCCGTTGGTGCCCTTGATGATCAAGTCCGCCGCCTCGGTCCAACCCATATGACGCAGCATCATTTCCGCCGACAGGATCAATGACCCCGGATTGACCTGGTCCTTGCCCGCATATTTCGGCGCGGTGCCGTGGGTCGCTTCAAACATCGCCACTGTGTCGGACAGGTTGGCGCCCGGCGCGATACCGATACCCCCCACTTCCGCCGCCAGCGCGTCGGAAAGGTAGTCGCCATTGAGGTTGAGGGTTGCAATCACATCATATTCGGCCGGGCGCAACAGGATCTGCTGGAGCATGGCATCGGCGATCGCATCCTTGACCACCACATTCTTGCCGGTCTTCGGGTTCTTGAACTGCATCCACGGGCCACCGTCAAGCAAGGTCGCGCCGAACTCCTCGGCCGCCACTTCGTAGGCCCATTCCTTGAAGGCCCCTTCGGTGAACTTCATGATGTTGCCCTTGTGCACGATGGTCAGCGAGCTGCGGTCGTTATCGACCACATATTGAAGGGCCTTGCGCGCCAGGCGCTTGGTGCCTTCTTTCGAGACCGGTTTCACACCGATCCCGCAATCCTGATCGAAACGGATCTTGGTGACGCCCATTTCTTCCTTGAGGAACTTGATCACTTTTACCGCTTCTGGCGAGCCGGCCTTCCATTCGATACCGGCATAAATGTCTTCGGAGTTCTCGCGAAAGATGGTCATGTCTACATCGCCGGGCTTCTTGACCGGGCTGGGCACGCCTTCGAACCAGCGCACCGGGCGCAGGCACACATACAGATCAAGTTGCTGACGCAGAGCCACGTTCAGCGAGCGGATACCGCCACCAACCGGCGTGGTCAGTGGCCCCTTGATCGAAACCACGTAATCCTTGACCGCATCCAGGGTTTCCTGAGGCAGCCAGGTGTCCTGATCGTAGACTTGGGTCGCCTTCTCGCCGGCATACACCTCCATCCAGGAGATCTTGCGCTTTCCGCCGTAGGCCTTTGCCACAGCGGCATCGACAACCTTGATCATGACCGGGCTGATGTCGACACCAATGCCGTCGCCCTCGATGAACGGGATGATCGGGTTGTCCGGAACGTTGAGAGAATGGTCTGCGTTGACGGTGATTTTGTCGCCGACTGCCGGAACCTGAATCTTCTGGTATCCCATGTTGAACTCCCTCTATGGATTGAACATCTGGCTGCGTTCGAGCCTACTCCAGATAAATGACGTTCGAAACCTCACGCCCTGCTCATTTGCATCGAAAACAGCGTACTTAGTCGACTACAAGCCTGAAAGCCAAGGGAAAAGCGCCAATCTTGAGCACATTGTGCGACAAGGGACGCAACCCGTTGCCTGCGACCTTTAGACCAATGGACGACACACCTTTTGTATGAAGGCTCGGCGTAAGCATAGCGACCTATGTATAATGCCGCCGCTGACCCAAGAGTCACGACAGCTGACCGCTCTAGACAGTAGCCCTCAGCCAGAAAGCAGGACTATTACAATAGTCCACCCGCTTGACGCTCGACTGATGCAACCCAACATCACCGCGAAGAAACCTCGACATTTCGCTCATGGATGACTTTGAACGAACGCGCTCCACCCGGCGCATCTCGAGTTTCTGCGCACGCTTTCAGCAAAGAAGAGAGTTAATCCGAATATGCCCACCCGCTCGAAGATCATCTACACCTTCACCGACGAAGCCCCAGCCCTCGCCACCTATTCACTGCTGCCTATCGTAGAGGCCTTCACCGCTTCAGCTGATATTGCCGTGGAAACCCGCGACATTTCCCTTGCCGGGCGCATCCTCTCAAGCTTCCCCGAGCAACTGGGCGCCAAGGCCGTACCGGACCACCTCGCCGAACTGGGCGCCCTGGCCGTTACCCCTGATGCCAACATCATCAAGCTGCCGAACATCAGCGCCTCCCAGCCGCAACTGCTGGCCGCGATCAAGGAGCTGCAAGCCCAGGGCTATGCCCTGCCGGATTACCCGGAAACCGTAACCACCGACGCGGAAAAAGAAACCCGCGCGCGTTACGACAAGGTCAAGGGCAGTGCCGTGAACCCGGTTCTGCGCGAAGGCAACTCCGACCGTCGCGCCCCGCTGTCGGTCAAGAACTATGCACGCAAGCACCCGCACAAGATGGGCGCCTGGGCCAAGGACTCCAAGTCCCACGTGGCGCATATGGCCGCCGGCGACTTCTACGGCAGCGAAAAAGCGGTACAGATCGAAGCGGCCGACACGGTCAAGATCGAGCTGATCGCCCAGGACGGTAGCGTTTCGGTCCTGAAAGAAAAGACCAAGGCCCAGGCCGGCGAGATCCTCGACTGCTCCGTCATGAGCAAAGCGGCGCTGCGCGACTTCATCGCCGCCGAAATCGAAGACGCCAAGAAACAAGGCGTGCTGCTGTCGGTTCACCTCAAAGCCACCATGATGAAGGTCTCCGACCCGATCATGTTCGGCCAGATCGTTGCCGAGTTCTATAAAGATGCCCTGGCCAAGCACGCCGACGTGCTGGCCCAGATCGGCTTCAACCTGAACAACGGCATCGGCGATCTGTACGCCCGCATCAAGGCCCTGCCGGCTGAACAGCAAGCGCAGATCGAAGCCAACATCCAGGCTGTCTACGCCGTTCGCCCATCCCTGGCGATGGTCAACTCCGACAAAGGCATCACCAACCTGCACGTGCCGAGCGACGTAATCGTCGACGCCTCGATGCCGGCCATGATCCGTGACTCCGGCAAGATGTGGGGCACCGACGGCCAACTGCACGACACCAAGGCCGTGATCCCGGATCGCTGCTACGCCACCATCTACCAGGCCGTAATCGAAGATTGCAAAGCCAATGGTGCGTTCGATCCAACCACCATGGGCAGCGTGCCGAACGTGGGCCTGATGGCGCAGAAAGCCGAAGAGTACGGCTCCCACGACAAAACCTTCCAGATCAAGGCTGACGGCGTGGTTCGCGTGTCCGACAGCAGCGGTCGCGTGCTGATGGAACAAGCGGTGCAAACCGGCGACATCTTCCGCATGTGCCAAACCAAAGACGCGCCGATCCAGGACTGGGTCAAACTGGCCGTCAACCGTTCCCGCGCCAGCAATACCCCGGCCGTGTTCTGGCTGGACCCGCTGCGTGCCCACGATGGCGTCGTGGTCGAGAAAGTTCAGGCTTACCTGAAAGACCACAACACCGAAGGCCTGGACATCCGCATCATGTCGCCGGTCGACGCGATGAAGTTCACCCTGGAACGTACCCGCAAGGGCCTGGACACCATCTCGGTAACCGGCAACGTACTGCGTGACTACCTGACCGACCTGTTCCCGATCATGGAACTGGGCACCAGCGCCAAGATGCTCTCCATCGTGCCGCTGATGAACGGCGGTGGCCTGTTCGAAACCGGCGCCGGTGGTTCGGCCCCGAAACACGTGCAGCAACTGGTTGAAGAGAACTTCCTGCGCTGGGATTCCCTGGGCGAGTTCCTGGCCCTGGCCGCGTCCCTCGAGCATTTGGGTGTGAACTACAACAACCCGAAAGCCCTGGTACTGTCCAAGACCCTGGACCAGGCCACCGGCCAGTTCCTCGACAACAACAAGTCGCCATCGCGCAAAGTCGGCAACATCGACAACCGCGGTAGCCACTTCTACCTGGCGCTGTACTGGGCTCAGGCCGTGGCCGCCCAGACCGAAGACACCGACCTGCAAGCGCGCTTCAGCGAGCTGGCCAAGACCCTGACCGCGAACGAAGCAACCATCGTTGCCGAACTCAACGCCGTTCAAGGCAAGCCAGTGGAAATCGGTGGCTACTACGCGCCGAACCCGGAGCTGACCGCCAAGGCCATGCGTCCAAGCAACACCCTCAACGCCGCCATCGCTGCGCTGAAGTAAGGTTGTAAACGCTGCAAAAAAGCCCCGGCCATGTGCCGGGGCTTTTGTTTATGCGCGGTTCCAGCATCATGCCTTGCGAACCAGCCCGACCACCACGCCCAACCCTGCCAGCACGAAACCTGCCGCCACTGGCGGGATAAGGCTCACCCCCGCCCCGTTGATGATCAACCCGCCGATCAATGCGCCAAGGCCAATGGCTGCGTTGAACACCGCAACATTGATGGACGTTGCCGCGTCCGCCCCGCCCTCGATCAATGCGGCGCCCTTGAACACCGACGTCTGCAACAGCACGGGAATCGCGCCATAGGCAGCACCCCAGATCGCCAGAATGATCATGAAGCTCACCAGCGCCAAGCCCAACGCCACAAGCCCTGCCGCCATTAACGCCGTCACCAGCACCAGGCAGGTTTTCAGCGATTTTCCGGCAAAAGGGCCCACCACGAAATTGGCCACCACCCCCGCACCACCATAGACCAACAGTAGACGGCTGATGTCGAGCGCACTCATCTGCGCCAGTTGTTCGAGGTAGGGCGTGATGTAGGTGTAGGCCAGAAAGTTACCCGTCACGATCAACGCCGTCGCTGCGAACACTGCCAGCAAGGGCCCACTCCTGAGCACCCTGCCCATTGCATCCCGAGTGGCCGCGCCCGAAATACGCACTGCCGGTACCGACCAGGTCACCGCCACGAAAACCACCAGACTCAATGCCCCCAACCCCGCGAACACCGCCCGCCAGCCAAGATGCTCACCCAGCACCGTGCCTGCCGGTATACCGAGGACAGTCGCCAGCGACACCCCAGCAAATACGGCCTGGGTAGCGCGCACCGCATTGCGGGCATGCACCAGGTACACCGCCGTGACCACCGCTGTCGACCAGAACACCCCGATGGCGGCTGCCACCAGCAAACGCCCGACCAGCACCACGGCGTAGCTGGGGGCCAGCCACGTCACCAGATTGCCTGCGCAGCAAACCGCCAACAGGATCGCCATCAGCGCCTTGCGGTTGATCGAGCCGAGCAGTCCGGTCAACGGTGCCGCCGTCAATGCCACCACGAACGCGAAGCAGCTGACCAGATAGCCCGCTTGCCCGAGCGATACATCCAAGCCTGCTGCCATGGACGGCAATACACCCACCGGCATCAGCTCGGTGCTGACGAACGAAAAACAGCCCAGGCTCAGTGCCAGCACCGCTGCTGTGCTACGAGCCCGGGAGACGGCCAACCGGTGACCTTCGCCCGTGTTTTCCGGAGCGAAATGTGAAGCAGTGGTTTCCATGAAGTGTTCCAGATGGGTATTTGAGAAAAGGATCAGTGAATCGGCAACGCGACACCGGACAGCTGCTCGCATTGCGCAAGAAAACGATCCTGCAGCTCGACGTCAAATGCCGCCTTGAGCGGCGCAGCCGGACGCTGGTGATAGAAGTAGCCGCCTGTCACGTAGCTGTCGCGAGCAGTACCGGCGGCCAGCCATGCCTGGGTGCGCGGCGCCAGATCCAGATCATCCGTCGCCCCTTCGCCGCCCAGCTTGGTCGAGACCCAACCGGGCTCCAGGCTGTTGGAAAGCACGTCGGGCCAGCGCCGCGCCACGGCAAAGGCCAGCAGAACGTTATGCAATTTAGAGTCGGAATAAGCCCGCGTGCCGTTCCACGGGCGCCGCTCCCAGGCCAGGTCCTGCAACGACACGTCGGCGCAGTAGTGCATGCGCGAACTGACGTAAATCAAGCGGCTTGGGCGCTTGACCAGCGCCGTGAGGATATACGGCGCCAAAGCATTGATCGCGAACACATGGGGCAAGCCATCCACGGTTCCCACTCGCACCGGCTCTTCAAAACCGACACCGGCGTTATGAATGATCGCGTCGAATTCGCCCATCGCATTGATGCGCGAGGCCAACTCACGGGTTTGCTCAATGCTCGACAAATCGGCGTGCAATGCCGCTTCAGCGCCAGGCACCTGTTCAAGGGCATAGGCGGCGCGCACGGCATTGCGTGCATGCAGCACCACGCTGTGTCCTTCGTCCACCAATTGCCGGGCCGCCATCTGGCCAAGGCCATCGGACGAACCGGTGATAAGAATACGTGCCATGCAGAAACCTCCAGGATGTGTGCCAGAGAAATTCTGCGGTCACGCATCCATGATTGCGATAGCATGAAAGTCATAACTTCTATGCGCAGGAATCAACAATGCCAACCCTCAGCTCCCACCTGCTCGAAGGCGTCGACGTGATGGCTGCCGTGGTCGACACCCGCAGCTTTGGTGGTGCCGCCGAAGCGCTGGACATGTCTCAGTCAGGTGTCAGCCGCTCGGTTGCACGGCTTGAGGCCCGCCTGGGTATCCGCGTATTCGAGCGCACCACGCGCTCGGTGCGGCTGACCGACGAAGGCCGGCAATTCTATGAGCAGGTGATGCCGCTGATTGCCGCGCTGGCGGAAGCCACCGGCAGTGCGGCCGGCGAAGTGCAGAAAGTCAGCGGACGCTTGCGGGTCAACGTCGACCCCTTGTTTGCCCAACACATCCTCGGCCCGCGCCTGGGTCAGTTCATGGATGCTCACCCGGAGCTGGAAGTGGAGCTGCGTTGCCGTGACGAACTGGGCGACCTGATCGCTGACGGCTTTGATCTGGCTTTACGTTTCGGCCACCCGCAAGCTTCATCCCTGGTGGCCAGAAAATTGTTCGACACGCGCGTACTGGCCGTGGCCTCGCCCACTTACCTGGAACGCTTCGGGCACCCCGGCCACCCACGGGAGCTGGAGAGCGGACAGCACCGCTGCATTCTGTTCCGCGAACCGATCAGCGGCAGGCCGTTTCCCTGGGAGTTTCATCAAGGGCGCAAGAAGCTGGTGGTGAAACCCAAGGGCACACTGACCCTCAACGAGGCAGGCACCTTGTTCAGTACCTGCCTTGCCGGGCTGGGGATCAGGCAGTTGTTCGAGATGGGGGCGGAAAAACACCTGGCCGCCAGTGAGCTGGTGCCGGTGTTCCCGCAATGGTCGGATTTGCGCTTCCCGCTGTATGCGTACTACCCGTCGCGGCACCATGTTCCGGCCAAGACCCGCGCGTTGCTGGAGTTTGTCGGGAAACTCGTATGATTTAGCCTTCGGTGAACAGCCGCACAACGCCCGTCATATTGAGGTCGCCCAGGCCCTGTTCGATAGCCGTACCGAACACCTGGCGCGAGGCTTCGATGGTCGGCGCCAACTGCGCGCCACCCGCCGCGCTCACCACGTAGCCGAAATCCTTTTCGATCAGCGTCACCGGGAACTGCGGGGCAAAATTGCCCGCCGCCATGGACGCCGCGCTGCGTTGGGAGGCAACGCTGGACACCGAGGTTGCCGCCACCGCATCGAAGGCCTTGGTCAGGTCGACACCCTGCTTGCCGAGCATGCCAAACAGCTCGGCCAGGGTAGTGACCTGAACGCCCAGCAGCGCATTGGTCGCCAGCTTGACCAGTGCACCCGCCCCCAATGGCCCCACGTGATGCAACGAAGTGCCCATCGCCAGCAGCACGGTGCGAGCAGCCTCGACCACCGCCGGCGCGCCGCCCACCAGAAACACCAATTGCGCAGCTTCGGCTTGCGGTCGCGAACCGGACACTGGCGCATCGATCAGGGCCAGGCCCTTGACCTGCAACGCCTTACCCAGCGCCAGGATCCATTCGTGGGAAACCGTGGACGACTCGATCGCGATGCTGTCGGGCGCCATGCCCGCCGCGGCGCCGTGTTCCGGGTTCAACCACACGTCTCGTGACGCTGCATCGTCACGCACCATGCTCAAGACAATCGACGCGCCGCTGGCGGCCTCCCTCGGCGTGGTCGCCTGTCGTGCACCGGCGGCGACCAGCTCTTCAGCCGCCTTGGCGCTGCGGTTCCAGACCGTCACTGCATGCCCCGCCCGCAACAGGTTCAATGCCATGCGCGAACCCATCGCGCCCAGACCCAATACTGCAATAGTTGCCATTGTTCACACTCCAGATAGGGAAATCATTCATCCACAAATACCCATCGCGCATTGAGTTCCGCCAACACACGAAAAAAATATAAATTTTTACAATAAAATATATATTTATGCGAAAAGCAGTTTTTTGCAAGCCTCGCGAACAGGCCCGTATGATGTCGAGCGTTTTTAACCATCGAGAGGGACTCATGAGCTGGCAACCTCACATCACCGTCGCCACCATCGTCGAAGACAACGGCCGTTTCCTGATGGTTGAAGAACTCAAGGGGGGTCGCGCCGTGCTGAACCAGCCCGCCGGCCATCTGGACCCGAACGAAACCCTGACCGAAGCCGCGGTGCGCGAGACGCTGGAAGAAACCGGCTGGGACGTCGAAGCCACCGGCATTGTCGGCATCTATCTGTACACCGCGCCCAGCAACGGCGTGACCTACCAGCGCGTGTGCTTTATCGCCAAGGCGCTGAAACATCATCCGGAGTACACGTTGGACGATGGCATCGTCCGCGCCCGCTGGCTGACCCGCGACGAGCTGATTGCCCTGCGTGAAGACTGGCGCAGCGAACTGATCATCCGCTGCATCGACGATTACCTGGCCGGCCAGCGCCACAGTCTCGAGCTGATCCGCCCTTCTCTTTAGCCTTGCAGGCTCGAGCCTGTTAGAATCGCGTCCTTTTTCAAGACACCCGTTGAAACCCTATGCGTGATCCAGCCCCTTCTGACACACAAAAGAAGCGCGTCATCGTCGGCATGTCCGGCGGCGTGGACTCTTCCGTTTCCGCCGTTCTGCTCATGGAGCAGGGTTATGAGGTGGAAGGCCTGTTCATGAAGAACTGGGAAGAAGACGATGGAACCGAATATTGCACCGCCATGGACGACCTGGCGGACGCCCAGGCCGTGTGCGACAAGATCGGCATCAAGCTGCACACCGCCAACTTCGCCGCCGAGTACTGGGACAACGTGTTCGAGCATTTCCTGGCCGAATACAAGGCCGGTCGCACGCCGAACCCGGACATCCTGTGCAACCGTGAAATCAAGTTCAAGGCGTTCCTCGACTACGCCCTGATGCTGGGCGCCGACCTGATCGCCACCGGCCACTACGTGCGCCGTCGCGACATCGAAAACCGCACCGAACTGCTCAAGGGCCTGGACCCGAACAAGGATCAGAGCTATTTCCTGCACGCCGTCGGCGGCGAACAGATCGCCAAGACACTGTTCCCTGTCGGCGAGCTGGAAAAACCCGAAGTGCGCCGGATCGCCGAGAAGCACGGCCTGGCCACCGCCAAGAAGAAAGACTCCACAGGTATCTGCTTTATTGGCGAGCGCCGCTTCAGCGACTTCCTCAAGCAGTACCTGCCGGCGCAACCGGGCGAGATCAAGACCACCGAAGGTGAAGTCATCGGCCGCCACCATGGCTTGATGTACCACACCATCGGCCAGCGCCAGGGGTTGGGTATCGGCGGCTTGAAAGACGCCGGGGACGAGCCGTGGTATGTGCTGGTCAAGGACCTCGTCAACAACGTGCTGATCGTTGGTCAAGGCAACGAACACCCGCTGCTGTTCTCCGGCGCCCTGCTCGCCTCGGAGATCTACTGGGTCAATCCGATCGACCTGAGCACTCCGCGCCGCCTGACCGCCAAGGTGCGTTATCGCCAGGGCGACCAGGCTTGCACCCTGGAAAAAACCGCGACCGGCTACCGCGCGACTTTCGACGAGCCGCAACGCGCGGTGACGCCTGGGCAGTCGGTGGTGTTTTACGACGGTGAAGTGTGCCTGGGCGGCGGCGTGATCGAAGTGGCCGAAGCCTGGAGCAACCCGGCATGAGCCCGATCCAGGAGCAATTGACGGCGCTGGGCGGTGTGTTTCTGGCGGCGGTGCTGGTGGACAAGATCGCCAAGACCGGCCAGGTCACCGAGGCCGGGCTGACCTGCATGCTCGGCAGTCTGCTGATCCGCGACCCCAAGGACACCCTTGAAGTCTACGGCGGCGACGACCTGGCGCTGCGCGAGGGCTACCGCGCGCTGATCGGCGCCCTGGAGCGCGACCCCAGCACCCTGCAGCGCGAGCCGCTGCGCTATGCCCTGTCGATGCTCGGCCTCGAACGTCAACTGGCCAAGCGCGACGACATGCTGGAAACCATCGGTAACCGCCTGCCGCAGATTCAGTCCCAGGTGGAACATTTCGGCCCGGCCCACGAAAACGTGATCGCCGCCTGCGGCGCGTTGTATCAGGACACCCTGAGCACACTGCGCCAGCGGATCCAGGTGCACGGTGACATGCGCAACCTGCAACAGCCCAACAACGCTTCGAAAATCCGTGCGCTGCTGCTGGCCGGTATTCGCTCGGCACGGCTGTGGCGTCAGTTGGGTGGCCACCGTTGGCAGTTGGTCATCAGCCGTCGAAAATTACTCAAAGAGCTTTACCCGTTGATGCGTAACGAATAAGTCGCAGCAACCCGCCTTTTTCAGCACCACACGCGTAATACGCCGGTCAGTTGGCAACGGACCGGCGGATTTTTTCATGTATGATACGCGCCCCATTTCGTTGCCCGACTGTCCGAGAACACCCCATGCAGCTCTCTTCGCTCACTGCGGTTTCCCCTGTTGACGGCCGCTACGCCGGCAAAACCCAGGCCCTGCGCCCTATTTTCAGCGAGTACGGCCTGATCCGTGCCCGCGTTCTGGTTGAAGTGCGCTGGCTCCAGCGCCTGGCCGCTCACCCGGGCATCGGTGAAGTGCCGGCGTTTTCCGCCGAAGCCAACGCCGTGCTGAACGCCCTGGCCGACAACTTCGCTCTGGAGCACGCCGAGCGTGTCAAAGAGATCGAGCGCACCACCAACCACGACGTAAAAGCCATTGAGTACCTGCTCAAGGAACAAGCGGCCAAACTGCCGGAACTGGCCAAGGTCAGCGAGTTCATCCACTTTGCCTGCACCAGCGAGGACATCAACAACCTGTCCCACGCCCTGATGCTGCGTGAAGGCCGCGATGACGTGATGCTGCCGCTGATGCGCCAGACCGCCAACGCCATTCGCGAACTGGCCCTGCGCTTCGCCGACGTGCCAATGCTGTCGCGCACCCACGGCCAACCGGCTTCGCCGACCACCCTGGGTAAAGAGCTGGCCAACGTGGTGTATCGCCTGGAGCGCCAGATCGCTCAAGTCGCGGCCGTGCCACTGCTGGGCAAGATCAACGGCGCCGTGGGCAACTACAACGCCCACCTGTCGGCCTACCCGGAAATCGACTGGGAAGAAAACGCCCGCGCCTTCATCGAAGACGAGCTGGGCCTGGCCTTCAACCCCTACACCACCCAGATCGAACCGCACGACTACATCGCCGAGCTGTTCGACGCCATTGCGCGCTTCAACACCATCCTGATCGACTTCGACCGTGATATCTGGGGCTACATCTCCCTGGGCTACTTCAAGCAGCGCACCATTGCCGGTGAAATCGGTTCGTCGACCATGCCGCACAAGGTCAACCCGATCGATTTCGAAAACTCCGAAGGCAACCTGGGCATCGCCAACGCGCTGTTCCAGCACTTGGCCAGCAAGCTGCCAATTTCCCGCTGGCAGCGCGACCTGACCGACTCCACCGTACTGCGCAACCTCGGCGTGGGCTTTGCCCACAGCGTGATCGCGTACGAAGCCAGTCTCAAAGGCATCGGCAAGCTGGAGCTGAACGAGCAGAAGATCGCCGCCGACCTGGACGCCTGCTGGGAAGTATTGGCCGAGCCGATCCAGACCGTGATGCGTCGCTACAACATCGAAAACCCCTACGAGAAGCTGAAAGAATTGACCCGCGGCAAGGGCATCAGCCCTGAAGCGCTGCAAACTTTCATCGACTCGCTGGACATGCCGGCCGCCGCCAAGGCCGAGCTGAAACTGCTCACTCCGGCCAATTACATTGGCAATGCCGTGGCCCAGGCCAAGCGCATCTGATTCACGCAAGACCCTTGAGACGCCCGGCCGCGCCGGGCGTTTTTATTTCAGTCTGAAAAATGCTTTTTTTCAATAGGTTACACATGAATCCTGACATCCCTCTTCAACTTTTGGGCGGTATCACGGCACGGGAATTCCTGCGCGACTACTGGCAGAAAAAACCGCTGCTGATCCGTCAGGCCATCCCTGATTTCGAAAGCCCGATCGACGCCGACGAACTGGCCGGCCTGGCCCTGGAAGAAGAAGTCGAGTCGCGCCTGGTGATCGAGCACGGCGAGCGTCCATGGGAACTGCGTCGCGGCCCGTTCGCCGAAGATGCGTTCAGCACCCTGCCCGAGCGCGAGTGGACCCTGCTCGTGCAAGCGGTCGACCAGTTCGTGCCGGAAGTCGCCGAACTGCTGGAGCAGTTCCGCTTCCTGCCGAGCTGGCGCATCGACGACGTAATGATCAGCTTCGCCGCACCTGGCGGCAGCGTGGGTCCGCACTTCGACAACTACGACGTGTTCCTGCTGCAAGCGCAGGGTAAGCGCAACTGGAAAATCGGCCAGATGTGCAACTCCGAAAGCCCTCTGCTGCAACATGCCGATCTGCGCATCCTCGCTGAATTCGAAGAGAGCGCCGAATGGGTACTGGAGCCGGGCGACATGCTGTACCTGCCGCCGCGCCTGGCGCACTTCGGTATTGCCGAAGATGACTGCATGACCTACTCGGTAGGCTTCCGCGCACCCAGCGCCGCTGAAGTGCTGACCCACTTCACCGACTTCCTCAGCCAGTACCTCACCGACGAAGAACGCTACACTGACGCTGACGCCCAACCGGCGGCGGACCCACATCAAATTCAAGGCGATGCCCTCGACCGTCTCAAGAGCCTGCTGGCCGAGCACATGAGCGACGAACGCATGCTGCTCACCTGGTTCGGCCAGTTCATGACCGAGCCGCGCTACCCTGAACTGGTGGCCGGGGAAGAGCTGGGCGAAGACGACTTTATCGGCAGCCTGCAAGACGGCGCGATCCTGGTGCGCAACCCGAGCGCACGCCTGGCCTGGTCGGAAGTGGACGACGACCTCCTGCTGTTCGCCAGCGGCCAGAGCCGCTATCTGCCGGGCAAGCTGCGCGAACTGCTGAAGCTGATCTGCGCCGCCGACGCCCTGCACGCCGACAACCTCGGCCCATGGCTGGCGGATGAAGATGGTCGCGATCTGCTGCACGAACTGGTCAAGCAAGGAAGCCTGGGATTTGCCGATGAATAAGATTCACGTCAGTGTCGCGGATTGGCAAAAGGATATCGCCGAGATTCGGCGCATTCGTGAAGCGGTGTTTATCGCTGAACAGTCGGTACCGCCGGAACTTGAGTGGGATTCGGAAGACGCCGATGCGGTGCACTTCCTCGCCTTCGAAGGTGACTTTCCGATTGGCACCGCGCGCTTGTTGCCCACGGGCGAAATCGGTCGGGTCTCGGTACTCAAGGATTGGCGTGGCCTGAACGTGGGCGGCAAGCTGATGGACGCGGTGATCGGCGAGGCCGAGCGACGCGGCCAGACCCGGCAGTTTCTCAGTGCACAGGTGTATGCGGCGCCGTTTTATGAGCGGCTGGGCTTCAAGATCGTCAGTGACGAGTTTCTTGAGGTCGGGATTCCGCATGTGGATATGGTGCGCGAGGTCTGACTTCAGACCCAGTCGCCTGCATCGCAGGCAAGCCAGCTCCCACAGGAGAATGCATTTCAACTGTGGGAGCGGGTTTGCCCGCGATAGCTTTAGCAGCAACACCTCAAAATGCCCTGCACCGCCAAGGCATTTTGCCGTCTACGATTCAATTTGCGACCGGCCAGGCCGACAAACTGGCACTATCCAGCCTAAATGACTCGCAGAGATCACGGACATGTCCCTACGCACGCTGCTCACCGCCCTTCTCCTGACCGCCAGCGCCTCAGCCATGGCCGAAACGGAAGTCGTCAACCTGAGCAACCGCACCAGCGCCGACCTGCTGCCCGTGGCGCAGAATTTCATTGGCAAGGACGGCACCGTCAGCGCCTACGGCAACCAGCTGATCGTGAACGCCGAACCCGGCAAGATTCAGGATCTGCGTACCCTGCTCTCACAGCTGGACACGCCAGCCAAGCGCCTGCTGATCACCGTCGACACCAACGAGAACAACCAGCAGAACACCGGCGATAGCCAGACCCGCATCATCAGCTACGGCACCGCCAGCCGTGACGGTGGTATCCAGCAGATTCAAGCCAGCGAAGGCGTACCCGCCTTGATCCAGGTCGGCCAGAGCGTACCGCTGACCACCACCCAGCAAGACAGCTACGGGCGCCTGCAGAACCAGACCCAGTATCGCAACGTCACCCAGGGGTTCTATGTCACCGCCAGCGTCACCGGCGAGACCGTACACCTGGCCATCAGTACCAACCGTGACCGCATGAGCCAGGAACGTCCCGATGTAGTGAACATTCAGAGTACCGACACAACCATCAGCGGACGCCTGGGTGAATGGATCCCTCTGGCCGGCATCAATCGCGAGACCCAGGCCGACAAATCCTCTACAACCCGCAGCTACTCTACCCAGGGCCGGGATGACCTGACTTTACGGGTCAAGGTCGATACCCTGAACTGAAGCACCAAAAACTGACTGGCGAGTCGTATTAGACTAAAGATGTAGCGCTTTGAAAAAAGCACTACAAAACATTTGACGCGCTAAAAAAGCATGGGCATGATGGCCTCGCTCCCGCTAATCAGGGGCCCTGGCAAGGGCCTTCGGATCGCGCTCCAAGTCATCCCACCCGAGCCGATTCGTGTCTTTACCGCCCACAAGGCGTGTGTGACGAGGTTGCGACTG
Organism: Pseudomonas sp. SDO5271_S396; assembly: GCF_054071795.1. NCBI lineage: Bacteria > Pseudomonadati > Pseudomonadota > Gammaproteobacteria > Pseudomonadales > Pseudomonadaceae > Pseudomonas > Pseudomonas sp. SDO5271_S396. The sequence goes on from NZ_JBSVWB010000001.1 coordinate 238,923, forward strand.
GAACGAAGTTGTCCCGAGGGACGGAAGCCAACCAGGTAACCCGGCTACACACTGACGAACGCCCCAGGGCCCACGACGCCCGAAGACTGTTCCCGGTCCGCCTTTACCTGCTCCACCCTCTCGCCAATCGTTCATCCCGTCGCATTCCCCGCCAGACCCGACATGACCGCCTAAGCTTCTGGTCAGCGAGCAGTCCTGCCCACGCATTGAATGCATGGCTGGAAAAAACGGACATTTCCAACAAGACGCGACGAGGTTTTTCCCCATGGCACTGACACGCGAACAGCAAATTGCAGCCCTCGAAAAAGACTGGGCTGAAAACCCGCGCTGGAAAGGCGTGACACGCACTTACTCCGCTGCTGACGTCGTCCGCCTGCGTGGCTCGGTTCAACCTGAGCACACTTTTGCAAAAATGGGCGCCGAGAAGCTGTGGAACCTGGTCACCCAGGGTGCCAAGCCGTCCTTCCGTCCCGACAAAGATTTCGTCAACTGCATGGGCGCCCTCACTGGCGGCCAGGCAGTACAACAGGTGAAAGCCGGTATCCAGGCGATCTACCTGTCCGGCTGGCAAGTGGCAGCGGACAACAACTCCGCTGAATCCATGTACCCCGACCAATCGCTGTACCCGGTGGACTCGGTGCCGACCGTGGTCAAGCGCATCAACAACTCGTTCCGTCGTGCCGACCAGATCCAGTGGAAAGCCGGCAAGAACCCGGGTGACGAAGGCTACATCGACTACTTCGCGCCGATCGTCGCCGACGCCGAAGCCGGTTTCGGTGGCGTGCTGAACGCCTACGAACTGATGAAGAGCATGATCGAGGCAGGCGCTGCCGGCGTGCACTTCGAAGACCAGTTGGCCTCGGTAAAAAAATGCGGCCACATGGGCGGCAAGGTACTGGTGCCCACCCAGGAAGCTGTACAGAAGCTGACCGCTGCTCGCCTGGCCGCTGACGTCGCCGGCGTACCGACCATCATCCTGGCGCGTACCGATGCCAACGCCGCCGACCTGCTGACATCGGACTGCGACCCGTACGACCAGCCGTTCGTGACCGGCACCCGCACCCAGGAAGGCTTCTATAAAGTGCGCGCCGGCCTCGACCAGGCCATCGCTCGCGGCCTGGCCTACGCGCCGTACGCCGACCTGATCTGGTGCGAAACCGCCAAGCCGGACCTGGACGAAGCCCGTCGCTTCGCCGAAGCGATCAAAAAGGAATACCCGGACCAACTGCTGTCCTACAACTGCTCGCCTTCCTTCAACTGGAAGAAGAACCTGGACGACGCGACCATCGCCAAGTTCCAGCGCGAACTGTCCGCCATGGGCTACAAGCACCAGTTCATCACCCTGGCCGGCATTCACAACATGTGGCACAGCATGTTCAACCTGGCGCACGACTACGCCCGCAACGACATGACCGCCTACGTGAAGCTGCAGGAGCAGGAATTCGCCGACGCCGCCAAAGGCTACACCTTCGTAGCGCACCAGCAGGAAGTGGGCACCGGCTACTTCGACGACATGACCACCGTGATCCAGGGCGGCACCTCGTCCGTAACCGCGCTGACCGGCTCGACCGAAGAAGAGCAGTTCCACTAAGCCGTACCGAGTACACGGCCATTGCGGCCCCAGGGAAGACCTAACCGCAGTGCCGCACACACATCACGCCCCGACTGGTTCGGGGCGTTTTTTTATCTCAAGATCACCACAACCCAATGTGGGAGCTGGCTTGCCTGCGATAGCGGTACAACAGTCACCGCATTCATTTACTGACACACCGCCATCGCGGGCAAGCCCGCTCCCACAAGGGGAATGCATTCAGTCAGGAGTTTTTTGGCAAAACATTGATCCAGAGCGGTGTTTGCGCGAACCAGATCGGTTAAAAGATCCCCGTCAGCAACTAACCGACAATCAAGCAAGTAACGGCAACTTCCCCGGCCACTCGAGAAACATTCGCTTAAACCCCACCCAAACAATATTCATTATCATTTGGAGCATGAAAGCTTCGTTACCAGACAAACAAAACTTAATTGTTCAAAAGCCCGCTAATGCCCACAGCACAAGGGCTGCAGCCCCACAAAGGCGCACTATGTCCTTATTCCATCGAATAATTTCGCCACAGGAATTTTACTTGCCCGGTGTTTAGCCATAAAATCACCGCGATTGATTGCAGTGCGACATATCGTCACTGCATCGTTACTTTTTCAAGCTCAGAGACCCTTGCTCTCTGTTAAGGATTCCCAGCATGACCGAAGCGACAGGACTCATGGCCCACAACTGGGGCTTTGCCATTTTCCTCCTCGGTGTCGGCGGCCTCTGCGCCTTCATGCTCGGCGTCTCCAGCCTCCTCGGGTCAAAAGCCTGGGGCCGCAGCAAAAATGAACCGTTCGAGTCCGGCATGCTGCCTACAGGTGGCGCCCGCTTGCGGCTTTCAGCCAAATTCTATCTGGTCGCGATGCTGTTCGTGATCTTCGATATCGAAGCCCTCTTTCTCTTTGCCTGGTCTGTGTCCGTCCGCGAAAGCGGCTGGACCGGATTCGTCGAAGCCCTCGTTTTCATAGCAATTCTGTTGGCAGGCCTTGTCTACCTATTTCGAGTGGGCGCCCTTGATTGGGCTCCGGAAGCTCGTCGCAAGCGGCAAGCGAAGCTGAAACAATGAGGCTTTGGCGATGCAATACAATCTCACCAGGATCGACCCGGATGCTCCTAACGAGCAGTACCCCATCGGCCAGCGGGAAACCGTTGCCGATCCGTTAGAGGATCAAGTCCACAAAAACATCTTCATGGGCAAGCTCGAAGACGTGCTGAGCGGTGCAGTCAACTGGGGGCGTAAAAACTCCCTGTGGCCGTACAACTTCGGCCTTTCGTGCTGCTACGTGGAAATGACCACCGCCTTCACGGCGCCCCACGACATCGCGCGCTTCGGCGCCGAAGTTATCCGGGCATCGCCGCGCCAGGCGGACTTCATGGTCATCGCCGGTACGTGCTTCGTGAAGATGGCACCCATCATCCAGCGTCTCTACGAGCAAATGCTGGAACCCAAGTGGGTGATCTCCATGGGTTCGTGCGCCAACTCCGGTGGCATGTACGACATCTATTCCGTCGTTCAAGGGGTGGACAAGTTCCTGCCCGTGGACGTCTACGTGCCTGGCTGCCCGCCTCGCCCTGAAGCGTTCCTGCAAGGCTTGATGCTGCTGCAGGAATCGATTGGCAAGGAGCGTCGCCCGCTTTCCTGGGTCGTTGGCGATCAAGGCGTTTATCGCGCCGAGATGCCTTCGCAAAAGGAAGAGCGCCGCGAACAGCGAATCGCAGTCACCAACCTGCGCAGCCCCGACGAAGTCTGATCCAGACCGCTTCTTCTATTAGAACGAAAACCTGGCTTCATTCTTTACGTTGACCGAAAGCGATAAAAAGACCATGACTACAGGCAGTGCTCTGTACATCCCGCCTTACAAGGCAGACGACCAGGATGTGGTCGTCGAACTCAATAACCGTTTTGGCGCTGATGCGTTCACCGCACAGGCTACCCGCACCGGCATGCCGGTGCTGTGGGTGTCGCGTGCCAAGCTCGTCGAAGTCCTGACCTTCCTGCGCAACCTGCCCAAGCCCTACGTCATGCTGTACGACCTGCATGGCGTGGACGAGCGTCTGCGCACCAAGCGCCAGGGCCTGCCGAGCGGCGCCGACTTCACCGTGTTCTACCATCTGATGTCGCTGGAGCGTAACAGCGACGTGATGATCAAGGTCGCGCTGTCCGAGAGCGACCTGAGCGTCCCGACCGTCACCGGTATCTGGCCGAACGCCAGCTGGTACGAGCGTGAAGTCTGGGACATGTTCGGCATCGACTTCCCGGGCCACCCGCACCTGTCGCGCATCATGATGCCGCCGACCTGGGAAGGTCACCCGCTGCGCAAGGACTTCCCTGCCCGCGCCACCGAATTCGATCCGTTCAGCCTGAACCTTGCCAAGCAACAGTTGGAAGAAGAAGCCGCGCGCTTCCGTCCGGAAGACTGGGGCATGAAGCGTTCCGGTGCGAACGAGGACTATATGTTCCTCAACCTGGGCCCGAACCACCCTTCGGCCCACGGTGCATTCCGCATCATCCTGCAACTGGACGGCGAAGAAATCGTCGACTGCGTGCCGGACATCGGTTACCACCACCGTGGCGCCGAGAAGATGGGCGAGCGCCAGTCCTGGCACAGCTACATCCCGTACACCGACCGTATCGACTACCTCGGCGGCGTGATGAACAACCTGCCGTACGTGCTCTCGGTCGAGAAGCTGGCCGGCATCAAGGTACCGCAGAAGGTCGACACCATCCGCATCATGATGGCCGAGTTCTTCCGCATCACCAGCCACCTGCTGTTCCTGGGCACCTATATCCAGGACGTGGGCGCCATGACCCCGGTGTTCTTCACCTTCACCGACCGTCAGCGCGCCTACAAAGTGATCGAAGCCATCACCGGTTTCCGTCTGCACCCGGCCTGGTACCGCATCGGTGGCGTCGCCCACGACCTGCCGCGCGGCTGGGAAAAGCTGGTCAAGGAATTCGTCGAGTGGATGCCCAAGCGTCTGGACGAGTACACCAAGGCCGCCCTGCAAAACAGCATCCTCAAGGGCCGCACCATCGGCGTGGCGTCGTACAACACCAAAGAGGCCCTGGAATGGGGCGTCACCGGTGCCGGCCTGCGTTCCACCGGCTGCGACTTCGACCTGCGTAAAGCCCGCCCCTACTCCGGCTACGAGAACTTCGAATTCGAAGTACCGCTGGCCGCGAACGGCGACGCCTACGACCGCTGCATGGTCCGCGTCGAAGAGATGCGCCAGAGCATCAAGATCATCGACCAGTGCATGCGCAACATGCCGGAAGGCCCGTACAAGGCGGATCACCCGCTGACCACGCCACCGCCCAAAGAGCGCACGCTGCAGCACATCGAAACCCTGATCACGCACTTCCTGCAAGTTTCGTGGGGCCCGGTCATGCCGGCCAACGAATCCTTCCAGATGATTGAAGCGACCAAGGGCATCAACAGTTACTACCTGACGAGCGACGGCGGCACCATGAGCTACCGCACCCGGATTCGCACCCCAAGCTTCGCCCACTTGCAGCAGATCCCTTCGGTGATCAAAGGCGAGATGGTCGCGGACTTGATCGCGTACCTGGGCAGTATCGACTTCGTTATGGCCGACGTGGACCGCTAAGCATGAACAGCACGCTTATCCAGACAGACCGCTTCACCTTGAGTGAAGCCGAGCGCTCGGCCATCGAGCACGAGATGCATCACTACGAAGACCCGCGCGCGGCGTCGATCGAAGCCTTGAAGATCGTGCAGAAAGCACGCGGCTGGGTGCCGGACGGTGCCGTCTACGCCATCGGCGAACTGCTCGGCATCCCCGCCAGCGACGTTGAAGGCGTGGCCACGTTCTACAGCCAGATCTTCCGCCAGCCGGTGGGCCGCCACATCATTCGCGTGTGCGACAGCATGGTCTGCTACATCGGTGGCCACGAGTCCGTGGTCAGCGCGATCCAGAGCAAGCTCGGTATCGGCCTCGGCCAGACCACCCCGGACGGCCGCTTCACGCTGCTGCCGGTATGCTGCCTGGGCAACTGCGACAAGGCGCCGGCGTTGATGATCGACGACGACACATTCGGCGACGTGCAGGCATCCGGCGTCACCCAATTGCTCGAGGGCTACCCATGACCCTGACTTCTTTCGGCCCGGCCAACCGCATCCAGCGGTCGCCTGAGACCCACCCGCTGACCTGGCGCCTGCGTGACGATGCCGAGCCGGTATGGCTCGACGAATACCAGGCCAAGAACGGCTATGCCGCTGCACGCAAAGCCTTTGCCGACATGGCCCAGGACGATATCGTCCAGACCGTGAAAGACGCCGGCCTCAAAGGTCGGGGCGGTGCAGGCTTCCCCACGGGGGTGAAGTGGGGCCTGATGCCCAAGGACGAATCCATCAACATCCGCTACCTGCTGTGCAACGCGGACGAAATGGAGCCGAACACCTGGAAAGACCGCATGCTGATGGAGCAACTGCCCCATCTGCTGATCGAAGGCATGCTGATCAGCGCCCGCGCGCTGAAAACCTACCGCGGCTACATCTTCCTGCGCGGCGAGTACACCACCGCCGCCAAGCACCTCAACCGTGCCGTGGAAGAAGCCAAGGCCGCTGGCCTGTTGGGCAAGAACATCCTCGGCTCGGGTTTTGACTTCGAGCTGTTCGTGCACACCGGCGCCGGGCGTTACATCTGCGGTGAAGAAACCGCACTGATCAACTCCCTCGAAGGTCGCCGCGCCAACCCGCGCTCCAAGCCGCCCTTCCCTGCCGCCGTGGGCGTGTGGGGCAAGCCGACCTGCGTGAACAACGTCGAGACCCTGTGCAACGTGCCGGCGATCATCGCCGACGGCGTGGACTGGTACAAATCCCTGGCTCGCGAAGGTAGCGAAGACATGGGCACCAAGCTCATGGGCTTCTCCGGCAAGGTCAAGAACCCGGGCCTGTGGGAACTGCCATTCGGTGTGACCGCCCGCGAGCTGTTCGAGGACTACGCCGGCGGCATGCGCGACGGCTATACCTTGAAAGCCTGGCAGCCCGGCGGCGCCGGTACCGGTTTCCTGTTGCCCGAACATCTGGACGCACAAATGTATGCCGGCGGCATCGGCAAGGTCGGCACCCGGATGGGTACGGGCCTGGCGATGGCGGTGGACAACACCGTCAACATGGTCTCGCTGCTGCGCAACATGGAGCAGTTCTTTGCCCGTGAGTCCTGCGGTTTCTGCACCCCGTGCCGCGACGGTCTGCCGTGGAGCGTGAAGCTGCTGATGGCCCTGGAAAAAGGCGAAGGCCGCGAGGGTGATATCGAAACCCTGCTGGGCCTGGTCGGTTTCCTCGGCCCAGGCAAGACCTTCTGCGCTCACGCACCGGGCGCCGTGGAGCCATTGGGCAGCGCCATCAAATACTTCCGCTCGGAGTTCGAAGCCGGCATCGCGCCCACCAGCGCCGCCGTCCCGCCTCTGGCGAAGCCGATCGTAGTCGGCGCGTAACGCTTAAAAAGGCGAAGGGTCCGTGCCCTTCGCCTTCTCATGTGCTGACGCCCTCAGGGCTGTGTAGATGCACATGAATAACAAGATTCCATTAGCCACGCCCGCTGACACCGGGCCAACGAAGAACTTTGAACCATGGCCACTATCCACGTAGACGGCAAAGCGCTCGAAGTCGATGGGGCGGACAACCTGTTACAGGCTTGTCTGTCGCTAGGCCTCGACATTCCGTATTTCTGCTGGCACCCCGCACTCGGTAGCGTCGGTGCCTGTCGCCAGTGTGCGGTCAAGCAGTACAACGACGAGAACGACACCCGTGGTCGCATCGTCATGTCCTGCATGACGCCCGCCACCGACAACACCTGGATCTCCATCGACGATGAAGAATCCAAGGCATTCCGCGCAAGCGTCGTGGAATGGCTGATGACCAACCACCCGCACGACTGCCCGGTGTGCGAGGAAGGCGGCCACTGCCACCTGCAAGACATGACCGTGATGACCGGCCACAACGAGCGCCGTTATCGCTTCACCAAGCGTACCCACCAGAACCAGGACCTCGGCCCGTTCATTTCCCATGAAATGAACCGCTGCATCGCCTGCTACCGTTGCGTGCGTTTCTACAAGGACTACGCCGGCGGCACCGACCTGGGCGTGTACGGTGCGCACGACAACGTCTACTTCGGTCGTATCGAAGACGGCGTTCTGGAAAGCGAGTTCTCCGGCAACCTCACCGAGGTCTGCCCGACCGGTGTGTTCACCGACAAGACCCACTCCGAGCGCTACAACCGCAAGTGGGACATGCAGTTCGCCCCGAGCATCTGCCATGGCTGCTCCAGCGGTTGCAACATCTCCCCGGGCGAGCGCTATGGCGAACTGCGCCGCATCGAAAACCGTTTCAACGGCTCCGTGAACCAGTACTTCCTGTGCGACCGTGGCCGTTTCGGCTATGGCTACGTCAACCGCAAGGACCGTCCACGCCAGCCATTGCTGGCCAACGGCACCAAGCTGAGCCTGGACGACGCGCTGGACAACGCCGCCGACCTGCTGCGTGGCCGCAACATCGTCGGTATCGGTTCGCCACGCGCCAGCCTCGAAAGCAACTACGCGTTGCGCGAACTGGTCGGCGCCGAGCACTTCTACTCCGGCATCGAAGCCGCTGAGCTGGAGCGCATCCGCCTGGTCCTGCAAGTGCTGAACGACAGCCCGCTGCCGGTTCCGAACATGCGCGACATCGAAGACCACGACGCCGTCTTCGTCCTCGGTGAAGACCTGACCCAGACCGCCGCCCGCATCGCCCTGGCCTTGCGCCAGTCGGTCAAGGGCAAGGCCGAAGACATGGCCGAAGCCATGCGCGTACAGCCTTGGCTCGACGCCGCCGTGAAGAACATCGGCCAGCACGCGCTGAACCCGCTGTTTATCGCAAGCCTGGCTGAAACCAAGCTGGACGACGTGGCCGAAGAGTGCGTGCACGCAGCTCCGGACGACCTGGCCCGCATCGGTTTCGCCGTGGCCCACGCTCTCGACGCCAGCGCACCTGCCGTCGAAGGCCTGGACGCTGAAGCCGTGGAACTGGCCCAGCGTATCGCCGACGCCCTGCTGGCCGCCAAGCGCCCACTGATCATCGCCGGTACCTCGCTGGGTTCCAAGGCGCTGATCGAAGCCGCCGCCAACATCGCCAAGGCGCTGAAGCTGCGCGAGAAGAACGGCTCCATCAGCCTGGTCGTGCCGGAAGCCAACAGCCTCGGCCTGGCCATGCTCGGTGGCGAATCGGTCGACGCCGCGCTGCAAAGCGTGATCGACGGCAAGGCCGATGCCATCGTGGTGCTGGAAAACGACCTGTACACCCGCACCGACGCGGCCAAGGTTGACGCTGCGCTCAACGCCGCCAAGGTGCTGATCGTCGCCGATCACCAGAAGACCGCCACCAGCGACCGCGCCGACCTGGTCCTGCCCGCCGCCAGCTTCGCTGAAGGCGACGGTACCCTGGTCAGCCAGGAAGGCCGCGCCCAGCGTTTCTTCCAGGTGTTCGATCCGAAATACATGGACGCCAGCATCCTGGTACACGAAGGCTGGCGCTGGCTGCACGCCCTGCGCGCCACTCTGCTGAACCAGCCGATCGACTGGACCCAGCTCGACCACGTCACCGCCGCCGTTGCCTCGAGCACCGCGCAGTTGGCCGGCATCGTCGACGCCGCCCCGTCCGCTGCGTTCCGCATCAAGGGCATGAAGCTGGCCCGCGAACCGCTGCGTTATTCCGGTCGTACCGCCATGCGCGCCAACATCAGCGTGCATGAACCACGTACCCCGCAAGACACCGACACCGCGTTCGCCTTCTCCATGGAAGGCTACTCGGGCTCCGTCGAACCGCGCCAGCAAGTACCGTTCGCGTGGTCGCCGGGCTGGAACTCGCCGCAAGCCTGGAACAAGTTCCAGGACGAAGTCGGCGGTCACATCCGCGCTGGCGACCCGGGCACCCGCCTGATCGAAAGCACCGGTGACGCGTTGAACTGGTTCGCCGCCGTTCCCCGTCCGTTCAACCCGGCCCAGGGCACCTGGCAAGCCGTGCCGTTCTTCCACCTGTTCGGCAGCGAAGAGACCTCTTCCAAGGCCGCGCCGGTACAAGAGCGTCTTCCACAGGCCTACGTGGCGCTGGCCAAGTCCGAAGCCGACCGCCTGGGCGTCAACGACGGTGCACTGCTGAGCCTGAACGTGGCCGGCCAGACCCTGCGCCTGCCGCTGCGCATCAACGAAGAGCTGGGCGCTGGCCTGGTGGCGTTGCCCAAAGGCATCGCCGGCATCCCGCCCGCCATCTTTGGCAAAACCGTTGATGGTCTGCAGGAGGCAGCACAATGACCTGGTTCACCCCTGAAGTGATCGACGTGATCATTGCGGTCCTCAAGGCGATCGTGGTGCTGCTGGCCGTGGTGGTCGCCGGCGCCCTGCTCTCCTTCGTGGAACGTCGCCTGCTGGGCTGGTGGCAGGACCGTTACGGTCCGAACCGTGTGGGTCCGTTCGGTATGTTCCAGATCGCGGCCGACATGCTGAAGATGTTCTTCAAGGAAGACTGGACCCCGCCGTTTGCCGACAAGGTGATCTTCACCCTGGCACCGGTCGTGGCCATGAGCGCCTTGCTGATCGCCTTCGCGATCATCCCGATCACCCCGACCTGGGGCGTCGCGGACCTGAACATCGGCCTGCTGTTCTTCTTCGCCATGGCCGGTCTGTCGGTCTATGCGGTGCTGTTCGCCGGCTGGTCGAGCAACAACAAGTTCGCACTGCTGGGCAGCTTGCGGGCTTCGGCCCAGACCGTGTCCTACGAAGTGTTCATGGGCCTGGCCCTGATGGGCATCGTGGTGCAGGTCGGCTCGTTCAACATGCGCGACATCGTCGAGTACCAGGCACAGAACCTGTGGTTCATCATTCCGCAGTTCTTCGGCTTCTGTACCTTCTTCATCGCCGGCGTCGCCGTGACCCACCGTCACCCATTCGACCAGCCGGAAGCGGAACAGGAACTGGCCGACGGCTATCACATCGAATACGCCGGCATGAAATGGGGCATGTTCTTCGTCGGTGAGTACATCGGCATCATCTTGATCTCGGCGCTGCTGGTCACCCTGTTCTTCGGTGGCTGGCACGGTCCGTTCGGCATCCTGCCGCAACTGGCCTTCGTCTGGTTCGCCCTGAAGACCGCGTTCTTCATCATGCTGTTCATCCTGCTGCGCGCCTCCATCCCGCGCCCACGGTATGACCAGGTGATGGATTTCAGCTGGAAATTCTGCCTGCCGCTGACCCTGATCAATTTGCTGGTGACCGCTGCGCTTGTGTTGTTGAACACGCCAGCCGGCGCGGTTCAGTGAGGATTTGACCCATGTTCAAATATATTGGCGACATCGTTAAGGGTACCGGTACCCAGTTGCGAAGCCTGGTGATGGTGTTCGGTCACGGCTTTCGCAAACGCGACACCCTGCAATACCCGGAAGAGGCGGTGTACCTGCCGCCGCGCTATCGCGGCCGCATCGTGCTGACCCGCGACCCCGACGGCGAAGAGCGCTGCGTAGCCTGCAACCTGTGCGCGGTAGCCTGCCCGGTGGGCTGTATCTCCCTGCAGAAAGCTGAAACCGAAGACGGTCGCTGGTACCCGGACTTCTTCCGCATCAACTTCTCGCGCTGCATCTTCTGCGGCCTTTGCGAGGAAGCTTGCCCGACCACCGCGATCCAGCTCACGCCGGATTTCGAAATGGCCGAGTTCAAACGTCAGGACCTGGTGTACGAGAAAGAAGATCTGCTGATCTCTGGTCCCGGTAAAAACCCTGATTACAACTTCTATCGTGTTGCAGGTATGGCCGTTGCCGGCAAGCCGAAGGGCGCCGCACAAAACGAAGCCGAGCCGATCAACGTGAAGAGCTTGCTGCCTTAAGGAAGAAAGATGGAATTCGCTTTCTATTTCGCGTCCGGTATTGCAGTGGTGTCCACGCTTCGCGTGATCACCAACACCAATCCTGTGCACGCCCTGCTCTACCTGATCATTTCGTTGATCGCCGTGGCCATGACCTTCTTCAGCCTCGGCGCGCCGTTCGCCGGTGTGCTGGAAGTGATCGCCTACGCCGGCGCCATCATGGTGCTGTTCGTGTTTGTGGTGATGATGCTCAACCTGGGGCCGGCCTCGGTCGCCCAGGAACGCGTCTGGCTCAAGCCCGGCATCTGGCTCGGCCCGGTCATCCTGGCGGCCCTGCTGCTGGGTGAACTGCTGTATGTGCTGTTCGCTCACCAGAGCGGCCAGGCCATCGGCCACACCACCGTGGACGCGAAAGCCGTGGGCATCAGCCTGTTCGGCCCGTACCTGCTGGTGGTCGAACTGGCGTCGATGTTGCTGCTCGCCGCAGCCGTCACCGCCTTCCACTTGGGCCGCAACGAAGCCAAGGAGCAATGACGATGCCTGCTATCCCTCTGGAGCATGGTCTGGCGGTCGCCGGCATCCTGTTCTGCCTTGGCCTGGTCGGCCTGATGGTCCGCCGTAACATTCTGTTCGTGTTGATGAGCCTGGAAATCATGATGAACGCCGCGGCATTGGCCTTCATCGTCGCCGGTGCACGTTGGGGCCAGCCGGATGGACAAGTCATGTTCATCCTGGTGATCAGCCTGGCAGCCGCCGAGGCCAGTATCGGCCTGGCGATCCTGCTGCAACTGTATCGTCGCTTCCACACGCTTGATATCGACGCTGCCAGTGAGATGCGCGGATGAACATGATCTTTCTGACTTTCGTATTTCCCCTGATCGGTTTCCTGCTGCTGTCGTTCTCCCGTGGACGCTGGTCGGAAAACCTGTCTGCCCTGGTGGGCGTGGGCTCCATTGGCCTGTCGGCCATCGTGGCCGCCTACGTCATCTGGCAATTCAACGTGGCACCACCGGAAGGCGGTCACTATACCCTGGTGCTGTGGAAGTGGATGGCGGTGGAAGGCTTCAAGCCGGACTTCGCGCTCTACATCGACGGTCTGTCCATCACCATGCTCGGCGTGGTGGTGGGTGTGGGCTTCCTGATCCACCTGTTCGCGTCCTGGTACATGCGCGGTGAAGCGGGCTACTCGCGCTTCTTCTCGTACACCAACCTGTTTATCGCCAGCATGCTGTTCCTGGTGCTCGGCGACAACCTGTTGTTCCTGTACTTCGGATGGGAAGGCGTGGGCCTGTGCTCGTACCTGTTGATCGGTTTCTACTACAGCAACCGCAACAACGGTAACGCCGCACTCAAAGCCTTTATCGTGACCCGCATCGGCGACGTGTTCATGGCCATCGGCCTGTTCATCCTGTTCCAACAGGTGGGCACGCTGAACATCCAGGAACTGCTGGTGCTGGCTCCGCAGAAGTTCCAGGTCGGCGACTTCTGGATCACCCTCGCGACCCTGATGCTGCTGGGCGGCGCCGTCGGTAAGTCCGCGCAACTGCCGCTGCAAACCTGGCTGGCGGATGCGATGGCCGGTCCTACCCCGGTTTCGGCACTGATCCACGCCGCAACCATGGTCACCGCCGGTGTCTACCTGATCGCCCGTACCCACGGCCTGTTCACCCTGGCGCCGGAAATCCTGCACCTGGTGGGCATCGTCGGCGGCGTGACCCTGGTACTGGCCGGTTTTGCCGCCCTGGTGCAAACCGACATCAAGCGGATCCTCGCCTACTCGACCATGAGCCAGATCGGCTACATGTTCCTGGCCCTGGGCGTTGGCGCCTGGGACGCGGCGATCTTCCACCTGATGACCCACGCGTTCTTCAAGGCCCTGCTGTTCCTCGCCTCCGGTGCGGTGATCGTGGCCTGCCACCACGAGCAGAACATCTTCAAGATGGGCGGCCTGTGGAAAAAACTGCCGCTGGCCTACGCCAGCTTCATCGTCGGTGGTGCCGCCCTGGCCGCCCTGCCGCTGGTGACCGCCGGTTTCTACTCCAAGGACGAAATCCTCTGGGAAGCCTTTGCCAGCGGCCACCAGAACCTGCTGTACGCAGGCCTGGCAGGTGCGTTCATGACCTCGCTGTACACCTTCCGCCTGATCTTCATCGCCTTCCACGGTGAAGCCAAGACCGAAGCCCACGCAGGCCATGGCATCTCGCACTGGCTGCCACTGTCGGTACTGATCATCCTGTCGACCTTCGTCGGCGCCATGATCACCCCGCCTCTGCACGGTGTACTGCCGCAAAGCGTCGGTCATGCCGGCGGCGAAGCCCAGCACAGCCTGGAAATCGCCTCGGGCGCCATCGCGATCGCCGGTATCCTGCTGGCGGCCCTGCTGTTCCTCGGCAAGCGTCGCTTCGTGACCGCGGTTGCCAACAGTGGCATTGGCCGTGTCCTGTCAGCCTGGTGGTTCGCCGCCTGGGGCTTCGACTGGATCTACGACAAACTGTTCGTCAAGCCTTACCTGGCCATCAGCCATGTACTGCGCAAAGACCCGCTCGACCAGACCATCGGTTTGATCCCGCGCACCGCCAAGGCCGGTCACACCGCCCTGAGCCGCAGCGAGACCGGCCAACTGCGCTGGTACGCAGCTTCCATGGCGGCGGGTGCCGTGCTGGTGATCGGCGCCATTGTCCTGGTAGCGGTCTGACTATGAACGTTGCGAAATTGCAAAAGGAAACGAGCCCGTCATGATTCTGCCCTGGCTAATCCTGATCCCCTTTATCGGCGGCCTGCTCTGCTGGCTGGGTGAGCGCTCCGGCGCCACCCTCCCCCGCTGGATCGCGTTGCTGACCATGTCCCTGGAACTCGCCCTCGGCCTCTGGCTGTGGGCCCATGGCGACTATTCATTCGCACCGGCGCCTGGCGCCGATCCGACCTGGGCCATCGAGTTCAAGCATGTCTGGATCCAGCGCTTCGGCATCAACGTGCACCTGGCCCTCGACGGCCTGTCGCTGTTGATGATCCTGCTGACCGGCCTGCTGGGTATCCTCTCGGTACTCTGCTCCTGGAAGGAAATCGAGCGTCACGTGGGCTTCTTCCACCTGAACCTCATGTGGATCCTGGGCGGCGTCGTCGGCGTATTCCTCGCCCTCGACCTGTTCATGTTCTTCTTCTTCTGGGAAATGATGCTGGTGCCGATGTACTTCCTCATCGCGCTCTGGGGTCACAGTTCTTCGGACGGCAAGAAAACCCGGATCTACGCGGCGACCAAGTTCTTCATCTTCACCCAGGCTTCCGGCCTGATCATGTTGGTGGCGATCCTGGGCCTGGTACTGGTCAACTTCAACAACACCGGCGTGATTACCTTCAACTACGCCGACCTGTTGAAGACCAAGATGTCCCTGACCACCGAGTACATCCTGATGCTGGGCTTCTTCATTGCCTTCGCGGTGAAGCTGCCGGTGGTGCCGTTCCACTCCTGGCTGCCTGACGCCCACGCCCAGGCACCGACCGCAGGTTCGGTCGACCTGGCCGGTATCCTGTTGAAGACGGCGGCCTACGGCCTGCTGCGTTTCGCCCTGCCGCTGTTCCCGAATGCGTCGGCCGAATTCGCGCCGATCGCCATGACCCTGGGTCTGATCGGGATCTTCTACGGTGCATTCCTGGCGTTCGCACAAACCGACATCAAGCGTCTGATCGCCTTCTCGTCCGTTTCCCACATGGGCTTCGTATTGATCGGCATCTACTCCGGCAGTCAGCTGGCGTTGCAAGGTGCGGTGATCCAGATGCTGGCCCACGGTGTTTCCGCCGCTGCGCTGTTTATCCTGAGTGGTCAGCTGTACGAGCGCCTGCACACCCGTGACATGCGTGAAATGGGTGGCGTGTGGTCGCGCATCGCTTACCTGCCGGCGATCAGCCTGTTCTTTGCAGCCGCCTCCCTGGGCCTGCCGGGTACCGGTAACTTCGTCGGCGAGTTCCTGATCCTGATCGGCAGCTTCGTCACCGCCCCATGGATCACTGCGATTGCCACCTCCGGCCTGGTGTTCGGTTCGGTCTACTCGCTGATCATGATCCACCGCGCCTACTTCGGCCCGGCCAAGTCCGACACCGTCCTGAAAGGGATGGATGGTCGCGAACTGATCATGGTGCTCGGCCTTGCGGTGCTGCTGATCTACATCGGCGTGTACCCGCAACCGTTCCTGGACACTTCTGCCGCGACGATGCATGGCGTGCAGCAGTGGTTCAGCACCGCCTTCACTCAACTCGCTTCGGCCCGGTAAGAGCGCTATGGAATTCACGATCCAACACTTTATCGCGCTTGCGCCGCTGCTGATCACCAGCCTCACCATCGTCGTGGTGATGCTGGCGATCGCCTGGCGCCGCAATCACTCGCAAACGTTCCTGCTGTCTTGCGCCGGTCTGAACCTGGCCCTGCTGTCGATCATCCCGGCCCTCAAGGTCGCGCCACTGGCGGTAACGCCGCTGATGATGGTCGATGACTTCGCCTTGCTGTACATCGCGCTGATCCTGGTCGCGACACTGGCCTGCGTCACCCTCGCCCACGCCTACCTCGGCGAAGGCGGCACTGGCTACCCGGGCAATCGCGAAGAGCTGTACCTGCTGATCCTGCTGGCTGCGGCCGGCGGTATCGTACTGGTCAGCGCACAGCACCTGGCCGGCCTGTTCATCGGCCTGGAACTGCTGTCCATCCCGACCTACGGCCTGGTGGCTTACGCCTTCTTCAACAAGCGCTCCCTGGAAGCCGGCATCAAGTACATGGTGCTGTCGGCTGCCGGCTCCGCGTTCCTGTTGTTCGGTATGGCCCTGCTCTACGCCGAAGCCGGCAGCCTGAGCTTCACCGGTATCGGCCACGCCCTGGCCACCACCAACAGCCCGGCGCCGATTGCCCAACTGGGCCTGGCGATGATGCTGATCGGCCTGGCGTTCAAGCTGTCGCTGGTACCGTTCCACCTGTGGACCCCGGACGTGTACGAAGGCGCCCCGGCGCCGGTAGCCGCGTTCCTGGCCACCGCCTCGAAAGTGGCGGTGTTCGCGGTGATGGTGCGTCTGTTCCAGATCTCCCCCGCCGCCAACACCGGCGTGCTGAGCAACGTACTGACCGTGATCGCCATCGCGTCGATCCTGTTCGGCAACCTGCTGGCCCTGACCCAGAACAACCTCAAGCGTCTGCTGGGTTACTCGTCCATCGCTCACTTCGGCTACCTGCTGATCGCCCTGGTGGCGAGCAAGGGCCTGGCCGTGGAAGCCATCGGCGTGTACCTGGTCACCTACGTGATCACCAGCCTCGGCGCGTTCGGTGTGATCACCCTGATGTCCTCGCCTTACAAAGGCCGTGACGCCGACGCCCTGTACGAATACCGCGGCCTGTTCTGGCGCCGTCCGTACCTGACCGCCGTATTGACCGTGATGATGCTGTCCCTGGCCGGTATCCCGCTGACCGCGGGCTTCATCGGCAAGTTCTACATCGTGGCCACCGGTGTCGAAGCGCACGAATGGTGGTTGGTCGCTTCGCTGATCCTGGGCAGCGCCATCGGCGTGTTCTACTACCTGCGCGTGATGGTCACCCTGTACCTGATCGAGCCGAACCTGCGCCGCGTGGACGCCGAGCTGCACTGGGAACAGAAAGCCGGTGGCGTCATGCTGCTGGCCATCGCCCTGCTCGCGTTCTTCCTGGGTGTGTACCCACAACCGCTGCTCACCCTGGTGCAGCACGCGGTACTGGGCGTTTGATCGCTTAGGTCGATGCAGTAACCAAAACGGCGCCTTCGGGCGCCGTTTTGCGTTTGTGGGATTAAGTATTTTTGTCTTGCCTTACTCGCCGAAATTTCCTCTCCCACATGCCTTCTCATCCGGCATCTACTTACTGACAGCAATCGTATGGTGTTTGCGCTTTAGGAAAGTTCCCACAATCGGGTCACTTGACCCCAAACGGGTGGACCACCAAACTATACGCAGGCTACGTACAGAACATGGACGCTCTATTTATCGAACTACCGGCCTTCGAACGGCATCGCAAGGACTATCTGAGTGACGAGCTTTTCCACGGTTTTCAACAGGAATTGATGAAAAACCCGCAAGCCGGTGATGTGATCGAAGGAACAGGCGGGTTACGCAAGGTTCGCTTCTTCGATGAGCGACGCAACAAAGGCAAACGTGGTGGCCTGAGGATCATTTACTACTGGTGGTCGGGCGGTACGCAATTCTGGCTGTTTACGCTGTACGGCAAACATGAACAAGACGACCTGACACCGCAACACAAGAAAACCCTTAAACAGATGCTGGACAGGGAACTCAAAGCGAGAGCACATCATGAAGCGTGACATTTTTTCCGAACTGGTCGAAGGCTTCGACGCCCTGGCGGACGAACGCGAAAGCAAAATCACCTTGCGCACCCACAAGGTTTATTTCAATAAGCTGGCGCCCTTGAGTGCAGAGGAAGTCGTTGCCGTGCGCCAGCAACTCAACCTCTCCCGGTCGGTGTTTGCCATGTATCTGCGCACCAATACGCGCACGTTGGAAAACTGGGAGCAAGGTCGGGCCCGGCCCAATGCCCAGGCAGCGACATTGATACGCTTGGTGGCCCGCTTTCCGGAAACAGTGGCGCAATTGGCGGCATTGAGCTGACAAACAAAGCCCTGTCAGTTCCAGGACTTTTTCAGGTATGGCTACCGCCCCCCCAACATATCGGCAAACGTCTCCCCGTCGGGCAGCCCCTCCCCCACCCAGATCGACGGTGCGACGCGGGGCGAGCCTTCGGTCCAGAACAGCGCATGGCCCGCCAGCCCTTGGGGATCGAGCTGTGCGTTCAATTGCGGCATGCCGTCGCCGATACGTTCCGGGTCAGGCAGGTCCAGCCAGCGTGATGGGCTGACGCTTCTGTGGGAATAGTTTGCCGGGGTCCAGCAACCCGGTAACGGCATTGCCGACACCGCGTCATCGAACGCCTCCAGCGAAAACCCCTCGCTCAGCGCCGACAGTGCCAGCCGTTCCAACTGGTCGTACCAGAACACATCGCGCTCCAGGCGTGCCAGCAGCGGTACATCCTGCCCCGCCGTCGCCAGGGTCAGGGGAAAGTAACGCCCCACCCGATCCACGCTCGGGATCATCACCCCCGACCAACCCTGCTCCCCACAGACACCCGCTGCCAGCGCAAAGCGCCAGATCGGGCTGCACAGGTACACCTCCAGCCATTGCTCGCCCAGGCGCTCACGGCTGCGCTGCAAACCCGCCTGCAACCATGTGTCCCAGGTGCTCAAAAAGACGGCTGGCAAACGACGACTGACAAAGTCGCCATGGCTTGCGACCTTGCCGAAAAATCCATTCATGGCTGATTCCTAAAAGCTCGCAGGGCAATGGAACTGTTCGATGCCATCACGCCGGAACGGGTTGATCACGCTGCTGGCACGCAGCAGGTAAGCCACCCGATGGCCCTCCAGGTTGAAGGTCAGTTGCAACTGTTCGCCCTGAGTGTTCACCACGGCCTTGTCCATCATGCGCAACCAGCCCCAGGGTCCGTCGGTGCGCAGCGGGCTGGCCAGGCCCGGCGTGGCATCCAGACGCACCAAACCACCGGACTTGCCGCTCGGCAAGGAGATGCTGGTGAAATCCGGCACGTTACCCGTTTCAAACACCACCGGTTGGCCATCGATGTCCAGGCTGACCTTGCTCAGGGCCGGGTCGGCGCCGAGGGTTTTGAGGTCGAAGCGTATCGACGGCTGGCGCGCACCAGCCACGAAGAACATATCCCGCAGCCGTGCGCCACGCTGGAACTGGTTAAGCACGTCCTGGGAAATGTTCAGCGGCGTCACACCGGTGGAACGCCAGCGCCACTGGCTGCCGCTCATGTCGACATAAGCCGCTAGGTTCTTGCTGAAGAAATCGTCCATCAAGCCGCCCGGGCCGAAGAACTTGCCGAAGTCATCGGCAGTGGCATCCCGGGCCGAGCTGCGCACCAGCGGATAACGCCCCTCTATGGCGGCCCGGCAGAACGGAGCGCCGGTCGCCTCCCACAGTGCGTTCAGCCGTGCCTTCTCATTGCCCAGGGTCAGCGCGGTGCCACCCGACTCCACGTCCCGCAGCAGTGCCGACAACGGCGCAGGCTGGGTATCGCCCGCACGCTTCAAACGGGTCAGCACTTCATTGGACGGTGCCGGCGCCGCGCTGCGACGGGCGGCATCGGCGCTGTCGAAAAACTGCCCGGCATCCTTCAGCGACGCCAGCACCTCATCCACCGGCTGCGGCGGCGTGCCGTTGCCCACCAGGCGGTGCAGCGCAGCAAAATGCTGGTCCACCGGGTTGGCCGACGCCTCGGCGAGCGGCGCCGGACTGTCGCCCCCCAAGGCCGATTGCAACTTCTGGGTGGCCGCCGCGATCTTGTCGCGCACGCGTTGATCGGTGTCCTTGGCGGTAGCCGAGGTCAATGCGCCCTCCAGTGTGGTTTCCCTGGACACCGCTTGCAGCAAGCTACGCAGCGGCGAGTCGGTAGACGCCAGCGCATTGGTCACCTGGGAGGCCTGACCGAGACTGGTCAGGGGCGTCAGGTGCACATCCGCCAGGAAGGTATCCCACTGGCGAATATAGTCCGCGTAATACAGCGCCAGCACCGCCGCCTGCATCGCCGGGTTGCCGCCAGCGATCTGCGCCGACTCCTGGCGGTCCAGCACCCAGCTGTCCTTGGCCATGTCGGCCACGGCTTGCGGGGTTTTGTCCGTGAGCGCGCGGTACCCGGCCAGGCTGTAAACGCCGCTGACGCCACGGGACAGCGGCTCGCCACTGGCGCGGGTGAACAGCGACGACACATCACGCCCCACCGCGCCATTCACGCTCAACTCGGGCAAATGCTGCTGGTCCACCTGGCGCTTGACCCGGTTGTAGATGCGCTGGGACAGCGGCATGCTCGCCAGCGCCAGGCGTACCTTGGCGATCAGCGCGCTATCGAGTTGCACCGGCTCGGCTTCGTCGTCATCTTCCAGCAGCGCGGCAACATGGTCCGACAGTTGCTGCAATTGCGCAGGTGTGGCCTGGGGCAGTTCACGGCGCCAGTCCACATCGACCCACGCCTGCACCGACGCGGCATCGAAGAACTGCCGCTGGCCGAGCATCAGGTAGGCGCGCAGGGTTTCATAGAGAAACTCCTGGTTGCTCGCATCCCCCCGGCGCAGGGCATTTTCCATATTGGCGACGATATGCGGCAGCAACGTGCTGCGCAGCAGGCGACGGTACAAAGTCACCGCGCCGGCGCCGAGCTTATTGCCCTGGTACAGGCCCATGCGACTGAGCAGCGGCACACTGCTGTCGCCCGCGCCATAGCCGCCCGGCAAGGCGCGTGCGGCATTGAGCAACGGCAGCGTCACCAGCACATCGCCCTCGGCGGGCAGCGCCTTGGCCAGTTGCGCGACATTAGTCGCCGCGTTCGATGCGTCGGCGATCAGTTGCAGGTTGCGGTTGTAACTGATGGTCATGCCCACCAGCAGCAGCACGAACAGCACGCCCGCGCCGATCCGCCCGGCCCGCCCGAGCAGACGCCGGCGGCGCTCTTCCTGGTGATTGACACCTGCCAGCCCGGCTTCCTTGAAGATCACTTCGCGCAGCAGGCGGGTGATGAAGTAACTGCGCCCGCTGGACACGTTCGGCGCCAGCACCTTGCGGCCCAGTCCGAAGGACGCCGCCAACGAGGTCAGCACCCGGTCGATCGGGCTGCCTTCCTGGGTGCCGCTGGTGAAATACACACCACGCAACAGCGCCGGTTCCTGGTAGCGGTTGGCTTCGAACACGGTATTGAGAAACCGGGTCAGGCCATCGCCCAGGCTGGCGAACTGTTGCGGGAAGCTGTACAGCAAGGCACGCCGCGACAGGTCGCGCTCCTGCTGCAATCGTTCCAGCACGCGCCGCTGCAACTGGCGCTCAAGGGCATCGAACTCACCCGGGAACGACGCCAGGCCGGTGTCCGGCGCAGGTGGCTGTTGCAATGGGAAGGTCACGCCCCACACCTGCGCGCGTTCGTCGCGGCCAAAGGTCTCGAAAAACTCCGAGAACCCCGCCAGCAGGTCGCACTTGGTGATGATCACATACACCGGAAAACGCAGGCCCAAACGTTCGTACAGCTCGCCGATGCGCGCGCGAATCGCCACCGCCTGGGCCTGGCGCTGGGCCTCGGTCTGCTCAAGCAGGTCACTGACGCTCAGCGCCACGATCACGCCGTTGACCGGGCGCTGGCGGCGGTACTTTTTCAACAGGTCGAGGAAACCGCCCCAGGCGGCCTTGTCCACTTCGGTGTAGCTGTCCTGGGTGGTGTAACGTCCGGCGGTGTCGAGCAACACCGCTTCGTCGGTGAACCACCAGTCACAATGCCGCGTACCGCCCACACCGCCGATGGCACCGCTGCCCATGGCCTCACGCAGGGGGAACTGCAGGCCCGAGTGGGTCAGCGCGGTGGTCTTGCCACTGCCCGGTGCGCCAACGAACATGTACCACGGCAGCTGATACAGGTACTGCCCGCTCATCTTCCAGCCCGGGTTGGCCTTGCGCAGCACCGCCATGGCCGCGCGCATGCGTTCACCCAACTCGGCCACTTCGGCCTGGCTTTCACGCACGCCGGGGGCCACCGCCGGGGCTTCGGCCACGCCGGCCATCAACCCCCGGTTGGCCCGCCAGGCGCGCCACAGGCGCCAGGCAAAGTAGCCGACCCAGACCAGAACGAACAGCCCGATCAAGGCCCAGCGCCGCGACTCGGGTGCCAGCGGTTCACTGCCGTTGAACGCCAGCAGCGGGCCTTCGTACCACACCAGCAGCGACAGCAGCGCCACGCCGATCAGCGACAGCAGCCAGGGTTTGAGCAGCCACAGAATGAAGCGCTCCACCGGGGACCATAACAACGAAAACAACGTAGAGAAATTCATGGCTATTGCGCCTGGGAAGGGATCAGCACGGTGATATCGACACGGCGGTTACGCGCGCGATTGGCCGCTGAATCGTTGGGGACCAGCGGCTCGGTTTCGCCACGGCCTTCGCTGCGATAGCGCTCGGTCGGCCCGGCCCGCTGTGCGAGCAAACGCGCGACGGTCTTGGCGCGCGCCTGGGACAGATCGAAGTTGGACCCCAGTCGCGAGGTCGCCGAAGGCCGCACGTTGTCGGTATGCCCGACCACCACCACATTGCCCGGCACCGTGGCCAGGGCGTCACCGATGCGCGCGAGCAAGCCGTCGAAGTTGCTCGACACCTCGGCACTGCCCGAGGCAAATACACCGTCGCCACGCAGGGTGATCACCGAGCGGTCGGCGCTGTCCTTGACCGCCACCAACCCTTGCGCCACTTCCGGCGCCAGGAACCCGGCCAGCCGCACCGGCGCAGGCTCTGCCGGCACCGCCACCTTGAGCGGCGACGCCACGCGAATCGAACCCAACTGAGCGAACACCGGGTCGGAGGCTCGATTGAGCAGCCAGCTGTAGGTCAGTTGCACACTCAGCAGCAACACCGCGGCCACCGACGCCAGCACCCACAGCGGCACACGGCGCAGCATCGACGCCTGGGGCGCTTCGGCACCCCGCCAGCGCGGCGACAGGTCCTGCTCCTGATTGCCGCGCTGCTGGTTGATCAACTGCAACAGGCGCTCGCGCAGCAAGCCCAGCTGATCCAGGCCGCGATCCAATACGCGATAACGCCCTTCCAGCCCGAGGGCCATGCACAGGTACATCAACTCGAGCACATCGATGTGGGTGCGCAGGTCCTGACTGAGGCGCTGCAGAATCATGAAGAATTTTTCGCCGCCCCAGGCCTCGTTGTGAAAGGTCACCAACAAGCTGCGGCTGCCCCACACACCCGCGCCCCACGGCGTGCTGGCGATGGTTTCGTCCACCAGCGTGCACAGCGCGTAACGCGCGGCGGCGACGGTTTCCACGTCGACCTGACTGGCCCGCGCCTGGGCCTCGAAGGCCTGCACCGCCTGGATCAGCCGTTGGCGCAGGCTTTCCATGTCGGGCATCGCCGTGAGGCTGCGCAGCGGCACCACCAGGTCGAGCAAGGGGTTGGCTGCCCGCACCAGCGGGTTGAGGCCCTGACCGTGCAGCACCAGTGCCGCCCGTTGCACATCGGCAGCCGGAGCGCTCTGAGGTGCGGCACGGCGCCCGCCGGGCGTGGGGATCAGCAACGTGCGATCCGGGTCCTGGGTGCCTTCGAAAGTATCGTTCACGTCAGTCACCTTGCCTTAGTTCCGGATGGCCCAGAACTGCATGTCCAGCCCCGGGAACACCCCGGCGATATGCATGGCAAAA
Organism: Pseudomonas sp. SDO5271_S396; assembly: GCF_054071795.1. NCBI lineage: Bacteria > Pseudomonadati > Pseudomonadota > Gammaproteobacteria > Pseudomonadales > Pseudomonadaceae > Pseudomonas > Pseudomonas sp. SDO5271_S396. Next base: position 262,640 of record NZ_JBSVWB010000001.1, read on the forward strand.
CCGGCCGACTGGCTCAGCAATTGCCAATATTCGCTGCTGCGATCGAGTTCGAAATAGGTGAAGCCGGCGTGGAACGGCAACTGCCGTGGCGCCACCGGCAACGGACGCAGGCCAATGCCCGGCAGTTGCAGGTTGACCAGGTCGCGGATCTTCTCCACCGAGCCGATCTTGACCTGGGGCGGAAAGCCGTTGCGCACGTTCTCGGCGGACATCTGCGCCTGCACCGCGAGGATGAAGGTGGCCGAACGCAGCAGTTCCTGGTCGGGCAGCACCGCCACGCGAATGCCGTATTGGCGCTCTTCCAGCGGGATCGCGATGGCCCGCACGTCCATCACCGTCGACAGTGCGCGCCGCAGGTCGAGCATCACCGGGGCGAAGGTCTGCGCCAGGGCGCCATGGCGATACGCCGGGTAGCTCGTCGCGCGTTTGTCATCACGGGTAAAGGTCGCCAGCTCGCCGGCCAGTGCCGACAAGTCACGGTAAAGCTGCTCCGGGTGCAGGCCGGTCATCGCCACCAGATGCCGCACCAACGGCAGGCTGCGGTTGAGCACCTGCAACAGCAGGAAGTCGGCGATTTCTGCCGCGCCACTGCCATCGGGCCGGGTCAGGCGCGACGCCAGCGCTTCGACCCGTTGCTGCACCAGGCCCAGCAATTCTTCGTTGAACGCTTTCAAGCGTTCAGCGGCGCGCACGTCCAGGCATGGCGGGCAGTATTCGCGGTCGAGCACCACACTTTTATCCGCGCGCTTTTCCACCACATGGGCGATGCCGAGGGTGGTGTAGGCGTCGGCCACATCACCTTCGAAGGCCAGGCGCAGGCGCAGCTTGCCGATGCTCATCAAGGCGCTGCTGTCCAGGCCGTTGCTGTCCCAGGCTTCGTATTCGCTGCTGCGATGGCGCGCGAAGTTTTCAAAGCTGGGGTTATCGTCCACCTCCGGCACACCCGGACGCAGGCTCGGCAGCGCCAGCACCACTTTCAGGTCGCGGGCGTCGTCGGGGATTTCCAGCGGCAGCGGCATTTCATCGTCGAACGGCAAGCCCACGGGCGTACCGTCCGGCAACACGCCGCTGTAGGCCAGCAACGACAGCTTGCCCATGGCCAGTTGCTGCGGGTCGATCTCCAGCCTGGAAAAACCCCAGCCGTAAGCACGCAGGGTCGCCACCCGGGCTTCCAGCTGGGTTTGCAGGAAACGGTCGTGTTGTTGCAGGTGCTGAGGCTGCAACAGCATGCCTTCGGACCAGACTACTTTGTTGTTCCAGGACATAAATTCTTCTCAACGTGAAAGCGTTTCGGGCTGACCGGTTTTGCGCTGATAAACAGATGTGTGCTGTGGGCAGGACTCTTGTGGTGAGCAGGCCTTTTTTTGTGGTGAGCGGGCTTGTTGTGGTGAGCGGGCTTGTCCCGCGCTGGGGCGCGAAGCGGCCCCAATAAAGCCACCGCGTTGTTCCTGTTAGACGCGCGGCGCCTGGTTTCAGGGCCGCTGCGCAGCCCAGCGCGGGACAAGCCCGCTCACCACAAAAAAGTCCGTTCACCACAAAAGAAGCCCACTCGATACAACGGCTCTGTCTTCAAGTACGCATCCGTGCCACCTGTTCCTCGTACGCCTTGGAAAACAGCTCGCCGAACAAACGCTGCAAATCTTCATCGGCATCCCGCGCCAGGTCTTCGTAGCGCTCCACCAGGCGGTCCCACAGACGTGCCTTGCGCCGAGCCGGCATCCATTTGTCCAGGGCGCCATGGGTGGTACGGCGTTGTTCGACCCGCGCAGGATCAAAGCGCTGCACCACCGCGCCCAGTGCCGCGCGCATGCCGGCGATCACCGCCAGTTCGTGGGCCTTGAGGTCATCGAACGAGGCCCCCATGGCCTTGACCGGGCGCATATAGGCGGGCGAATCGCCGCCCAGCATCTGGGTCAGGGCGCTGTCGGCATCGGGGAAGAACTTGAGCGGGTTGTTCGAATACGCGCCGATCATGGTCATGTCGATATGGCTTTCACGCTTGGTCAGCGCACGGGCCATCAGTACATCCATGGTGCCGGCGGTGGCGGCACGCAGCATCTCGCCCACCAGTTGGGCCAGCTCGGTGGGGGTGCGGGAGGTGTGCAGGTCGGGCAGGCCCAGGCCTTGGAGCAACGCATGCAACACGGCGTCATCACTGGTGGGCGCGGTCAATGTGGGAGCGGGCTTGCTCGCGAAGCTCTCAAGGACGACGGGTTGTTCCTGGATGACCGCGTTATCGTTCTTCGCGAGCAAACCCGCTCCCACATTAGGGTCCGGTGTCACCGCAGGCTGGGTCGAGAGGCCGAACAGCGGGTCATAATCATCCGGGATCACCTGCGGCTCCGCCTGCCGGATCGGCGGGTTGAACGCTTGCAGCTGCGGCGCCACATGGTCGCTTTCGGTGCCGCGAAACACCGGGGTCAGCGACGGGTTCAAACCCAGGGGATCCGACAGCGGCATCGCCCCGTCGAACAGCGCACCGCCCTCCAGGATACGCGCACCGGCCAGGTCGTCATGCAGCACCACAGGTACCACCACTTCAGGATCACGCAGCAACGGTTGCGGCACTTCCAACGGCGGCAGCGGGGCCGCCACCGGCGGTGGAGGCGGCACGAACAGCGGCGGCAGGATCCGCGTGGCCAGGGCATCGTCTTCAGGCTCCGGCGCCACCGGCTGCTCCAGCCGCACGTCCATCGCGTAATCGCCGATCACCAGGCGGTCGCCCTCCTCCAGCAGGCGCTCGCGCCCCGTGCCCAACGGTCGCTCATTGACCAGGCTGGGGTTGCTGCCGGTGTCGGTGAGGTAAAACTGGCCGTCGCGCAGGTCGATCCGTGCATGCACCCGCGAGATGTATTTACCCGGGTCGTCCAGGGTCAGGTCATTGTCCGGCCCACGGCCAATCGAGCCACCGGCTTCGGTAAAGCGGCAGATGACATCACCGGGCATCGGTTGGTCACGGTAACTTTTCACCAGCAGGATTAGGTTCATAGCAGTCTCCAGAAAGCGTTACTTGCCATCGTCGGCCTCCTTGGGCGGCAGCGGCACGCCGGCAGGTCCGGTAGCGGCGGACAGCGCCAGTGCGGTGGCGGCGGTACCGGCCTGGGGCAACGGAATGGGAATGGTCGAGGCGAGGATCATGGCCGGGGTGATGGTCAGGAAGGTGGTGCCGACTTTCATGGTGATGGTCGCACCCGCTTCGATCACCACGTTCATGCCGCCCTTGATATGTACGTCGAGGCCCGCGGTCACGCCGGTCTTCAACTTGCCGTCGATGATCATGTTGGTGCCGGCGGTCATCGATACGGCGCCGGTGGCCTTCTCGTTGCGGTTGCCACCGACGGACGAATGCCGGTCGCCGCCGACCTTCTCGCGCAGGTCCTTGTCGACCTTGGAATGGCGGTCGCCGCCGACCCAGTCCAGGGAGTCCTTGAGCACGCGCTGGTCGAGGTTCTTCTGCGCATGGAGAAACACCTGTTCCGAGCCTTTCTTGTCTTCGAAACGCAGCTCGTTGTAGCCTCCGCCGCCCTTGGACGAGTTGCTCTTGATCGTCGAGCGCGTGGCGTTTTCCGGCAGTGCATAAGGCGGCATGGTGTCGGCGTTGTAGACGCTGCCGGTGACCAGCGGCTGGTCGGGGTCGCCCTCGAGAAAGCTGACCACCACTTCCTGGCCGATGCGCGGCGTGTACAGGCTGCCCCAGCGCTTGCCGGCCCAGCCCTGGGCTACACGGATCCAGCACGAACTGTTTTCGTCGCGCTTGCCTTCGCGGTCCCAGTGGAATTGCACCTTGATGCGCCCGTACTTGTCGGTCCAGATTTCCTCGCCCTGCTTGCCCACCACCATGGCCGTCTGCGGACCTTGCATCAGCGGTTTGCGCGATACACAGGGCGCACGGAATTGCTGCTGGCGCGACAAGGCAACGAATTCGCAGGTGAGAACCGGCTGCGGATTGTCCGGCGGCGTCGGTTCATAGGTGTCCGAGGACAACGCATAGCGCGCTTCCAGCAACAGGAACTGAGCGTTCTGCTCGCTGCGCGGGTGTTCGGTGAGGGTCATCAAGGCACCGGGAAACAACCCGCGCGCGCGGGTGGCGCCGGTGACCCGCTGGGTGCCGGTGTGCAGCGACTCGATCAGGGTGCGCGCATAGGTTTCGCCGCACTTGCGCTCGGTGTATTTGCCCGGGTAGTCATAGCGCTCATGGCGCGACTGCGGGTAGCTGCCGGCCAGGGTCGACTTGGCCAGCAGGTTGGCGGTGGGCTTTTCAAAATCGAAATCCTGCAGCGTATAGCCGCCCGGCTCCACATCGCCGCTCATGCGCCAGTCGTAGATCACCTCGCTTTCGCGCATGGCATGGTCTTCGGCCGGCATGAAGAGCATTTGCGCATAGCCAGGCGCCGGCGAATGCGCGCCATAAGAGTCGGCCAGTACCAGGGTGTGACGCCCAGCAGCGCTCTTGAAGAAGTAGTAGATGCCTTCCTGTTCCATCAGGCGGCTGACGAAATTGAAATCGCTCTCGCGGTACTGCACGCAATACGTCAACGCCTGGTAACTGCCACTCAGGCCCGAGGTGTCGACATCGGCAATGCTGTAGGGCGCGAACACCTGCTTGAGGATGTCCGGCACGCTCAGTTCCTGGAAGATCCGGCAGTCGCTGGCCAAGGTCAAAAACCACAGCCACGGTCGCAACACCGCCTTGTACGTGGAATAGCGACCTTGGCGCCCGGTGAACGAAAAGTGGCTGACGTGCCCGCTGAAATAACGGCTGCCGCCCTTGGGCAGGTCCACCGCGATAGTCATCTGGGTGGCCAGCAGGTCGTCGATATTCAGGTCGGCGCGCTCGCTGTAGAGCTCCATCTGGTACTCGCTGAGTTGCGACAGCGCCTCGACGGCCTGCATGCGCCGAAACAGCAGCACGTCGGTGCCGAGCACACTGGTCACTTGTATTTCGCGGTGTTGTTGAAGAGTCGCCATCGTGGGTGTTCTACCTGCAAGGCAATGGGAGAATGCTGTCCAGGCCGCCCGAGCTACGCGCGATCAGTCCGCTCACCTGGAGAGAACAACCAGGCGAGCGGATTTATTCCACCCACGGGTGCATCGACCTCGACAGGCGAGAGCGTTATGGCGCCTCGAACGCGTACGTGAACTCGCCACCCTCGACACCGACCCGCACCTGGGTCGCCGGTGTGCCGAGCAGCAGGCGGTTGAGAAACTCGGTACTGATCGTCGGCAACATCGAGTTGGTCAGGATCGCGTCGATCATCCGCCCGCCGCTTTCCAGCTCGGTGCAACGGCTGGCGATCAGGTGCACCACGTCGTCGCTGTAGCTGAACGGGATCTTGTGGGTGCCGGCGATGCGTTTTTCGATGCGCCCCAGTTGCAGACGGATAATGTTGCCGAGCATGGCGTCGCTCAGCGGGTAGTACGGGATCACCACCAGGCGCCCGAGCAGGGCCGGCGGGAAGACTTCCAGCAGGGGCTCGCGCAGGGCCTTGGCGATGGCGTCCGGCGCGGGGGTGTTCTGCGGGTCGCGGCACAGGCGGCTGATCAACTGGGTGCCGGCGTTGGTAGTGAGCAGGATCAGGGTGTTCTTGAAGTCGATGATCCGGCCTTCGCCGTCCTCCATCCAGCCCTTGTCGAACACCTGGAAAAACAGCTCGTGCACGTCCGGATGGGCCTTCTCCACTTCATCCAGCAGCACCACGCTGTAGGGCTTGCGCCGCACCGCTTCGGTCAACACACCGCCTTCGCCGTAGCCCACGTAGCCGGGCGGTGCGCCCTTGAGGGTGGAAACGGTGTGGGCTTCCTGGTACTCGCTCATGTTGATGGTGATGACGTTCTGTTCACCGCCATACAGCGACTCGGCCAGGGCCAGGGCGGTTTCGGTCTTGCCCACCCCGGAGGTACCGGCCAGCATGAAGACGCCCACCGGCTTGCCGGGGTTGTCGAGGCCGGCGCGGGAGGTCTGGATGCGCCGCGCGATCATCTCCAGCGCGTGGTTCTGGCCGATGATGCGCTGGCCCAGACGGTCGGCCAGGCGCAGTACGTTTTCGATCTCGTTCTTGACCATGCGCCCCACGGGAATGCCGGTCCAGTCCTGCACCACCGAGGCCACGGCCTGCTCGTCGACGCTGATCAGCACCAACGGGTGTTCACCTTGTTGCGCCGCCAATTCGTCCTGCACCTGGCGCAGCTCCGCCAGGCCGGCTTCACGGTCGGTCGCTTCGGCCAACTGGCTGCGCAGCCGCTGGATCTGCTCCACCAGCGCCAGCTCGTTGTCCCAGCGCCCCTCCACTTCGTCGAGGCGTTCACGCTCGGTCACCAGCAGCGCTTCGACGGACGCGCGACGGCTGGCGGTCTCGACGCCAATCGCGGTTTCACGCTCGATGATCGCCAGTTCGGTCTCCAGCGCTTCGATGCGGCGACGGCTGTCGTCCACCTCGGCTGGCGTGGCGTGCAGGCTGATGGCGACGCGGGCACAGGCGGTGTCGATCAGGCTGACGGCCTTGTCGGGCAGCTGACGCGCCGGAATGTAGCGATTGGACAGGCGCACCGCCGCTTCCAGCGCCGAGTCGAGGATCTGCACCTGGTGGTGGTTCTGCATGGTTTCAGCGATGCCACGCAGCATCAGCAGGGCACGGGCTTCGTCGGGTTCGTCGACCTGCACGGTCTGAAAACGCCGGGTCAGGGCCGGGTCTTTTTCGATGTGTTTCTTGTACTCGGCAAATGTGGTCGCGCCCACGGTGCGCAGGGTGCCACGGGCCAGTGCCGGCTTGAGCAGATTGGCCGCATCACCGGTGCCGGCGGCACCGCCTGCGCCGACCAGGGTGTGGGTTTCGTCGATAAACAGCACCACCGGCTTGACGCTGGCCTGCACCTCATCGATCACCGAGCGCAGACGCTGTTCGAACTCGCCTTTCATGCTCGCGCCGGCCTGCAACAGGCCCACGTCCAGGGCCAGCAACTGCACGTCTTTCAGGCTCGGTGGCACGTCGCCCCGGGCAATGCGCTGGGCGAAACCTTCAACCACGGCGGTCTTGCCCACGCCTGCCTCGCCCACCAGGATCGGGTTGTTCTGGCGACGGCGCATCAGGATGTCGATCACCTGGCGAATCTCTTCATCGCGGCCGACGATGGGGTCCATCTTGGTGGTGCGCGCCTGTTCGGTGAGGTCAACGGTAAAGCGCTTCAACGCCTCCTGCTTGCCCATGGCCGCCGGTGCCAGCGCGCCTGCGTCTTCACCGGGCACCTGGAAGCCATCGCTGGCAGTCATCTGCGCTTCGGGGGAGTCCTTGAGCAACGCGCTGAACTGTTCGCTCAGGTCGTCGACGCCGATCTTGTTGAACTCGCGCGAAACACCATACAAGCCGTTGCGCAGGCTCGGGGTTTTCAGCAGCGCCAGCAGCAAGTGACCGGAACGTACCTGGGTTTCACCCAGCATCAGGGTGGCATAGACCCAGGCGCGCTCGACGGCTTCTTCGACCTGGCTCGACAGGTCGGTGACCGAGGTCGAGCCCCGGGGCAGACGGTCGAGGGCAGCGGTAAGATCCCGGGCCAACACCGCCGGGTCGATGCCGTAGTGCCGGATCAGACGCAGCAGGTCCGAGTCGGTCAGTTGCAGGATCTGTTGCAACCAGTGCACCAGCTCCACATAGGGGTTACCGCGCATCTTGCAGAACACGGTACTGCTTTCGATCGCCCGGTAGCACAGGCTGTTGAGTTTGCCGAAAAGCGCGACGCGACTGATATCAGCCATGGGCAGATCCTTGAGAAGAATGGACGGAGATGCGCGGGTTGATCAGCAATTGCCGGTCATCCTGCTTGGGGGCTTTGCTGCTCAGCCAGCTGGTCCAGCCCAGGGGCGCGGAACCGAGGCGCAAGCCAGGCAATTGTTCTTTTTTGACGATCAGGTTGACGTCCCAGTCCATCACCAGGCCGACGTACTGGCGTACCCAATCCTGCACCCGTTGCAGGCTGTCGCCACCGGGCAGCAGGCGGCGGGTCTGGTCCAGGTCCAGGGGGCCGATCAGCAGGCGGAATTTGTGCTGGGTGTTCCAGACTTTCTTGCCCATCACGGTGGTCTGGCCGAGCACCGGCGCATCCGGGCCGCTGCGCAAGGCACACAGGCCGTCAGCGGGCAGCGTCATCCAGTGGCCGACAAACTGCTCGACCTTCACCGGCACCCCGAGGTAATCCGTGAGTAGCGCCGCCAGGCCTTCGGCATTGCGCGTCTGCGGGCCCAGGCGACCGGCGAAGTGCAGCTTGCCCACGTCCGGCAGCGAGTCACGACCCAGCAGCGAGGGCATGCCGATGCCGATCAGCGACCCCAGGTAATGGGCAAAACGGTCGGCGCCGGGCCGGTCCAGGCTCACCGCCGGCTGGGCGCTGGCCCAGGCGCGGTAGAACAGGCTGATCATGCGGTGATGGAACACGTCGCAGAATGCGGCGAGCGTCGGGTCATTCTGGTTGCGCTGACGGTCGCGAATGTATTCGGTGAGGTGAATCGGCAGCGGGCCATTGGCGCCCATCAGGCCGAAGAAATTCAGCAGCAGTCTGGGCGTTGCACCCGGCTTGAGCCCGGCGATCATCGCCGGCTCGAACGCCAGCGACGGTTGCTGGCCGAACCGCACCGCCTCATCCGCCGGGCGCGCGGCCTGGCCGATGCGGGGCAGTTGCGGGAACGCGCATTCCAGCTGGCGCAGGGCGCCATAAAAATCGAAACGCCCCGGGTGCGCTTCAAGGGCGCTGAGCAGGCTCAGAGGATCTCGCATCTGCCCACCCGCGCCGGCCATTGCATGATCACACCACGGGTGGTGCTTTTGATCACCGTTTCGGTGAACGAATTGAGCGACACGTACTTGGCGAAAAACTGTTCCAGCACCGAGCCCAGCACAAACACGCCGGCGCCTTCGAAGGCGGCTTCATCCAGGGTCACGCACACTTGCAGGCCACGCCCATAGGTGATCGGGCCCGGCAGCGGCAGGCGCCGCACAATGCTCTCGGCGGTGACCGAGCGCAGGCCTTCGATCTGCTTGTGGGCGGCTTCGTCTTCGACGCGGCAGTACAGGCGCAACAGGTCACGCAACGCCGTGGCGCCCTGCTCCTTGTCCTGGTCCAGCAGCGACAGGTAGTTGAGCGACAAGTGACTGACCAGCCGCCACGCCGTCTCGCCTTCGGCAAACGATGGCGCGGGCACGGTGGGCCCGGCCACGCAACGCACTGACTGCACCGGCGCGCCGGACTCGACGCTGAAATCGGTGCGACCGCTGCCCACCGGCATGCTCAGCACCAAGTCGCGGTTGCTGCACAGGGTGTCGATGCCCAATTGGCGCAGATCGCTGCGGTGCGGCGCTTCCTGGGCGTCGACCAACGACAGGAACAACTCGCTGCCGATATAACTGGAGCGCGGCCCCTGGCGTCGTTGCTGCTCGGACAACACCCGCGTGTCGCGACGTACCTGGTAGAACGCCTTGGGCGGCGTACGCGCATGCAGGTCGTTGGCGCGGTAAAACGATTCGAACGTCTGGCTGGCGTCGGCGCCGCTGCCATAGCCGGTGACGTCTTCGACCTGGTAGATCTCGTAATCCATCGGCCGGGTACGGTCGGGAATCACGTGGTATTCGGCTTGCTGGTCCGACAGGTGCACCCGCTCGGCGCGCATCGGGAACAGGTTGATCGCCGGCGTGCAGTGCAGGCCGAAGTTGGCGGCGCTGAGGCTCTGCTCCAGCACCGGGTCGAGCTTCTTGAACAACACGATCACGTCCAGTTGTTCGGCGGTGCAACGGCTCACGCTGTTCGCCAGCCCGGCCACTTCAGCGAACAGGAAGCGCTGGGGCATGGCGAAGTATTCCTGCAGCAGCCGATAGCCCTGGAACGAACGCGGACCGGTGGGCAGCAAGGCTTCGCTGTCGCTGTAGCCCACGCTGCGAATCGCGCTTTTGGGCAGGAACTGGTGCCAGTCCACATGCTCCTGCACCGGCATTACCAGCACCCCGGCCGCCTGGGCCAGCAATTGCTCGAGGATGCGTGACGGCATGGCTTCACCGCCACGGATGTGCAGCGACAGGTTGTCCAGCGCCAGCTCGCTGAAGGTCAACCCGGCGCCCACCCGCAGGCGCAGACGCAAGGCGGCCTTGACGGTGCCGAGGCGCGACAGGTCGACCCCGGCCACTTGGGCACCGCAGGCGAAGTAGCGCGCTTCCACCAGTTCCATCGGCCACAGGGTCACATCGTGGGCGGTGCGAAACTCACAGGCGGTCTGGTCGCCTTTGCCCAACTGGCTGTGCAAGGCACTGTCGCGGGGGACCTTGAACCCTTCGGCCAGCCTGCCCTCGCCCATGTCCGGCTGTAATTGCACCACCGCCATCGAAGGTGTGGGCGCCAGGTATTGCGGGTAAACCAACTCCAGCAGGTGGTTGGTGAAGCGCGGGAATTCGGCGTCGATTTTCAGTTGCACGCGTGCGGCCAAAAAGCTGAAACCCTCCAGCAAGCGCTCCACGTAGGGGTCGGCGCAAGCGTAGGTTTCCAGCCCCAGGCGACCGGCGACCTTGGGGTAGTCGCGGGCGAATTCACCGCCGACTTCCCTCAGGTGGGCCAGTTCACGTTCGTAGTAGCGCAACAGTTTGGCGTTCACCGCACGTCCCTTGTTTCGATATCGAAGACCCTGGCCTCGCCTGCTTCCAGGTCGAGTTCGGTCTTCAGGTACAGGCGCTCGGGCAACGGCTGGCCCCAGAGTTCGCCATGAATTTCAAAGGCCACCTGATTGGGGCTGGCCGCTGCGCCTGCGGGGGCAACCGGCACCACGCGCACGCTTTCACGCAGAATTCGCGGTTCGAAGTCCCAGATCGCCTGGCGGATACGTCGCGCCAGCTCTTCACGGTCCAGACCGGCGGCGGTCTTGCCGGCGAGGTCCGGCAAACCAAAATTGATCACCGATTGCACGGCCAGCGGGTGCGCACTGAGGTCGCGAAAGCTGCCCAGGCTGGTGCTGTTGAGCAGCCACCCCAGGTCACGCAGCACCGCCTTGCGCAAGCCGCGCATGGACAACACACGCTTGTCGCGCGGCTCCACGGCGTGGCCGGTGTCGTCATCGCTCAAGCGATCGAGCAAGGACGGCTGCAAGCGTTCGCGACTGGTGAGTTCAGCCATGGGTAAAGTCTCTATCAGTCAGTGAGCGGGCTTATCGGGATGAAGGGCTTCTTGTGGTGAACGGGCAAGCCCGCTCACTACAAAAAAACCATTCAGTGCAATAGTCCGCCGGGCAGCCGGATCAGATCTTCTGGTTCTTTTCCAGGTCCCACTTCTTCGGTGTACCGGTTTTCACGGTGTCGCCGGTGAAGGAGTCGAACTCGTAGCTGATGGTGGTGAAGTTGATCGAGATGGTTTCGCTCGGGCGCTCGCCGTTACTGCTGGCGGAGTACGAGCTGATGATGGCGCTGCCGAGGATCAGTTTGAGGAACACCTGTTGTTTCTTGTCCGGACCGCCGGTCTGGATGAAGTGAATCTCGGCATCGCCCAGGCTCTTGCCGCACACCGCTTGCATGAACAGGTCGGCCGAGGCCAGGTCGGTGGCCTTGCTCAGGGAGATTTCCGAGAACGACGGGTTGCTGGTGTCACGGTCGGTGCCGCCACCGCTGGTGGAAATCGCGCGGCCAACGCCCATCTGCATGGCGTCGATGGTGATCCAGTCAGTGTGCGCCTCAACGGTGGAGGTGCCTTTGATTTGGGTGCCTTTGAAGTTCAGCAGGATCATGATGGTTACCTTTCAGGGTTGATCAGTTTTTTATGAGGCTTTGGTGGACGGCAGCTTGGAAACCAGACGCAGGGACACGGTCAGGCCTTCGAGCTGGTAGTGCGGGCGCAGGAAGAACTTGGCGCCGTAGTAGCCGGGGTTGCCTTCGATCTCTTCCACCACCACTTCAGCGCCGGCCAGTGGCTTGCGGGCCTTGTCGGCATCGGTGGCGGTGGCCGGGTTGTGTTCCACGTAGCGACCGATCCAGTTGTTGAGCCAGATCTGCATGTCGTCGCGCTCTTTGAACGAGCCGATCTTGTCGCGCACGATGCACTTCAAGTAGTGCGCGAAGCGGCAGGTGGCGAACAGGTACGGCAGGCGCGCGGCCAGGTTGGCGTTGGCGGTAGCGTCCGGGTCTTCATACTCGGCAGGCTTGTGCATCGACTGCGCGCCGATGAACGCGGCCAGGTCGCTGTTCTTCTTGTGCACCAGCGGCATGAAACCGTTCTTCGCCAGCTCGGCTTCACGACGGTCGCTGATGGCGATTTCGGTCGGGCAGGTCATGTCCACGCCGCCGTCGTCGGTCGGGAAGGTGTGCACGGGCAACCCTTCCACCACGCCGCCGGATTCGATGCCGCGAATCTGCGAGCACCAGCCGTAGTGTTTGAACGAGCGGTTGATGTTCACCGCCATCGCATAGGCGGCGTTGGCCCAGGTGAAGTCCTTGGCGCCGGCGGCGTCGGTGGTCTCTTCGAAGTCGAATTCTTCCACCGGGTTGGTCTTGGCACCGTAAGGCGCACGGGACAGGAAGCGTGGCATGGCCATGCCCACGTAGCGCGAGTCTTCACTGGCGCGGAAACTGCGCCAGGCGGCGTGTTCCGGGGTCTGGAAGATCTTGGTCAGGTCACGCGGGTTGGCCAGTTCCTGCCACGACTCCATCAGCATCACGCTGGGGTCGGCGGCGGTGATCAGTGGGCAGTGGGCAGCGGCACTGACGCGAGCCATCTGGGTCAGCAACTCGACGTCCGGCGCGCTGTTGTTGAAGTAGTAATCCGCCACGAACGCGCCGTAGGGCTCGCCACCGAACTGGCCGTATTCCTCTTCGTAGAGTTTCTTGAAGATCGGGCTCTGGTCCCAGGCCACACCTTTGAACTTGCGCAGGGTCTTGTGCACTTCGTTCTTGGAAATGTTCATCACCCGAATCTTCAGCGACTCGTCGGTCTCGGTGTTGTTGACCAGGTAATGCAGGCCGCGCCAGGCGCTTTCCACGCCCTGGAATTCCTCGTGGTGGAGGATGTGGTTGACCTGCTCGGTGAGCTTCTGGTCGAGGGCGGCGATCAGGCCTTCGATGGTGCCGAGCACGTCGTTGGGCATCAGGTTGGTGCCGTGCAAGGCCTGTTCAGCCAGGGTGCGCACGGCGGTTTCCACCGCTTCCTTGGCCTTGTCGGTCTTGGGCTTGAACTCTTTCTGCAACAGGCTGGCGAAGTCGCCGGCGTCGAATTCCGTGGCCGGAGCGAGTTGCCCTGGCTGTTCCGATTGCGTAGTGGACATGACGGTATCCTTGAATTTTGGGCAAACGCGTCCCGTACCGGGGCAAACGAGGCACCGGCGGCGTAAGCGTTCAGTCGGTTATTCGGGGTGGTTATTCAGTCGGCTTGGGCGCACTGCTCAAGGCTTGCATCACGGTCGGATCGGCAAGCAGCTTGGCCAGCAGTTCCTCGGCACCGACCTTGCCGTCCATGTAGGTCAGCAGGTTCGACAACTGGCTGCGCGCGGTGAGCAACTGGTTGAGGCTGGGCACCTTGCTGGCAATGGCGGCCGGGCTGAAGTCGTCCATCGACTCGAAAGTGATTTCCACCGGCAGGTTGCCTTCGCCGGTCAGGGTGTTGGGCACCTGGAACGCCACGCGTGGTTTCATCGACTTGAGCCGCTCGTCGAAATTGTCGATGTCGACTTCCAGGAACTTGCGTTCGGCCACCGGCGGCAGCGGCTCGGCCGGTTTGCCGGAAAGGTCGGAGAACACGCCCATCACGAAGGGCAGCTGCACGGTTTTTTCCGAACCGTAGATCTCCACGTCGTACTCGATCTGGACGCGCGGCGCACGGTTGCGGGCGATGAATTTCTGACTGCTTTCTTTGGCCACAGGAATAGCTCCAGTGAGTGAGGGTTAGGACGAAAAGGGTCAGTTGTCGCTGTTGCGAATACCGCTGACCAGCGCCAGTTGCGCAAGCCCGTCGGGGGCGAGGTCTTGCAGCAATTCCATGAAATTCTTGTCGATCAGCGTCTTGGCCCGTTGCAACAGAAACGGCACCGGGCTTGCGGGTTCGTGGGTCTGGAAATAAGTGCACAGGCGGTCGATGGCCTGGCGCGCGTCGTCACGGCTGTTGATCTCGCCGCGCGGGGCCTGGGGCGCGACGGCGACAGGCGCTGTTGCGGCTTCTGGCGTGACGTTCTCGACGACCTGCACCGATGCGCCTCCGGGCTGATACCGATGAATCGCTTCGCCGGCCCGGCGCAGCAAGGTGGCCAGGCCGCTCAGGTCGATGGCGCGGCCCACGCCGACTTTTTCGGTCAAGCGTTGCTCGATCTGCACGCTCAGGGTCATGGCCTGTGTCAATGCCGCCTCGGTGGCGCTCAACGCGGCAGGATCCGCTTCGGCAAACGCGCCGTCGATCATGCCCAGGCTGAGGCCGTCACCCTCGCCGCCTTGCTCGGTGCCGGCCAACTCGATCTGGCGCAGGCTGATGGGTCCCACATTGCGGGCGTTGACCAGCGGCGCATCCAGCGCATCGCGCAACAGGCCGACGGGCTCACACAGGAACGCCAGGATATTGATGCGCAGCAGCGGGTCGTTGTCGTCGTCAGGATCCAGTTGCGGGTGCAGGCCGTCCCAACAGTGTTCCAGCAACGCGTGCACCAGTTGCAGGCCCGCGGCCAGCCCGGCGAAGCCTTGCAGGTTGAGTTGCGCACGGGTCAGCCAGATGGCCAGACGCAGATCGCGACTGCGCTCCATCAGGGGCAAGGCGAGTTGCATCACCCGCTTCCAGTTAGGCTCGATGGCCTGGGTGATGGTGTCGCCGTACTGCACTTCGGGTTTGCCGAGGGCCTCTTCTTCCAGTTCGAGGAATTCGGGGTCGTATTCGAAGTTCTGGCCACAGGCATCGGCCTCGCCCAAGGGCAAGGCCAGCGCAGTGAAATCCAGTGGTTGAGCTTCGGTGGGCAGGCCCATCGTACTTCCCTCGTGCAAGTTGTTCTGGGGATAGAACAAGCGAGGGAAATGATTTATTCCGCGGGACCGGAAAATTTCTTAATGCGAGCTTTCCTCGGCCACACGCCGCCGATGAGACTCGGCATACGCCGCCTTGCGCGACAGCAGCAACGGGTCGTCCGAAGGCTCGATGCCGGGCGGCAACTGCAGCGGGTTGAAATCAACGTCGCGGCAGGCACCGTCCATCTGGGACTGCTGGTCGTCGATCACCAACACGCCGGCGTCTATCTGCCTCCGACCTTCAGGCCAGAGCACCGTGGCATCGGTGGTGACATCCCCGGGCTCGGCCAGGGTGAAGATCAGGTGCCAGCGCGCCGGGCCTTGATCCAGCAAGGTGGCGAAGCCAAAGGCGAGGAAATCCGGGTCGCTGCGCTGCCCGGCTGTCATCTCCTTGTAAGGCGTCTCAGGCACCATGCTCCAGCGCACGAAGCGCACCCGCCCCTGGGCGTCGATCATGCGGAAGGCATTGACGCTGTAGAACGTGGTGTTGTCGAACCCGGAAGAGCCGGGATGCTCCTCCAGCCAGGTCTCGAACGGGCGCATTTCGGGATGGGTGTCCTTGAAAGCCTGCATCTTGTCCGGGTCGGGACCGACGCCGCCGTACTCCGGCACCGAGGCGCGCAATTGCGCGTAGAAGCCTTCGGGCGTGTTCACGGCAAACACCGGCACGGAGTTCATCGCCAGGTACCAGGGCTCTTCATCGCTGCCGACCAGCCACAGGGCCATGCTGCGAACCATGCCATGTTCATCGGCCTGGGTCGGGTCGCCGCCGGCGGCGGACAGGCGGCCGATCACGGGCACGGTGCCACGCTGCAACACGACGGCGCGGGAAATTTCCACCGCGTTGCCGTTGCTTTCAAATCGGCCGCTGATGCACTGGCCCTTGGCGTGATTGCGACGAAAACCGGGATGGGCACCGCCGGCGACGTTTTCCATTTCATCGACGATGCGCTCGGCGGTGGCCGAGGGAACATACAAGGAGGAAAAAAGCCACGCACCGAGGCCGACGATTGACACCGCAGTGAGGGCAAGAGGCAGGCGATGACGTTTTTTCAGCAGAAGAAGTTTTTTCATCAAGCTATCTGGGATCGCGGCATTGGGTACCCATGCCCGACCCCAGCATGGTCATTTCTGGATGCCGGCGATCCACAGGGGAGCGGGCGAACCAGTAAACAACTGGCCTGCGCTGCGGTCGGCGACAAGTCGGGCAACGGCGTTGAGGTCCACACCTTCGGGCTCGCCGATCAGGGCGTAGCCCAGTTCGGACTGACGCCAGGTGACAACGTTCATTTGCGCGACGCTTTGCTGGGTGATGGACTGGTCCGGTTTCGGCTCTTTCATCACACACAGCGCGACGGGCGCACCATTGGCCGGCAAATATACCAGCTGAATCAGCGCTTTGTTGTTAAAACGCAAACGCTGCACACGCTTGAAGGTCAGGCCGGCGGCGCTGAGGTCCGGCACGCGCAGGGCAAGACCGTCGATGTTGCGGATATCGGCCAGGGTCTTGATGACGGCATCGGACGGCTGAGCGCCATAGGCCACGGTTTCGCGCGTATAGAGATGCTGGTATGCCGCCGCCTGTTGCACCCAGGGCGAGGCTTGCGCAACCGCGGGCGCGGATGCATCAAAACCGGGCTTGAGCACGCCGCTGAACGCACCAACTTGAAGCACCAGCGCGTAACAGGCCGCACCCGCGACGAAGGTCAGCGCAGGCCATGCAAATTTAGGTTGGAGAAACGCGAACAGGCGACCGAAAACGCTGTCTGTTCTACCAGTCGTCGGAGCAGAGGCCGTTTTCGGCGCCTGGGCAGCCGTATGCTGAGCCGCCAATGCCGCAATACTGAGCTTCAGACTCTCGGGAACCGGAGGCACGTTCTGCCGGGCAAATGCTTCCTCATAAGGCAGGCAGGAAGCCATCAACCGAGAGACTCGTTGAGCCAGGTCCGGCGAAGCGTCTATGAGCCGCTCTAGCTCCTGGTTCTGTTGCGGCGAAAGGTCGCCGTCAACATAAGCCATTAGCAAGGCATCATCCGCTACCATGGGGTTATCTCTCCGTTTGTATTCATCAATTTTTTGCTGTGTGGTTCCCGGCTTTGTGAGCCGAAGCGGCGAGTCAGCGGGTAGCGACAAGCCATCATATTGATATCATCTTTACTGTTGCAACAGGGCAAAAAAACTTTAAAGCAACCAGCGAATACTCGGCGACACGTGCAAATACTCTAAGAGAACACCCTAAAACTGAAAATATTCCCAGCGTCGAATAAATCTTATATGTTTCACTCAGTGTCTGGCGAATTTTCCTGACACGATTGTCAGAAATACTGGCCTGTTACATGCATAAGCTTTCAAAAAGCTTTCAAATTGATACACTTTGTCAGCATCTTGATACAATTCACTGCGACCCCAGGACCCTCAGCACGCAAAAAGGACGCCGCGACACAGGCATCCGCTACGGTATCGACCTCGTAGCCTGACCGCACCATTTTAGGCAACAAGAAATAAAAAGAGGAAATATGTCGATCACCGGTGCTGACTTACCCGCACTGCTCCCGGAACTGCTGCCCCGCTTGTGGGCATTCGCCTTGCGCATTTCCGGCGACAAGCACGATGCCGAAGACCTGGTTCAGCTCGCCTGTGTCCGCGCGCTGGAACGCTCCCATCAGTTGCAGCCCGACACGTCGGTACTGAGCTGGATGTTTTCGATCGTCCATTCCACCTGGATCAACGAACTGCGCTCGCGCAAAGTACGCAGCCGTTCGCGGATGGACTGGAACGACGAGTTCCTGGAAACCGTCAGCGACCCCGAGGCGCCCAACCCGGAGTCCGACCTGATGCACCGGCAGATCATCGAAGCGGTGGAAAAACTCCCCGAAGGCCAGCGCGAAGTCATGCTGCTGGTGGGGGTCGAACGCTTCAGCTACAAGGAAGCCGCCGAAATGCTCGACCTGCCGATCGGGACCATCATGAGTCGCTTGTCCCGGGCGCGTCAGGCGATCGGCGCGCTTTTTGATTCGCCAAAAAGCAAACCTTTGCGCGCTCGGCCCCAAAGTTCGTCCGCCTCCTGACAACCGCTCTGGATCGGCCTCCTGACGGGATCACCCGAAGGATTACGCCACCCCGCCGCCTTCACCGCGAAACGTACTGGGGCTGACGCCCGTCCAGCGCTTGAAAGCCCGCCGAAAACTGCGCACATCGCGGTAGCCGACCTCCTCGGTGATCCGCTCGATGGACAGCCCCGGATTGCCCAGCAAGCCCATGGTTCGCGCACGCCGCACCTGCTCCAGCAGCGCTTCGAAGGTCAGGCCGTGTTCGGTGAGGCGCCGGCGCAGGGTGCGGCCACTCATGTTCAGGTCGCCGGCGACCTTTTCCAGCTGGCTGCCTTGCAAATCACGGGCGATGGCCCGCTCCACCGCCTGGATCAGGTCCATCTTCTGATGCAACTGGGCGCTTTCCAGCTCCAGCAATTCCAACGCCTGGCGCAACGCCAGCGCATGGTGATTGGGCAGACACACATCCAGCCAATGGGACGCCAGCACCATGCGATTGTGCAGGCAACCAAAACGCACGTCGGCGCCGAACAATCGCGCGTACTCCGCCTGATACGGCGGCGCGGCGTGCACGAACTCCACCCGCAACGGCATGAAACCCGGCCCGACCAGCGCGCGCCCGTAGACCATCAGGCTGGCGAAAAACTCCTCGGCGGCAAACACCTGTACCTCGGCATAGGGCAGCAGGCATTCGACGTCGATAAACACTTCCGGGCCGTGTTCATGGGTACGCGTGGTGGCGATGCCGCCGGAGGTGTGCTGATGACGCTCGCCAATGGCGAAGGCATCGCGCAAGGTCTTGCACAGGGAAATCACATGGCCGAGCAACCCCAGGGTACCCAGCACATTCTGATTGCCCACCCACAGCCCCAGCCCCTGATCGGGCAAGGCCTTGAGCGCGCGCTGGATCATCGCCACGGCCTGGCGATAGGAGATCCGCTGGGCCGGGTCATCCAGGTCGGCCAGGGTAAATCCCAGGCCCCGGCACAGCGCTTCGGCACTGGCGCCCTTTTGCGCCACCACCTGCCCGAGGGTTTGCAGCAGAAACGGCGACACAAGCGCCAGCTCGAAATGCGGGTCAACGGCTTTCCTTTGCATGGATCACGGCTTCCTGACTGAGTGCATCAGTTCTTGTTTTAGAAACATTCTGACAATCATAGGCGCTTGCAAGAGTCGCTGCACCCTGAGTGAAAACTGTCCGGCAAAGTCCCCCTATCTGTCCTCCAAAACCCTGCCCCGCCCGGCCTTCAAGGCTTATTTCTATGGCCAGCAGTGCCCTAACAATAATTAAAGAGGCCAGACATGAACCCCACCCGTGCGCTTCACCCGCTGCAACTCGCCCTGTTGAGCCTGATCAGCCTGCCGGCGCTGGCCACCGAAGGCGGCGTCGACAACATCGGTCCCGGCACCGACGGCTTCTACACCCTGCCCCTGGACGTGAACAACCTGCCGGACCACATGTTCGCCTTCAACCTGTACTACAACCATTACGAAGCCCGCAAACTGGACATCAGCTCCCTGGGCGGCAAGGTTTCCGAGGTGCGGATCAAATCCGACGCGATCATCCCGCGTCTGGACTACCTCAGCCCCGTACGCATTTTCGGCGGGCGCCTGGGCGGCTATATCGCCCAGCCTTACCTCAAGCAACAAGTGTCGCTGTTCGGCATGTCCGATACCCGCGAAAGCATGGGCGACACGACGCTGGCGCCGATCATCCTGTGGGACATGGGCCCCGACCTGACCCTGGCCGCCGCCGTGGAAATCACCCTGCCCACCGGCGAATACGATTCCGCACGCCTGGCCAACACCAGCAACAACTTCTACACCTACAAACCGCTGGTCTCGGCGACCTGGCTGCCCACCGACCGCACCGAGCTGTCGATCAAAGCCACCTACAGCTTCAACGAAGAAAACCACGACACCGACTACCGCTCCGGGCAGATCTTCCACTTCGACTACTCGGCCAGCTACAAAGTGACCGACAACCTGAGCCTGGGGCTCAACGGCTACTACCTCAAACAGACCACCGACGACAAACAGTACGGGCGCACCGTCACCAATATCTTCGGCGAGGATGTGGACGACGGCGTACGCGGCCAAGTGTTCGCCATAGGCCCTGCGGTGTATTTCACCTTCCTCAAATACGCCAGCGCCGAAATCCGCTGGGCCAAGGAATTCGACGTGAAAAACCGCCCCGAAGGCGACATGTTATGGGCCAAGCTCACCATCCCTTTCGCCCTGTAGACCCACACGGACTCTGTGGTGAGCAGGCTTGCCCTGCGCTGGGCTGCGCAGCGGCCCCAATAAGACCACCCGCGCTTCCCCGGGCACGCCGAGGTTTCGGGTTTCAGGGCCGCTGCGCGCCCCGACGCTGCTGTTAAACCCGCTTTGTCAGCTATACACCGGCCAGCGCTCGACGATCTTGCCACCCCGCACCGCCAGCAAATCACCGAACTGCAACAGCACGAATTCGCTCTGGGTCGGGCGCAGGAATACCTGGTCTTCGACGTTCAAGCCTACCGCCGGCGAGCCATTGACCATTTCCTGGTTGGAACTGCGCCCATACAGGTCGTTGCTTTGCAGCCCCTGGGGCGATTCGAACTCCGCCAGCCAGTTGCCGCCATAAATAAAGTAGGTGCCGCGCTGGTTCGGATCCCACCACGAAAACATCCGCGACTTGCCGTCCAGCGCCGGGATGTTCACCGGCCCGGTTCTTTTCAACACGGGCGTGGCGATAAACGCCGCCGGCACGTGTTCGCTCAGGGACGGCAGATCGTAATGAGTGGGCTTGAGCAGCGCTGTACCCACCGAGACCTCACTGCTGAGGCGTTCCTGCTCATGGATGCGGTAACTCGGGCTGCCCGCCGTGTTCAGCGTCAGCCCGTCGCGCCACAGCCCGGCGAACTGCTGTCGGACGAAATCCACATGCCCGTTGTAGCGCTGCATCACCTGTTCGAACAACGCCTGGGGCGAGCCAAGAATCCCCGGCACGCCCATACCCACGAACGGGTCATAACCCATGAAACCGGCAAACTCCAGGTGCTGCGGGTGCGTGCCGATCAGCGTGAGCATCTGCCCCAGCATCGCGTTATCACTGACTCCACCACGGTGCAGCCCCACATCCAGCTCGATATTGACCCGCAACCGCGTACCCAAGCCCTGGGCCAGCGCCAAATACTGTTGCAGCCGCTCCGGCGTATCCAGCAACCATTGCAACTGGCGCGACGGGTCGAACGGTCCTTTATGGGCCTGGTAGAAAATCTCCGCCGAACGCACCGGCAGCGGCTTGCCCAACAGGATATCGGCCTCGGGAAACACCTGAGCATCGTGGTTCAGGAACGGCTGGTGAAACGACATCAGGCGCTGCGTTCCCGCCCGCTGGGCGATATACGCCAACAAGCCCGGCGACGGCAGCGACTTTTCCACCAGCCGCAGGTGCTTGCCGCCGCGCTTGACCGACTGCACCACCACATCGATGTTGTGATCCAGGCGATCGAGGTCGATCAGCATCACCGGACGCATCGGCCCATGGGCCTTGAGCTCGGCGTTGAGGGTGCGGAAATAGTCGCTGTACGGCCCGCCGCGATCACTCGGACGCAAGCCCCACGCCCCGGCGACCAGCAACGCCCCGGCGCCCATTACAAAATGTCGGCGTTTCATCAGACCACCCCCAGGATGGATGCCAGGTGCGCGTTGAGGAATTTGCCGCCAGGGTCGAGCTCGCGGCGCACGCGGGCGAATTCGTCCCAACGCGGGTACAGCGGCTGCAAGGTGCGGGCGTTGAGGCTGTGCAACTTGCCCCAGTGCGGGCGCCCGGCGTACTTCCAGAAAATCGGCTCCACGGCGGCGAAGAAATTATGGTGGTCCATGGCGTGGTGCTGGTGCACGGAGATCGAGCAACTGTCGCGCCCCTCGAACATGCTCAGGGGAATGTCGTCGGCCTTGACGTAGCGGTACTCGATGGGAAACCAGGTGCGCAGGTCCTTGTCGGTGATCAGCTTGAGGATCTCGCGCAGGCACGCCGGGCCCTGCTCGGCGGGCACGGAATATTCCATCTCGTTGAAACGCACATTGCGCACGTTGGCATACACCTGGAACGACTCGGCCACCCGATCCTCGAAGCTGGCGAAAAAGCGCAGGCTGTTGAGCAAGGTGCGCCGGGTGTCGGGAAAGTCGCTGGCGTATTTGTCGAGCTTTTCGATGATCGACACAAACTCATTGCCGCCCGCTTCCGCCGGGTCGACCGGTGGCGTTTCGGGGTCGCTGGTTTCGTTAAGGGCGATGGCCAGGGCGTAGTCGGAATGGGTCACCACCAGCATTTCCCAGTGCTGGTTTTCCCGGGTGTGCTTGTCGACTTCCTCCAGCAGCTCTTCGGTCCTGGCGATCCACTGGCGTTCGCGCAGGCGATACGGCGCGCGGTTCTGCGAGCGGATCTGCGTGGCCACCCCCAACGCGCCGAGGGACACCCGCGCCGCGTTGAACACCTCGGGGTGGCGCTGGGCGTCGCAGTCCAGCACCTCGCCGGTGGCGGTCACCAGTTGCAGGCCGGTGACACAACCGGAATACGAGGTAAACCCCACGCCCGTGCCGTGGGTAGAAGTGGAAATCGCGCCGGCCAGGGTCTGGTAATCGATGTCCGCCATGTTCGGCAGCGCCTGGCCCACCGCTTTCAGCGCCGGCCCCATGCGCGACATCGGCGTGCCGGCGGCGAAGGTGGCTTGCAGGCTGGCCGGGTCATGGTCGAGCAGTCCGTTGAAGTAACTCAGCGACAACAAGGTGCCGTCGGTGGGCACCAAGGCGCTGAAAGAATGCGCCGAACCCACGGGGCGAATCTGCCCCGGCGCCTGACGGATCGCCTGCACCAGTTCATCCAGGTTCTTCGGTGCCAGGCGCGCCAGGGGCAGGCAGGTTTGTGCCCCCGACCAGTTGCGCCAGGGAATCAAGCGTGGCGCCCGGGCCAATTGGGCCAGCACCGGGTTGCTGGTCAACGCCAGGAAAGCCCCGGCCAAGCCGCTACGCTGCAACAGTTGCCGCCGTGAAAGCGTCATCCGCCCTCTCCCCTTTCTTATGGCTGGATGGAAACATCGGCCATAAAGCTGATCAGCGCCACAAACTGCTCCTCGGAACACTGCATGCACAGGCCCATCGGCGGCATGCCGTTGTAGCCGTTGATGCTGTGATCCAGCAGGGTGTCCGCGCCCTGGGCCACGCGCGGGCTCCACGCGGTACGGTCGCCGGTCAGCGGCGCACCGGAGGCCGGGTTGGCGTGGCACAGCTTGCAACTGGTGTCGTACACCTGCGCCAACGCCGCATCCGTGGGCATGGCGTTGGCCGCCGTGGCGGGTCCGGGGGCGTGTTTCGTGGTGTCGTCACAGGCGCTCAGCAGGCCGAAAACGGCCAGCGACAAGACAATGCGGCGCATGGCCACCCTCTCTGCTTATTGGTGTGGAAAGCGACTTTCACACTAAGGCAGCGAGGGCTTCACGTTGAGGGTTTTGGCGGACACAAAGGGGGCTTGTCAGGCCAGCAGCAAACGCTCCAGCGCGTCATGCAGCCCGGGATGCTGCGGCAAGCGAATCCCCAGGGTATCGCGCAACACCGCCAGCACTTCATCCACCTGCTTCAGGGTGCGCTTGTCACTCGGTCGGTCCAGGTAATGCACTGCGTAGTTGGCATTGCCCAGGGTATAGCGCCGCCCCGGCGCCAGCAGCGCGGCCTTCAACTGGCCGACGAAGGATGACTGCGGGTGGGTGGAGACGTACCAGTTGCCGATTTCGTAGTCGATATCGGCCTGTTCCTCCAGGTCGAACACGTACAGACACCGCCACTCCTCGCCCACCTGGGCCCACAGCGTGTAATGGCCGTTGTTGAAGGTCAGGCGATACGGTTCGTGGGCCGTCACCTGGGGCGCCTCGGTGTCCAGCCGCAACGGGCTGCTCGGCACCATGCCGCCAAAACCGACGTCGGTGACATAGTGCACGCCGTCCAGCGTCACCAGGCTCAAGCGATGGGTGCGCCCGGTTCGCACGTCCGGCGGCCCGCCCATCACCACCCACCCCGTCAGGCCGCGCGCCTCGAAGCCCAGTTCCTGCAACAGCGCCAGGAACAACTGGTTCAACTCGAAGCAATAACCGCCGCGCCCATCGAGCAAGACCTTTTGCTCGACACTCGCCAGGTCCAGCGGCACCGGCAAATGCAACAGCGACGACAGGTTTTCAAAGGCAAAAGTACACACATGGCGCAACTGCAACTCCCGCAAAGTTTGCAGCGTGGGCGGTGGCGGCGCGTCGTAGGCCAGGCGTTGCAGGTACAGGCGGCTGTGGGTCAGATGGGACATGGCACACTCCTTGGGCGCATGGCAAAGGCGCCACTATGCCGCGCCAGTATGCACCTTGTCATTTTGACTGAACCTTTTGGAACCTTGCGCTCTCCATTTATAACAAGACAGGGAGGCAACATGAGCAGCGCGAAAATCTACACCATCCACTACCAACTGCACGGTCAACCGAAAACCTTCGTCGTCCGCGCCGAACTGATGAACAACGCCGAAGCCTGGCACTGGGCAGCCGTGGACGCGGATATTGCCCACGTCAGTCGTGTAGGACGTGTGGGGCATGAGCAGGTGAAGAAGACCACACGACCGTGGGCGGAGAAGTTCGGGATCAGTGAGGTAACGTGGGTGGCGCCGAGATAAGCAAGAAAAACCCCGCTGATCAGGCGGGGTTTTTATAGGTAACGACTTCGATGACAGGTGTACCTGAAGTCAGAGATTGCGTGGTAGTGATGCCCCCTCCGTCAGCGCCTTACTGCTTGCCCAGGAAGCTGGCCGTGCGCTCGACCACCTCATCCAGCCGGGTGTCCATGGCAAAGTGTCCCGCGTCGAGAATCTCGATGCTCGCCGTGGGCAGATCGCGCTTGAACGCCTGCGCCCCCTCGACGATAAACGCCGGATCGTACTTGCCCCACAGCACCAGCGTGCGAGGCGCATGGCTGCGCAACCAGGCCTGCCATGCCGGGTAAGCGGCGATGTTGGTGCGATAGTCGTAGATCAGCTCCATCTGGATGGCCGCCTCACCCGGACGATTGAGGAAGGCGACCTCGTCGTGCCACAGGTCGGGATCGTAGGCACTGACATCCGGGTCGGTGCCGATATGGCGCGCCCGCGTCAGCTCCACCGAAAGATGCGCCGTTTGAATCGCAGCCTCATGGGCCGCGCGGTTCTCCCAGTACGCCTTGCGGGTCTCCCACATCTTGCCCAGGCCTTCGCTGTACACGTTGCCATTCTGGAAGATCATTGCCGTTATCGCCTGCGGCCTGGCCATCGCCAGACGCATGCCCACCGGCGCGCCGTAGTCCTGCATGAACAGCGCGTAGCGCTTGACGCCCACGGCATCGGTAAAGTGCGCCATCAGTTGGGCGTAATGATCGAAGGTATAGCTGAACTGGCCCGGAGCGGGTGCGTCGCTGTTGCCAAAGCCCGGGTAGTCAGGCGCGATCAAGTGGAAGCGTCCCCCCAGGCGACGCATCAAGGCGTCATACATCCGCGAAGAGCTCGGCACGCCATGCAGCAGCAAAACGGCGGGAGCCTCAGGATCACCAATCTCGCGATAGGCGATCTTGACGCCGTCCACCACCACATCGCGGTAAGCCATCCGGACCGACGCCGCCCCCGAAGAGGCCGCACAGGCCTCACCCGCTCCCACCAGAAATGCCAACAACACACCCAGATAACCCTTGGCCCGAAAAGACATAACCATCACTCCTTTATCACTACGTTGAGAGGTTCCCGAACTGGCCGCGTCGTACGGCTAGCCCGCTGAACCAAATGATCAACGTCTTTGTTTTTGATAAGAAGCGACGCCCCGGGCAATGGATCGTTTCGTGGAATGAAATGGTGGTTGCCAGCTACCGGCCAGTGACAGCTTGCGGGACGAGGTTGCTGTGGATGAGATTGCTCTCCACACTTCAACGCCTTACAGGAGATCAACATCCCATGCGTGAACGCAAAGCCGCTCGATTGCTCGTCATCAGCCCCTCTCGAAAAGTCCTGCTATTCAGATTTGTGCATAAAAACGGGGCCTTGGCCGGCGACAACTACTGGGCCACCCCAGGCGGTGGGTTGGAAGCAGGAGAAACGTTCCACGCCGCCGCGTTGCGTGAGCTACGCGAAGAAACCGGTATTCAGACCACCACCGTCACAGGCCCCGTAGCGGAGCGCAACGTTGCATTGCGCCTGCCCGACGGTGAAAAGGTATTGGCGGTCGAGCAGTATTTTGTTGTGCACGCGCAGAGCGAGAGCGTTTCCAGTGCGCAATGGACGACACACGAGACCCAAGTCATGGCGGAACATTACTGGTGGTCGGTTCAGGAACTGAAGGACACGGAGGAACAGGTGTGGCCGGAGGGGTTGGTGGGCATGCTTGAGGGGGTCTTTGATTCCCCTGCAGAGCGTGGGAACGGTCATCAAGGCTTGACCACCGAAATCGCCGGACACTGAAACCTGTAGTCCACTCTTTTTTGGATAAAGTCGGTCTCATTGTCTTGCACCTCGCAGCAGTACGTAGTGGCGGTTAGCTTTCGTACGCTACTTGCAGATCAATGGTGCTATTTTTTTAACAGGCTCCCGATGCGGCACACCATTGAGCAGGCTTAGTTCACTGATCTTGAATTTGCAGCCGCTCGATGTATTGCTCACCAGGACAACTTCATATTGCGACCCTGGCTCAGTGCGAAAGCTTAAACCGCCGAGGCAGCGTCCAGGGAAAGGGGTGACCGCAATATTGACCGTTTGACCGCCTTTGAACGAGTACTCTGCTGCTTCTCGCGAGTTTGGATCGGGAGAATCAATCATTCCAATTCTTTTAGGCGCTCGCGCGCGCAGTGACTCTATAAAGTTGTCGACGGGATTGTCAAAAACCACAAGTGCACCGTTATTACAGTCTGTCTCAGGGTATAGGTTAATCCATCCCATCTCTCGCGGAGAAACAAAGCGAACCTTGGTTGAAGATTCGCTATTGTCCTCGACTATTGGAATATTCTGAGAGACACACCCTGCTGTTCCGACGAGCAACACAAAACCAAGAAATGATAAATTCAGCCTCATGCCCCCTCCCTGGGTTTAATCAAAGGTATTGGTTTCTTTATACTCAGCCCTGACAGCGGCTCGGTCCATCACAGGTTTGGCTGTGAACAGATAGGTCTTGCCAGGTTTGGCGTCGACACTGACAAAAGGATAGGCTACGCCATACCCATAATTAACTCTCAATGCAACACCGTATACCCCAGGAGCAACTTTTACCTTACCGTAATCCACAATTGAATTGGGTTCCAGTACAGGTTTCCCCACGACTGGGTATATAGCAACTACCGTAGTTGATAGCCCACCCAACGACCAATCATTCTCGGACTTGAAGTAGGCACTTGCATCATTGGCAAGCCCCTCCGCGCCACGAGCGACGACGTTTTGTGTACATCCTGATATCTGCACTGCAAAGGCGAGCACGCTGACGAGATGGAAAAGTTTTTTCATGGCTTCCTGCCGATTCAGACAAAGTCAAAGTCTAAAATAACACTCCCACTAAACCTTTAAAGATGAACATCGATGATCGGAACCGCTGACCTTAATGAAAAGCAACATACTGACCTCGCTATTATTATATTTATAACCGCAGTTTAGAGACCGTCTCACTGTTTATCTCTTCAATAACATCCCCATTGAAAAGCTAAAAACTCATAAAACGATAGGACAAGCTGATATCACACCGCCACTATCCAGTCAACGCCTTGCTATTGTCTATTTAATAATTAGATGTGGAGCCTTCAGCCACTAATCGCCTTTGTGGCTAGCCCTCCCCAAACAACCATCCCTCCCGGCACCAACACTCCCAACACCACCCACGGAATCGCACCCGCCCCGCAAGACTCCAACATTATCCCGCCAATCACTCCACCCCCTGCAAACGCCAGGTTGAAAACCGTCACCAACGTCGACTGCGCAATGTCACCCCCCTCCCCGGCAACATCCGCCAGAGCGGTTTGCAACAAGGTAGGCGCACCACCAAAACTCATTCCCCACAGGACGATACCCAGATAAATCGCACTGACCGACAGCCCGCCCACCCCAAAGGCAAACGCAACCAGGGTGAAGGCTGCAAGGCTAAGCAACATCAGGCGCCGAAGCCTGCCGTCAATCAACACGCCCGTAATCCATAGCCCAACCAGCGCCGCCATGCCAAATGCAAAGAGCCCCCGCTCCACCTGATCGGCCATCCCGACGGAGGCCAGGAACGCAGCAATGTAGGTATAGAGCGTGTAGTGCGCCAGAATCCAAAGCATGACCACCACCAGTACTGGCCGCACACCTGGGGTAAGCAAAACGGTGCGCAGCGGCAGGCGTCGGTCGGAGCGCTGGCCTGGGTAGTCAGGCACGTTGAGGCAGATCCAGGCCATCAGTAACAGGCTTAGCCCGCAGAGCGTGCCGAACACCCAACGCCAGCCTGAAAACTGGCCGAGCCAGGTGCCCAGCGGTACGCCGAAGGCCAAGGCCAGTGGGATGCCGAGCATGGCCAGCGCCATGGCACGGCCGTGCAACGCTGGGGCGACCAGGCGTCTGGCGTAGCCGGCCAGCAGGCTCCAGGCCAGGCCGGTGGCGATACCGACGAAGAAGCGCGCAGCCAGCGTCAAGGAAAACCACGGCGACAGGGCGGTCACCGCATTGCACACAAAAAACACGGCGACGGCCAGCAGCAGGACCAAACGCCGGCTCCACCCCTGAAGTGCGAGGGTCAATGGAATGGCCGCCAACCCGGAGCCGAGTGCGCACAGGGTCACCAACTGGCCCGCCCAGGCTTGCGACACCCCGAATGCCTCGGCGATTTGCGGCAGTATCCCTGCGGGGACGGTTTCGTTGGCGGTGGCGATGAAGCTGCCCAGGGTCAGGGCCAGCAAAGCCGCCAGTGGCAGGCGTGTGGTGGAGCGATGTGCGCTCTCGCCGGGTGGGGTTAAAACGCTATTTTCAAGTTGCGGTTCGCCGTTCATGACCTGTGCTCAACGGGATAGGAGGCACCAGTGTGGGGAATTGCAATGGTTTTGATAATTAGCCTACTCTTTGAAGAATTATCAAAACTGAATTGAATATGGCCACTGACCGATTGGGTGATATGCGTTTGTTCGTCGAGGCGGCAGCACTCGGCAGTTTGTCTGCTGCGGGACGCAAACTGGCGCTGTCGCCTGCTGCGGCCAGCGCGCGGCTGATCAAGCTGGAAGCGGCGTTGCGCACCAAGTTGTTTGATCGCACCACGCGCCAGCTGCGCCTCACGGAAGAAGGCCGGTTTTACTTGCAGCAGTGCTGGGTCGCCTTGCGGGCGATCGATGAGGCCGAAGCCGGGCTTCAAGCCAGTCAAACAGAAGTGCGGGGCAAGGTGCGGATATCCGCTTCGGCTGATTTTGGCCGCAACCTTTTGAACGATTGGCTTGAGGCATTCAGCAAGTTGCATCCGCAGTTGCGCGTGGCGCTGACATTGTCGGATTCGGTGTCGAACCTGATGCAGGATGATGTCGATCTGGCTATCCGGTTTGGCCAACCCCAGGACGGCTCGATGATCGCCAGGCAACTGGCGCCCAATTGGCGGGTGCTGTGCGCCTCGCCCGATTACCTGGCGCGATACGGCGAGCCACAAACACCTACCGACCTGGATCATCACACGTTCATCGTGCTGGTAACGTCCGCAGGCCCCTTGAACACCTTTCACTTCACCGTGGACGGTCAGGAATGGAACCACACCGTGCCCATGAACCAAGCCTGGGAAACCAACGATGGCGCGCTCGCTCGCGCCTGGGCGTTGGCCGGACACGGCATCGCCCGCAAGACCATTTGGGATGCGGCCGCCGACATCCGTGCTGGACGGCTGAAAGTCCTGTTGCCGGAGTTTTGTGTGCGTGAGGCCGGCGTCTATGCGGTGCTGCACGGCAATCGCTACCGGGTTCCCCGGGTACGGGTGTTGCTGGATTTTCTGACTGATCATTTTGGTCGCGCAACCGAAGCGCTGTTGCTCGACGTTGAAGCGCCGCGTGCGAGGAGATTGTGAGCCGGCTCTGGCAGCCAGGGGGGTTTCGTTGTTTGAATAGTCTTCAGGGGAAGTTGCACAAGCGTTGCCCCATGAGCGTTTGCTGACCCACTTGTCGACACCAGAAATGCGCTAGTTTGTTGTCTCGATGATTTATCGCTCAGGGAGAGCGCCATGCCTTTGGAAATCCAGCTTTCGACAAATGTGACTGAAGCAGAGAGGTCAGGAATCTTGAACCCGCTGCTGGCCCATAACCAGTCCAAGGGTGGGGACGATGCCCACGAAACATTTGCGTTGTTGCTACGAGCCCCCAATAGCGATGAAGTCATTGGTGGACTGTATGGCAAGGTCTCTTATCGATGGCTACTCATTGATCTTGTCAGTGTTTCCGAGTCGATGCGGGGTCAGGGTCTCGGAGAGCGGTTGATGCACATGGCGGAAGACGTCGCGAAGAAAAAGCACTGCATTGGTATCTGGCTGGAGACCTTCAGTTTTCAGGCACCGGGGTTTTATCAAAAACTGGGTTACTCCGAGTTTGGACGCCTGGCAGATTATCCGCCGGGGCATACCCGGTTCTATTATCAGAAACGGCTGTGCTGACAGGGTATTGGCCGATTGCTTCACTTTTTGCTTGGATGCATTGGTTATTTGGCGCTGGTCTTTTGCGTCAAATTTGGGTTGGAGGCTGTCTTTCGCGAATTACCGCTATCGGCCATAAGCAGTCATTCGAGCGTGTCCATAAAATGCATGAAGACTCAGTCGGAACTGATAAACCCTTTTGGGAACTGGTGGAAGGTGAACGCGCTCAGCTAGCTATTTCTCTTCAGGGACTGCATCCTCGGAACGGTTGGTAATGTCGATTGGCCAGTTGTTGGCCTGGTGCATCAAGCTGTTCATGGAGGAATTATGTCGATATTGAATGACGTACTGCTCTGGTCGGAAAAAGACCTATCTCTTTGGCTTCGAGATGCAGCCAGAAGGCTGCTGCTCAATGAGCAATTGGGCCCTCAGGATTTCCGTGATTTTTACGCGCTTCTGAAGCATGAAAACGACATTGAAGTCGTGGAGGGCCTTCAGGCAAACCCGCTCAGTGCCGATCACATACCCGCCGGTGGTGAGGCGGCATTAAGCGTCACGCTCAAGTCGATGAGTGATCTGGAAAACGTCAATAGAATTATGCCAGGCCAAGTCCTTACCTTTGAGGAGAAGGGCGTGACTGTGATTTATGGCGGTAATGGCGCCGGGAAGTCTGGTTATGCGCGAGTATTGAAACATGCCTGCCGTGCTCGAGACAGGGGCGGTGAGATACTCGGTGATGTTACCAAAGCGGCGGTGGGCGCCGGTAAACCTAAGGCGACGTTCACCGCTTCGTTGAACGGGGTAGCTCAGACGTTTCATTGGACAAGTGGGTCGGTGCCCCCTCCACAGCTTTCTTGTGTGAGTGTATTCGATACCTCGTGCGCAAGCGCCTACCTAATAGAGGGCGATGCAGCGTACCTTCCGAGGGGATTAGACGTGGTTGAGGCTCTGGCTAGTAAGGTTGTGCCAGAGGTCTTAGCCTTAATGAATGACGAGCTGAAGGGAATTGACGTCTCGCTCGACATTCTTGCTGGGTTTAATAAAGAAACTGCCGTCGGCAGGTTGCTCGAAAACTTTGGGGAAAAGACAAGTAGGGAGAATATTGTCGGTCTGGGCACGCTTTCGCAGGAAGAGCGAGACAGGCTCAGTAATCTGGAGTTAGCGATAGCAGAGCCCGATCCCATATTGAAATACCAAAGTTTGAAGACTTCTGCCGCTCACATCAAATATCTTGCAGAAACAATTCTGAAGAAAGAGAAGTACACGACGGGGAAGGCCTTAGATAAGCTTAAGCGTTTGGTTAAAGAATCGTGCGATGCTACAGAGGGCGTGGATTCTGCTGCACGAGCGCTTAGAGCCGAAGATGATCTCTTACCAGGCTCTGGTGAAGCCATTTGGAAAGAATTGTTTCTTGCTGCGCAGAAGTACTCTACAAGTGTTGCGTATCCAGATCATGACTTCCCTAATTGTGAGGAAGATGCTGTCTGCGTGCTCTGTCAACAATCAGTAGAACCAGTCGCAGGAAGAATGCGCCGGTTCAATAATTTTATAAAAGAAAATGCAACTAAGCTTGCTTCGGAGAAAAAAACAGCGCTTGATGATGTTCTGGATCAGATAGATCGCTCAAATTTGGATTTCGGCTTTAGCCAAGCCCTGGCAGTAGAGCTAGGTGGAGAGGCAGAAGGGTTGGTCGACCGACTTAAGAACTATCAAAATAAAATTAATGGCTACAAAGCATGGATGTTGAAAGCAGCCCGCTCTGTAAATTTTGACGACGTCCCAGACCTAGATGCTAGTCCTGTTAGCGAACTTCGTAAAGTTGCAGCCATTAAACTTTGTAAAGCCAGATTCTATAAAAGGGCGTCAAATCCCGAAAAACTCAAAAAGCTATCAAATGAGTTAGCCGAGCTGAAGTCTCGTGCAGCTCTTGCTCTGATAGTTGAGGCTGTACTGGCCCTTCATAGTCGCATTGTCTATCGTACCAAGCTTGATGGGTGTAAGGGACAATTGAATTCTAGAGCTATTTCAGCAAAATCTAAAGATATAGCGGGGAAAATAATAACCGACTCCTTGAGAAAAGCTCTCGATGAGGAGTTTATCAAGCTGGGTATCGGCCATATAAAAACCAAACTCAAGGAAAGAGTTGATCGAGGCACCGTAAAATTCACTCTGTTGCTCGATCTGCCTGCTGCAAAAAAAATAGAGCAAGTTCTGAGTGAAGGTGAGCAGCGAGCGGTTTCGCTTGGAGCATTTTTAGCGGAACTTAAACTTTCGGATCACCGAGGTGGGATTATATTTGATGATCCCGTATCGTCTCTTGATCACGTGAGGAGACGTCAAGTTGCTCGAAGATTAGTTGAGGAAGCTGCTTTTAGGCAGGTGATTGTTTTGACGCATGATATATCCTTTCTAGGTGAATTAATCGACTCGTTAGGGGAGGCGAAAGAGATTCCTCACCTTGTTCACCATCTAGAATGGGTGGGAGATGCTGCTGGAGTAGTCAAACAGGGGTTACCGTGGGATAAAACTGGATATAAAGAACGGATTCGCCAGCTTGAAGCTCGAGTAAAAAAAAATGGAGCCATGGCCCGTTTATCCAGGCGAAGAATTAGTGCGAGATGTGCGAATTCTTTATAGCGACATACGTGCGACGGTAGAGAAGGTCGTAGAGGATGTCGTATTAAATGGAGTTATTACTAGGTTTAGTGACATGGTTGGTGTCGGGAATTTGCACAAGATTACCGGGCTTCGAAAGCAAGACGCTGATGATATTGTAATTTTGTGGAAAAAGGGCCATAGGATGACAGAGGCGCATCTTCAGGCCATGAATAAAGACATGCCAGTAGCGGGATTGGAAGAAATCAAGACAGATGTTGCATCTATTCAACTACTAGTAGATAACATCAACAAATATCGTGCTAAACCCGCCGAAGCGTGATTGCTTCATAAGCCCGGCGTAAGCCGGGCATCACCGAAATTCTTTGATTCAGAACCCCGCATCTATGATCAGCTCGGACGGATTGCCCCCCAGTGCTGATGAAACAATCAGGGTGATACTGCTGGTAGACCGCACCCTACAGCTCTTTGCTGGCAAAGCGGGCAGAAGTCGGCCAGAAGCGGCCTATCGTAGTTTTAAAATTGACGAATACTCGGCAGCCTCTCGCACCAAGAACAGGTGACTGAATTTTGGGAGGCCATTGGACAACGATTCTATTGGATAGTAAGCCCCCACGCCTCAACCCACTTTCAAGTTATCTCGATGAATCTCGCGGCACTTATGAACAAACTGCTCCATATGCGAACTGCTTAGAGGCAGGGGGTTTGCATCCCTTCCAAAATGAGGCAACGGTCCCGGAGCTCTCTTATCCAGCAAGGCTTCAAGCTCCAGTAACAGCAGGACCAGCGTTTTGAATGCATTAGAAACTTGATTTATTTCAAAAATTCCTTCGTTTTATCATCGTTTCTCTCATCTCTCCGAATTTGCTGATACGGTCCCACTCTCTGGACTTGTGATGTACCAAGGCATTCCGGGCTTTGACTAAGCACTTAAGGCTGTTCACGGCCGGACTATCTTCTCGAAATGATTGACCACAAACCAGTCGCGGGATGACTATCCATTTACCACCAGATCAAGCTTATCCAGATACCGTCTTGCGAGAGGCTCCCCAAGTTGGATGGTGGCAAATTCAAATGCCGCAGCTTCGAGCGCCATCGCCGAGAAAACTATAGTTTTAATTCCCGCCACACTCTTTCTATTTTCATGTTCATTGTAGACGTCAGCGTCGTGCGCTAGTTTCGGACGAGAAATAGGATTGGCCCTTTCATACAAGAATTGGTCAAAGGCCCCCTCAGCATTTTTTGCGAAGGTACGCACCATCGTGTCTTCGAGAATACAGCCATTGCGCATTTGAAATTTTTCAGTGGTTTACATCGCAGGCCCTTGAATATTGTTGACTGCGTGTTTTATCGCTCATATATGATATCTTAGCCATCGGAAAAATCAATTTTTTGGCCGATTCACGCGTCTAATAAATAGTTTAATCGGCCAAAAGAAGTTGAATTCGCATATGAATTTTGAGCACTTTACATTGTTAGGCATCCATTAACATCTTAAGCCTCGCGCGTATGCTCTCGCATAGCATATAAAACCGCTCCGGCTGCTGTTTGTCATAGAAAAAAATCCCCTTGCTTCGTGTCGATGCCGCTATGGTCGCCACTACTGACGCATCAACTGCACAAACAATAGATTTGCGCTCTATTGAGTAGTGATCTGCATTGAAATGAATAAGATTATTTCTAGAATCATTTAGCCATTTTATCAAGTCCCTGTCTATTCCAGACTCGCCATCAAATAGTCTGTCGAATAGCTCCATAAAGTAATCAAGCTGAGGATCAGGTAAATCTTTATTTTTTTCGTACGCATCTAACCATTTTTTTAGGTGGATTGGCTTCCACGTATCAAAGCCTGCGTTGCCTCGAAGCGCAATGCATATAGAACCCTGAAGGGCAGAATGAGCTGCGATGAGCGCCCACTTCCAAGAGGTTGGCGTCATTTCCTCTCTCTGAATCTGAGCAAGAAGTTGCTCGAGGGATGCTTCCAGGTCAATAAATCGATCGAACTTAACATATCCGTTCACTTCATTTTAATCCTTCCATGATTCGTAACGTTAGATTGAAACTGAATCGCTCCGGGTTTCGTAGACGCTTCCGATCCTCAATAGAGACATAATACGACGCTGTAGACCGGTCCGCTTTTAGCCGGTAGCGGTCCTCCGTGAGCGACAGTTATCGGCCAAAAAAATAACGAGCATCTGTATCTACGAAACTGTGGGCTATTCAACTGAACGTTCCCATCAGCCCGTCAACCCGTCAACCTTTTCTCTATGGTAATTTTGAATCGCTGTGTCCAAGCTTGTAGCATATCGATTAAATTCACTTATAGCGTAAATTAGAAAACTTTCATCCATAACCAGGCCATCGAACTGGTTGATCCGAACTCCCTCTACCCTATCAATAGCTCTCAATAGTCTTTTTTCACTGGGCTTTTTATATTTTCTAGATCGGATTTCATTGTAGTCTTTAGCGGTGCCGTCGCTGTGAGTCATAATATTTCTAACCACTGTTAGGTGATCCACATCAGCTATATCCTTAGCGCCAACCGATTGTTTTAGGATGTAGTGAAATTTCTCTATCGTCCCCTTACTTTTTAGTTCTTCCTCATTTTTAGTCAGGTCGATCATGAATTTTAGGCAGTTACCGATATGATGCTCGAACAAACCAAAGATTGTAAGGTATGCCGAGCGCCGAGTGAGCTGAGTTATTAAAAACTTATGTTCAAATTTTACTTCATCCGCGTCATACCCGAAAGATGATCCGCAGGAATAATATTTATTTGTAAATGGGCGGCTTTCGCCATACTGATCATACCCTTCATCCTCAAACTCCTTCTCCGTTACAGCGCCCGGTTCATCAGCCTCCTTGAGTGCTAATAACACATTTTTCTCCGTCTGTTCGGCAAGCATCTTCATGACTAAAATAGACTGGGCGAGAGTAAAAATATTAAAGCTAAATGCTAAGTTTAAATTGGACAAGTAAGCTCCGCCTTTATTTGACAACCAAAAAGATGCATGCTAACCAAGCCAAAAAAGCGCCCCATAATAAAGCAGCGGCATATTAATACGAGCTCCAATAAATAGCGCCGCTCACCCGTTTTTTTTTGCAATTATCGATAAAAGGATAAGCCTTTGACGTGCGTGATTTACAGTCCTACCATTACTGTTTCGTCTTATGGGAGTGCTGCTCCAAGCAGAGCGGTAGTAACTTTCCTGGCGTTTTCTTGGATGTGCTCCCTGCAACTATTTTAATGCTCATGCACTGGCGCCATCAAAAGGATTTTCCGGGCCAAAGTTGCCTGTTATTTTCCAAACTGTAGATTGATGCTCTTCAAATTTCCCACCCAAATCTAAACCAGTACCTTTTAATGCTGCCTTGAAACCAGCATTCAAGCCGTAATCATCTGAGTACGTTAGTGATAGGTTGAAATTTTTTAATCCGTTATTTACACGAGCAATAGCAACAGCCTGCCAAAGAGACTCATGAGGATACCAAGTCAAATCGCAAGGAACTGAGGGAGCATCATGCCCCGTGAGTTTCGCATCAAAAAGGACCGCACTATTCTCTGCGCAATTTCTTTTAACACCAGCTGACGCAGAGTCTTGACTTAGAGTTGTAATGCCGAGACCTGCTGAAAAATCTTGATCCCAACCACTGACATGTTCGACTTTGATTTCATTTGCGCCAAGGCTTGACAAAAGCGTTATCACCTCTGCAAATTTATGTTCAAAAGCCTGGCGATGAAAGGAGCTAGCGGTGTAATACACAAGAGGATTTGCGGGGTGCTGAGCGTAAACAACATTTTCTCGCGGATGACCCGGCGAGAATATAAGATTAAGTTTTTTGGATTCGGAATAGCTTAGAGTGGTCAGATCAGCTCCATTGTCCAGAGCATCCATTATTGTCTTTATGATTTCTACGGCTTGCTTTCCGAGAGTTATAGCAAAGTGCTCTCCATAAAAAGAAAAAACAGAATTTGCAAGCTTCGTGACGAAACTTTCTTCAGGTAGCTCTTTTGCCATTTGGGCTTCGCGCATTGCTTCAGCGGTTTTATCTGGAACCACTACAATGAATCTATGGCCAATCTCGTAGCTGTCATCCATGAGAAGTTCGATGCTCTAATTAACGGATAGGGGAGTGGTGTCCAAAGCCTACACGGTTCGGAAAGAGACTCCAACTGCTCTAGGTCGTTGACCTATCTGACATACGGGCGGAACGACACGAATCCACTGCCCCCTCGTCTGCCGCCCTAGTAGTTTTAGGCAACAGAGCCCGGGATAGACGTCCGCTATTGGCCGAAAGCAATCACTCGTGTACGGCAACAATCAGCCAAAGCAAACCTAAAACCGCACACCATACCCCCCCAAAAAAAACACCCTAACCGCCCCCAACAGGAACACCATGCCTTTCACCACCACCCTGGCAACCGCCTTCCCACCAAGAAACCCGCTCCCTCCGCTACTACGAAAAACCCTAGAATTTCTAGAGGCCCAAGGCTGCCTCCGTCATTACAGAACCGGGGAGCCTTACATGCCCCTGCACCCCGCCCCCGAATACAACAACAGCGCAATCACCGCGTTCCACGTACCAAACGCCGCCGATACAGCTCAATGGACCGCCAGCGACGACCCTGCGGTAAACGAGCACCTATGCATATTTCTCAGGACGGGTGGCGATGGGTCGTGGGCGGGTTTGTGGCTGGATGACCAGGGTCAGCAGCGAATCGTCCATCTAGGCTCGGGTTCTGGATCGACCATGCTCTGCGTCTTGACCCAGAGTGTGGAAGACCTGATTCGCTTGCTGGCCATAGGTTACAACGAACACTGCTGGCCAGAGGAGTTTACGCAGACGCCGTCGCATCTGCGGGACCAGCAATACGCAGACAATGACTACCCCGCACCGCCCAAAGCCTTGCGGGATTTCGTGGAGCGAACGCTTGGCCTCGGCATCCCGGCCCGCGCATCGGAGCTCGTCCCCAGCACTACCAGCATGGACGCCAATGAATCCAGTGACCCTTTCTGGAATTGGCTCAAACGGATCAGAAACGATTGAGTGTGGGGCCTTTACGGCTTCAAATCCCCCAACGGATCATAAGGCCGCTGTTTCTCCACCGGCGCTTTCTCCTTGTCCAGCGGCGCAATCGCCGGGCCTATGGGGTCGACTTGCGGGTCTTGCACATCCGGGGAGTCCGGGTCGAAGCCCAGTTCATCTTCGCCGCTGCGGTGTTCGTCCGAACGGGGGCCTTTCGGGGGATGGCTCATGGTGGTCTCCTGGTTTACAGCGGGCGGGCCTTGTCGTGGAGGTTTTCCAGGTCTTCTTCAACCTGTTCCACGTCGTTGTCCTGACGCTCCGCCGGGTCGTTGGGGCGCAACGCATCGTTGTCGCGCTCTTCTTCGCCGGGGGTGCGGTCGGGGTTGGGGGTGCCGGGCGGTGGCTGTGTGTAGTCGGGCATGGTGTTCACCTCGCGGGGTCTATAGGGTTTTAGAGAAACCGCGACGAGCCATCGTTCAACTTGTTTGCCCAGGCATGCGAAGATGCCTCCCCTGCCCCCTTCTGGAGACCTGCCCCGGATGTTCGAACTCAAGCCCTGCGACCCCGTCACCTACCGCCAGCAAACCCGACGCAGCACGCTGATCATTGCGGTGTTGTTCCTGGCGTTGGCGATGCTGCTGTCGACCCTTGCGGTGCAGCTGTTCGGCGAGACGGGCGGGGATAATTTTCGCTTCAATGTCGGTGGGGTGTTCGCGGCGGTGTTGATCACCCTGGCCTTGCTGCGCGGGCCGTTCTGGACCCAGCCGTGGATGGCGGCGGCGGTGTATGGCTGGCAGCTCAAACGCAGCCTGATGAGCGTGACCAACGTGATGCACAAGGTGACCGAGCGGGTGCAGGCCAATGACCCGCAGGCGATCAAGGTGCTGCGCTTCTACCATTTGGGGCTGACGCAGATGCATGCGCTGGACGCCAACTCCAGCGCCCAGGCGCAACTGATCGGCGAGATCCAGGCGCACCAGGAAAAAATGCAGGCCCTGGGGATCGATACCGACCAGCCGCGCCTCGATCCCGCGTGGCTGGAGGGTCTTAAAGGCGCTTAAGCCAGCACGCCGATACGCGACTCGTCCGGCCAGAACAACGCGGCCTGGCCGCAGGCTTGGCCGGCGTCGTCGAGCAGGGTCCACACCTCACCGGCGTAGATCATGAACGGCTGGTTGTGGGCGTCCACCCGCCAACCGCTGTAGCCGGCGGCGATGCCCTTGGCGGTGACCTGTTCCAGCAGCACCTGGCGCGCGGCGCGGTCGAGTTCCGAGGCGCTGAAGCGCGACGGCATGCCGATAAAGGTTTCGCGCGGGTACTTGAAGCAGTTCAGCGCGCATTCATTGACGTAGGTAAAACGCGGGTCCGCCGCGCCATCGTGGGACAGCAGGCTGTAGGGCGCCTCGGCGTGCAGCCAGGCCAGGCGTTGCTGCGGGTCCAGGTGCGCGGGGGCCGGCAGTCCCTGGCCGGTCCAGTGTCGGTACGCCTTGTCCAGCTGTTGTACGAAATCTTGTTGAAGGGACACACACAACCTCACATCGTCAGTTGGAAATCTTTGCTCGCCAGCAGAACACCGCGCTCAAGGCGATGGCCGCGCCTGCCAGGCCAAACACCCAGGGCGCCGACGCCACCGGCAGCAGCAGGCCCGCCAGCAGCGGACCCAGGCCGGCGCCCACGTCGCGCCACACCGCGTTGGAAGCCAGTGCCGACACACGCATCGAGCCCGGGTTGCGCTCGGCCACCAGGGTGGTCACCAGCGGCAGTTGCAAGGCGCGCAGCACCAGCACCGCCGCCGCGCCGACAATCACCCAATAGCTGCCGAACGCGGTCAGGGCCAGGGCACTCAAAAACGAAAACAACAGCAGCATCGAGGTGGCGCCGAAGCGTTGCGCGGCACGGCCACCCAAGGGGCTCAAGAGCATTTCCGAGGCGTAACGCAGGGCCATCAGGCCACCGGCGATCAACACCGCGTCGCCGCCGAGAATTTTCTGGGCCTGGATCGACAGGCCGAAGATAAACAGCCCGTCCAGCGCCACGCCTTCGATAAACGACCAGGTCGCCACGCTGTCGGGCCACTTGAAACGCCGCCCCGGCGTGCCCTGCAAGTCATGCCCGGCGGTGGGCAACCCGCGCGCCATCCACAGGCCCACCAGGCATAAACCGGAGAGGATCAGAAAAATCGGTCGCGGCCCCGCCCACAATGTCAGCCAACCGCCCAGCGGCAGCGCCAGCATCGGCCCCAGGGCGATCAACGCCCGGGAGCGCCCTGCCCGCCGCGCCGCGCCGACGGGCTCGGAGGTGGCCAACACTTGGGTCGACAGGTTCAACGCGGCAAAACACAGGCCCCAGACCAGTCGCAATCCGAGCAGCGCGGCAAACCCGGAGAGCATCGAGTTGCCCAGCGCACACAGGGCAGCGGCGCCGGCGGCGAGCGAGCAAGTCAGGCGATCGCCATGGCGTGCGTAGAAATTCAAGACATGGCGGTAGCCGAAAATCCTTACCAGGCGGTTGGCCGCCAGCAACACCCCAGCCTGGGCCAGGGTAATGCCGAAGGCCTGGGATTCCATGGGCAGCAGCAGGTAGAGCAACACGTCACTGGGCAGGCATAAACCGAGG
The DNA here is from genome assembly GCF_054071795.1 of Pseudomonas sp. SDO5271_S396. Classification (NCBI taxonomy): domain Bacteria; kingdom Pseudomonadati; phylum Pseudomonadota; class Gammaproteobacteria; order Pseudomonadales; family Pseudomonadaceae; genus Pseudomonas; species Pseudomonas sp. SDO5271_S396. Next base: position 303,587 of record NZ_JBSVWB010000001.1, read on the forward strand.
GTCAGCGCGGCGCGGCGGGAGGTGATATCAGCGGTGCGTAGGGCCTGGCTCGACATAAAATCTGAAACATCCCGAAATACTCAGGCTGCCACGGTAGCCGTCTATCGCCGTGTTTTACAACGCCAATTACGCTTTTTTACCGTAGGGCAACAACCGCAGGCCGCTCGCCAGCGCACCGGCCAGGGCAAACGCACAGCCCAACCACAAGGCCGATTGCGGGCCGCTGTCCAACGCCAGGTGAAAACACAAGGCCACCAGGGAGGCGCCGAGGGTCTGGCCCAGCAACCGCGAAATCGCCACGATGCCGCTGGCGCCGCCACTGCGGGCCAGGGGTGCGCTGGTCATGATGGCCTTGAGGTTGGGCGATTGGAAAAACCCGAAGCCGGCACCGCACAAGGCCATGCGCCAGCCGATGTCGAAGGCCGACGCGCCGCTGGCCAGGGTCGCCAGGGCGGCCATGCCTGCGCTGAGCATCAACAGGCCGATGCCGCACAGCACCGCCAGCGACAACCGGTCCGCCAGGCGCCCGGCCACCAAGGCCATCACCGCCACCACGGCGGGCCAGGGCGTCATCAGAAAACCGGTTTCCACCTGGCTGTGGCCGAGCACCGCTTGCAGCAAAAACGGCAGCGACACAAACGCCAGGCCCTGGGCGCTGAAGGCGCAGATGGCGGTCAGGGAGGACAAGGCAAACACCGGGCGCTTGAACAGGTCCAGCGCCAGCATCGGCGCCGGGTGCCCGGCCTCGCGGCGCAGCAGCAACGCCCCGCACACCAGCGCCACGGCGACCAGGCCCAGGGTCAGCACACCCTGGGCGCCGTGCACGGCAGTGCCCAGCCCCAACACCAGCAAGGCGAACAGCCCGGCACACAGCAGCGCCGCCAGGCGGTCGAAAGCGTGCCCGCTCATGGGCAGGCTCGGCAGGGAGCGCAGCCCCAGTGCCAGGGCCAGCAAGCCCAGCGGTACGTTGATCAAGTAGAGCCAGTGCCAAGTGGCCACGGAGAGAATCGCCGATGCCGCCGTCGGCCCGAGGGTAAACGCCAACCCCACCACCAACGAGTTGTAGCCCAGGCCACGGCCCAGCATTTTCGAGGGGTAGATATGCCGCAACAAGGCGGTGTTCACGCTCATCACCGCCGCCGCGCCCAGCCCTTGCGCCACTCGCGCGGCGGTCAGGGTCACCAGCGAGCCGGCCAGCCCGCACAGCAGCGACGAGACGATAAACAGCAGCAAACCGCCGAGGTACACGCGGCGATGGCCCCACACGTCGCTCAACGACGCAAAGGGCAACACCGTGGCGATGATCGCCAACTGGTAGGCGTTGACCACCCAGATCACCGAGGCGGAGTCGGTGCCGATGCCTTCGGCCAGCGTCGGCAACGCGGTGTTGACGATGGCGGTGTCCAGGGTCGCCATGCCGATGCCCAGGGACAGGGCGATCACGGCAGGCAGGCGTTTATTGAAGGGCAACCCATCGGCAACAGAAGACATGAACGATCCGCACAGGTGACAAAGGCCTCTAGATTACGAGCAGCGCGGATTTTTTTCAGTGGCCGATTGCCTGGCTGTCGAAATTTTCATGTTCGCCAGTGGCCGGTCTTCGCCATTACCGCCACCGCATCGGCGAACCCGGCCTGGGGTTTGGTGTTCAGGGTGACCACCCCCACGCAACGACTCGGCTTGAGCACCGCCGTCCGCGCCGCCACCCGCGCGCCCTGCTCCACCCCGGCCAGCACGGCCTCGGGGATATGCAGTTCGTTCATCAAGTCCAGCACATCCTGACCCTGCACGGTGTCGTCCTGCTCACGCAGGTACGGCAGGATCACCCGGTAGCCCTGGGCCGCCAGCGCAGCTGTCACTTCGGCAAATACCGCGACATCGCCCGCCAGCAGAATGATCGCGCGACCATCCTCCGGCCCGACCTGCTCATAGCGCAGGTCCGCCTCATCGGTACTCACCTGCTGCACGGCAAACGCGGGCGCGGCCATCACCACACCGGCCAACAGCAAAAAACGTCGACGATCAAACATGAGTCACTCCTACAATCAATTCACTGCCCAGCCAGGTGGCCAGGTACTCACCCGCCTGGGTCACGCCCGCCTCTTCCCCCAAACGCGCCACCAGAAACTCGCACAACCCGGCGAAACTGCCGTCGGCCTGCAAGTGCAACAGGGCCTGCAATTCCAGGGCGTCCACCGGGCGCAGCCGCGAGGTGAACTGGCGACGCCACACCAGCATGCCGCCGGGCTCGGCCAGCATTTCGGCCTCGGGCAGCGGTGCCTCTTGCCACAGCGCCGACCAGATCGCCTCGGCATTGGTGGTGATGGCCCGGCAGCGCAACGACGGCGCCAGCTGCAACACCGCCGCATCCCAGTCCACCTCGGCCAGCGCGTCCAGGGCCAGGGCCGGCGCATCGGCGGCGACGAAGGCTTCATTCAAGGCCCATTCGATCCAGCCCAGTTCGTGCACGTCCGGGTTGTGCGGGAAGTGCGCCTTCAAGGTGCGATAGAACGCCTCGGGGTACACATCCAGCGTCCAGGCATGGGGCGGGAACGCGTCGATATGGCGAATGCTCGCCGTCAGAAACGCGTCTTCGCCGACCCAGCGCCGCAGGTTGGGAAACGCCTGTTCCAGGCACCCCACCAATTGCGCGCGGTAGTTGTTCTGGTAAACCGCCAGGCCCGCGCGGTGGTTGCCCAGCAAACGGGCGGATTCGTCCGACGCGTCCACCAGCCACTGGCGAAAGGTCTGCTGCAATTCGGCCAGGTTCATCGCGACGCTCCCAGGGCACGGGCCATGGCCAGCTCGTCGAGCAGTTCGCCCAACGGCGGGATCTCGTCGTCGCGCTCGATCATGGTCGCCACCGGCCCCAGCCGTTTGATGGCTTCGGCATACAACGCCCAGACGCCGGCGCACACCGGGCTGTCATGGCTGTCGACGAGCAATTCGCGACCCTGGCTATGGCCGGCCAAATGCACCTGGCGCACCCGCTCGGCGGGAATGCCGTCGAGGAAAGCCAAGGCATCGAAGCCGTGGTTGCTCGCGCTGACATAAATGTTATTGACGTCCAGCAGCAGCTCGCACCCGGTGCGGCGGGCCATGGCAGCGATAAATTCCCACTCGCTCATGGACGCACCGTCAAAGGCCAGGTAGCTGGACGGGTTTTCGAACAGCATCGTGCGGCCCAGCGCGTCCTGGGCCTGGTGAATATTGGCGCAGACCCGGTCCAGCGCCTCGTCGGTGTAAGGCACGGGCAGCAAATCATGGGAATTGAAACCGCCGCTGCGCGACCAGCTCAGGTGATCGGAGACGAACAGCGGGTCGATCTCGTCCACCAGTGACTTGAGACGGCGCAGGTAGTCCGGGTCCAGGCCTTCGGCGGTGCCGATCGACATCGACACGCCATGCAGGGCCACCGGGTGCCGCTCGCGGACCTGGCGCAGAATATGCCGGGGCTGACCGCCCGCGACCATGAAATTTTCGGAGATCACTTCGACGAAATCCACCGGCACCGAAGTCTCCAGGAAGTCGCCGTAATGCTCCTTGCGCAACCCCAGGCCGTAGCCTGAAAAATGGGGATTGGATGTGGGCATGAATGATTCTCCGCGAAAAACATGTGGGAGCGGGCCAGCCCGCTCCCACAGGGGGGGCGTGTTACTTCGGCTCGGTCAAGGTGCCGCCGGCCTTCAGGCATTCGGACGGCGTCTTGACGATCACGCCTTCAGCCTTGCAGCTATTGAGACCCTTGCAGTCGTTCTTGGCGGTGGCGCACAGGCTGGTGCCTTTGCAGGTGTTGACGCCGTAGCAGCGGCCAGGTTTTTCCGGCTGGTCGGCGGCGCTGGCGGCCTGGGTGAACGATGCGGAGGCGAGCGCCACCAGTGCAGCAGCGGCGGCCAGGCTCAAGCGGGATTTGAATGCAGTGTTCATGGGTATTTCTCCAGGGGTTGGGGTGAATTACTTGATAACGGATGCCGCGTCTTCGATGACCTTCGCCACAGCCTCAGGCTGGGAGATGTACACCGAGTGGCTGGCCTTGATTTCGGTGACCTTGGAACCGGCGCGCTTGTACATCCAGCGCTGCAGGTCGGGGCTCAGGGCGCGGTCTTCGGTGGACACCACGGCGTAGGTCGGTTTTTTGTGCCAGGCCGCGGCCCACACGGTGCCGCCGAACAGCGCGGCAGTGGCCGGCACTTGGGAGGCGGCCATGAAGTCGGTGCGGTTGGTGGTCAGGTCGGCGGCAAAGTCCGCATTGAACTTGGCGCGGTCGAAGAACAGGTGGCCGTCGCGGGTTGCCTGCACGTCATCGCTGGGTGCCGGCATCGAGCCGAGCAACTGGCCCATGGTCTCGCCGACTTCCGGCTGCAAGGCCGACACATAGACCAGCGACTTGACCTTGTCGCGCTCGCCGGCAATCGAAATCACACCACCGGCGGAGCTGTGACCCACCAGCACCACGGGGCCGACCTGCTGCTCAAGAACCTCGCGGGCCTCGGCCACGTCGGCGGCCAGGCTTTCGTGGCCCTGGTGCACGACAGTGACCTTGTAGCCCTTGTGAATCAGGATGTCGTGCACCACTCGCCAGCCGGAACCGTCGACAAACGAACCGGGCACGATCACCACGTTTTTACCGGCACCGGGCTGCGGTGCATCGGCAGCCTGGGCCAGCAGCGGAACGGTCATGGCCATGGCAAGGGCCAGGGAAGAAAGCATGCGCATAAGAAAACTCCATCAAAGTCGTATAAAGGTCAGCCACGTTTGGCGAACAACAGACGATCCAGCGACCAGGCACCGCCGCCCTGCGCCAGCAGTGGCAGCAACAGCCCCGCCCACGTCAGGTGCACCGGCCAGGCATCGGGGTACACGAACACCTGAATCACCAGGGTCATGCCCAACAGCGCGGCGGCGGCCGGGCGGGTCAGCAGGCCCAGCACCAGCAGCAGCGGGAACAGGTGCTCGGCGTAGGTCGCCAGGTGCGCGGCCCAGTCCGGCGGGATCAGCGGCAAGGCGTACTCGGAGCGGAACAGCGTGTAAGTCGACGGCTTGAGTTCAAGAAAGCCGGTGACCTTGGTGCGTCCCGAGAGAAAGAACACCGCCGCGATCCCTACCCGCGCCACCAGCAACAGCAGCGCCTGGGGCAAGACACGCTGGATCACGGCTGCTCCGTCAGGCTGCCGTAGCCTTTGGGGGTCTTGATCTGGGTGCAGGTGCCTTTGTCGACCAGCACCCAGGCGTTGCCTTGATAGTCAGTGGTGGACGTGGCCGCGCACGAGGTGCCTTTGCCCGCCGCGCAGTCGTTGGCGCCGGCCAGGGCCACGCCGAAGCATTTTTCCTGGGGCTTGGGCTCATCGGCGTGGGCCACGGCCGAGAAGGCGCTGATGGACAGGGCGAGGGTTGCCGCGAGGGCTGCGTAAGGACGCTTCATGGGATGGATCTCCTGGCTTGACTGAATGTGGCCAGGGCGTCTCGACGGTCGGTGACCGTCTGCGCCAGCTGGTGGACATAGTTAAAGCCAGGCGTGTATCCGGTCTGTGTCGCCAACGCGACAGAACGTCATGCGGGTGTATCAGGATGGTGCGAAGACACACTGTGATACACAGCCAGAAAAACCACGCCAAACCACCGCCGGTTTATTCGGCATCCCGAACGACACAATTGGAAATATTCGCCTTTCCGAACGAAGCGTGATCCAGAGATCCGACGACCGCAAAAATCACCATAAATTTCATGAGGTTGTTGTCATCTTTGCGACATGCCAACTGGCATACATTCTGCTACATCCAGGCATCTGGTAATAAAATGTTTCAGTGTTGAGACAGTCTCACTCACTGGATCCAGAGCCGTGACACCCGATAAAAATGATCGTGCCCCAAAGGAGGGCAACCTTCTCGACCTTCTGATCGACATCAACTTTCCAAGACTGCTGCTGCACATCTGCACCCAAAAGGGCGACTGGCTTGATCGCCAACGACAAGCCCGACTATAAAAAGGACGAATTGATGAGCTCGAGCAAGAACCACGCAGTGTCCTACATGGACACAGATCACCCGGCCCCGGCTTGCGCCGAGAGCGCCATAAGTTTCGGCCCCTTCCTGTTACTGGCACGCCAGCATGTGTTGCTGCGAAACGGCGAGCCCGTCACCTTGGGTAGCCGCGCCCTCTACCTGCTGATCGCTCTGGTCAACCGGGCCGGCGAACTGCTGGAAAAATCCGAACTGATCTCCTTCGCCTGGCCCAAGGTGGTCGTGGAAGAATGCAACCTGCGCGCACAGATCGTCGCGTTGCGTCGGGCATTGGGTGACGATGGCAACTTCAGCTATATCGTGACCGTGCCGGGCCGGGGTTACCGCTTTGTCGCGCCCATCACGGTACAGGCGGCGAGCGACGAGATGCTGCTGCCCGTGCCGGTGCCGATACCATTGCCCCAGGCCAGGGGCGAAGAGTTGGCCCCCTCCGTGCAGCCGGGTGACGTGATCGGCCGTGAAAGCCTGATCAGCAGCCTCGCCGACCAGGTGCAGAACCATCGATTCGTGACCATTACCGGCCCTGGTGGCATCGGCAAAACCACCGTGGCCATGGCCGTGGCGCACCAGTTGGCCAGTGAGTTCGGCCTGGACACTTGCTTCGTCGACCTGGCACCCGCCACCAGCGGCCAGTGGGTGGCGGGCATGCTCGCCAGCGCGCTGGGCATCCAGACCGTCAGCGTGGACCCGCTGCGCAGTATCGCCGCGACCCTGGCCAACAGCCGCTTGCTGTTGGTGCTGGACAACTGCGAGCACGTCCTGCCGGACACCGCCGACGCCGTCGAAACCCTGCTGCGCAACGCCCCGCAGTGCTGCGTGCTGACCACCAGCCGCGAACCGCTGCGCGCCGAAGGCGAACGCGTGCACGACCTGGCCCCGCTGCAAGTGCCGGACGAACACGTAACCCTCAGCGCCACCGAAGCCCTGACCTGGTCCGGCGTGCGCCTGTTCGTGGAGCGCGTGCGCGCCCTCGACCCCGACTTTGTGTTCAACGACGCCGATGTGTCGGCGGTATGCGCCATCTGTCGCAAGCTCGACAGCAACGCCCTGGCCATCGAAATCGCCGCCGCGCGGGTGCGCACCTTTGGCGTCCAGGACCTGGTCGGCCTGCTCGACGGCAGCTTCCGCCTGCAAATGACTGGCCGTCGCACCGCCCTCGCCCGCCATCGCTCCCTGAGCGCAACCCTGGACTGGACCTACGCGATGCTCAGCGACGATGAGCAAGCGATGTTGCGCCAGTTGGCGGTGTTCACCGGCTCGTTCACCCTCGACGCGGTCAAGGCGATGACCGCCAGCAGCAGCCTCGACCCCCGCAACGCCTTGCCGCTGCTTGAAAGCCTGATGGACAAGTCGCTGCTGATCGCCGGCGAGTCCCAGTTGCTCAAGCGCTACCGCTTGCTGGAAACCACCCGCGCCTATGCCCTGGAAAAACTCACCGAACAGGGCGAAGCCAATTCCACCGCCCAGCGCCATGCGCGTTATGCCCTCGGCGTGTTGCAGGAAGCCGGCCAGACGCTGGACGGCCTGTCCCCGGAAACCTGGCTCGCGCTCTACGGCCCGGAGATCAACAACATTCGCTCGGCGCTGGAATGGGCCTACTCGCCCAAGGGCGACCTCACGTTGGGCATTGAATTGACCCTCGGTGGCGTACCGTTGTGGCTGCGCTTGTCGCTGGTCCGCGAGTGTCGCACCTGGGTCGACAAGGGCCTGGCGAGCGACGCCACGACACCACTGCCGTTGCGCCAGCGCATGCTGCTGCAAACCGCCTTGGCCAGCGCACTGATGCTCACCTACGGCACCGGCGGCTCGATGCGCGAAGCCTGGCGCCAGGTCCGCGAAGACGCCCGCGACCTGGGCGACGCCGAGCACAAGCTGCGTGCCCTGTGGGGCCTGTGGAGCGACCGCTGCGGCTGCAACCAGTACGCCGAGGCGCTGGAACTGGCCGAGCGCTACATCGCCCTGAACCAGAACGGCAGCCAGCAGTTGCTGGGCAAGCGCATGCGCGCCGTAGCCTTGTTCCACATGGGTGACCTGCTCGGCGCGCGGCAGAACATCGACGAAGCCCTGGGCTCACCTTCAGCGCCGCGCTCGCACATCATCGACGTACATTTCGACCAACGCATCGCGGCGCGCTGCCTCAAGGCCCAGGTGCAGTTGCTGGAAGGCGACGTCGACCCGGCGCTGCGCCTGATCGGCACCTGTGTCGAAGAAGCCATCAACCTCGACCACCCCGCCACGCTCTGGTACACCCTGTGCCTGGGTGCCATCCCGCTTGCACTGCTCGCCTCCAACCTGCCGAAAGTGCGCCACTACCTGGGCCTGCTGCAAGACAGCACCACCGGCCAGGACCTGCACATCTGGCAGCAATTTCGCCGCTGCTTCGAGAGCATCCTGTTGATCCGCCAGGGCTCGCCGGAAGAAGGCGTGCCGCAACTGGGCGACGCCTTGCACCATCTGCAAGGCCAGGGCGACAGCCAGCTCTACAGCCTGTTGCGTTGTGAATACGCTCTGGGCCTGGCGCGCCTGGGCCTGGAAAAACTCGCCCTGGAAGTGCTCGAAGACACCCTGCAACTGGCCCTCGGCCGCCATGAACGCTGGTTCGTGCCGCAGATGCTGCGCATCAAGGCGCAACTGACCCTGCGCCAGGCCCAATACGGCTCGGTGGACAAAGCCAAAGTGCTGCTGCGCCAGGCGTGGGTCGACGCCCAACTGGCCGGCGCGCACTTCTGGCGCGCGCAGATCGCGGCAGACCTGGCACGGTTGCAGGAACCCAAACTGCGCATCGCCTCCCTGCCGCGCTTTCAGCACCGCTGAAGGCGTTCTTGTAGTGAGCGGGCTTGTCGAATCGTCGCACCGCCCGCGCCGGGCTGCGTAGCAGCCCCAATACAGCCACCGCGTCATCCGGTTTTGGGACCGCTTCGCGCTCCGGCGCAGGCGGTGCGACGATTCGACAAGCCTGCTCACTACAAAAGCGTCCTGTCACCCAAAAGGTAGATTTCAACCTGTAGGGTCGGTGTGACAGGAAGATCACACGACCATTTCACAGCCGTGAAAGCTTGTGCGTTGTTGCCAATTCCCGCGATTTCACGCCCCGCCAGCCCCTAATATCCAGTACTCGTGCGCCCACAAACCACACCACCATGGACTGGACAATGATCAATCGCCCCGACAAAGCCGCCTCACCGCGCGTAGGTGAAACCAAAGCACCGGAACGTCTCTTCGATGCACTGCTCAACAAGGCCAAGACCTTGGCGGCCGCCGGGGCGGGCGATAAGACCTTCAGCCCTCCCAAAGTGCTCGCCGCACATTCGGGCGAGGGCTTGAAGAAACCGTCCGAGATCAAGCCCGACGACTACAAGGAGGTCACCGCCCTGCCCGCCAAGCTGGAGATCGACAAACTCAAGGTGGTGTCCGAGGACAAGGACGCCGGGGTGATCTACTTCGAGCAGGACGGCAACAAGTTCAAGATCACCCGCGAAGGCGCAGAAAAAGTCCAGGAAGGCTTCGACACCCTCAAGGGCCTGCACTTCGGCCATGCGGTGGCGCCGGTCAACCAGGGCGGGCCGGACGAAGGCACGCCGCTCTACGACCTGTTGCACACCCTCGCCGAAACCGAAGGCACGCCCGCCGGCAAGGCGATTCGCGAAGCCCTGGGCAATCCCGATCAGCAACTGCTGCGTGAAGACGACCCCACCGTGCGTCTGGCCAACATCAAGTCGGTGGGCGAAGCCAAGGACGGCGTGGTCAAGGTCGAAATGGCCAGCGGCCAGACCTTGGTCATTTCCGAGGCACTCACCCCCGAAGCCTTCGCCAGCTTCAACCAGGCCGGCGTCACTCTGAAAGCCCTCGCCGATGGCAAGGCCAAGGGGTACGAAGCAGTCACCAGCCTGCCCGGCGACCTGGATTTCAGCCAACTGAAAGTCGTGTCCGAAGACCCCAAGTCCGGGGTGATCCTGTTCGAGCACCAGGGCAAGAAATACATGATTGCCCAGTCCGAAGCCGCCCTGCCGCAGCCCGGCGCCGACCTCAGCAACCCCAACCCCAACGCCGGCAGCAGCCTCTACAACTTCCTCCACGCCGTGCACAAAAGTGAAGGCAGCCAGGCATTCGACTACATCAAGAACGCCCAGTCCCTGCCGGGCCAGGAACTGCTGCGCAAGGACGAAGCCAACCTCAAGCTGAGTGATATCAGCAAGGTCGATGCACCGATGGACGGCATCCTGGTGGTCAACCAGGCCGACGGCAAATTGCTGGTGGTGTCCAAGGACATCACCCCCGAAGCCTTCGCCGCCTACACCACCAAGGGCCAGAGCCTGGCCGGGATCGAAAAGGCCAAAGGCGACGGCTACAGCCTGGCCGGGCCGGACGCTTACCTGTCGTCCACCGAAGACATCATGAGCGTCGGCGGCGCAGGCGATTACGGCCCCGGTCTGATCGCCTTCACCCAGCACAAACCGGGCGGCGCCGAAGAAAAAATCATCGTCAGCGAAGACACCAACCCGCAGATGTTCGAGCAGATTTCCGGCTACCGCACCGACATCGCCCAGCAGGTCACCGATGTCGACAAGCTGCGCGCCGACAACGGCTTGCCGCCGCTCAAGGACGTTTCGGTGGACAACCTCGCCACCACCGAAAAGGATGAAAGCGGCAACCCGCTGTCGGTGCAGGACCTGTCCATGAAAACCCTGGTGGACAGCTATCGCGCCGGGGTCAAGGACGGCAGCATCGGCAAGGACGACCCCCGCGCCAAATTCCTGCGCGCGGTGGAAGCCAAGAGCATGGCCGACAACGGCATGTCGATCATTCCCGAACACGGGTTCGGCAACCAGGGCATCGCCACCACGCCGATCGACGTCACGTCGCGGGATGTGCGCGACAACATCTTCGACACCAAGTCCATCGACAAGACCATCGGCGAATTGCTCGGCGACTCGACCATCCAGGCGGATATCAAGGCCAATCATGATGCGGCCCTGGGCAAGGTCGACGGCGGCCAGGCCAAGGTCGATGAAACCCGCCAGAAGCTGGTCGACAGCACCTCGTCGGAGAACTTCACCAAATACATCAAGGCCCTGCAGGAGGACGGCAAGACCGAACTGGCCACCCAGGAAATCCAGACCGCCTACACCGCCCTGGCCGACATGGACCCGGCCAAGGCCGATAACTTCCTGCAAAACCTGCAGATCGACGGCTACACCGATGCCGTCGAAAAGCTGATGGATGACCCGAGCAAGATCAGCGACGACAACACCGCCCTGGCCACCCAGGACAACACCCTGGCGATTCTGTCGATGCTCAAGGGCAGCGCCGACGGCCTGCCGCGCCAGGCGCTGGGGGTGTATTCCAAGTTCGTCGACCAGTTGCTCAAGGACAAGAACGCCGCCGCCGACTTCGGCAAGGCGATGATTTCCCTAGGCGATACCTGGCAGAAAAACGGCGTGATCAGCTTCAGCGACATCGAACACGCCGTGAGCAAGGAGATCATGCCCAACCTCAGCGAAGAGAACCGCAGCTCGTTCGTGAAGAACCTGAGTTTCCTCAAGGACAACGGCGTACTCGGTTCGGTCGGCGGCGCCATCGGCATGGGGCGTATCGTGTATCAACTGGCGGGCCAGGGCGGCAAGCTGGCGGACACCCCGATGAAGCGCCTCGGGATCGCCAACGACTTCCTCGGTTTCCTCGGCACCGGTTCGCACTTCGCGACCCTGGGCCTGAAGGTCTACGACAAGCTGCGCGGCACCAACGCCTACAAGCTGATGGGCTTCGACCGCTCGCTGCCCGACCTGTGGGCCAAGCCCGGCGAGGGCTACCACGCGCTGCCCAAGGATGCCGAGGCGGTGCAGAAGAAGTACTTCGAGATCGTCGACCAGGCCATGGACGACGGCAAGGACGTGGGCAAGGTACTCAACAGCGGCGGCTGGAGCGACGAAGGCGCGAAAAAGGTCCAGGAAGGTATCGAAAAAGGCATCGCCAGCCGGGGCGGCGTGGCCGGCGCCGGATTTGGCGCCAAGTTCGCCAGCAGCGCGATCAAGGTGATCGGCATGGCCACCGACGTGGCCGGCGGCGTGATCAGCGTGGTCCAGGCGGCGTTTACTTTACGTGACGGCGTGCGCGAAAAAGACCCGGTGAAAATCGCCTCGGGCTCGCTGTCCATGGCCGGCGGCGTCAGCAGCCTGGTGGCAGCGGGCGGCGGAGTGCTGACCACCCTCGGTGTTACCGGGCGCATCATCCCGTTCCTGGGCCCGGTGGGTTTCCTGATCTCCGGTGCGCTGTCGTTTGTCGGCGCGATCCTCAGCACCGTGCAATCACACAAGCTGCACAAGATCTCGATGCAGAACTGGAACCAGATCCAGGACTTCAAGCAGGACGGCCTGCTCAAGCCCAACGGCGACGAAGCGTACGTGTGGCTGCAAACCTACCTGTCCGACTGGGGCCAGCGCGATGCGCCGACGGACCAGAGCATCTTCGATTTCCGCAAGGAAGAATGGGACGCGCGCTCGAGCATTCGCGGCGGCGACCATCGGCGCGATCACCCGGACTACATCGGCGACGGCAACAACCGCAACTCCGAGGACTACAAGTACTCGCTCAAACCGTCGGAGTGGACCAACGACAACCACGACATCATCTGGCGGGTCGGCGACGGCTACGGCGGCCCCTATCACGATGTCGACAACGGTTGACCCTACTCGCCCTCCCTTCTCCCTTCCCGCAACAACGCTCTGGCCCGGTCATTCCGGGCCGAGTTTCAACTAAGCGCGCTCTAAGCGCATAACTAATTTTTTATTTTTGAACCATTTCTCTTTAAGTAGTCAAAGCGTGCAAGTATCATGATTATTGCAACGTATGGAATGACTCATTGGATCCATATTTATTAACCTACAACTAATTGGATCCACTATTGCCTGCGTTTCACTTCACGATCCGAAGACAATTAAAGCAATAAGCTTATAAATCTTTTGATCGTGTAAACACCCTATCTGGAAAGAGACTGTTCACCCACATTGGTTGGGAGACTTGTCTGTGAGTGCGTGAGGGATCACAGGTGTTAATTGGCTGAACCATCCTGGTTTGTTCCCTTTTTTGAAGAGAGACTTCTATGCAAAACCTGAAAAAAATAATGTTCGCCTCCCTGTTGAGCCTGGCCGCCTTTGGTGCCAGCGCCAACGACCTGCTGAAAGGCAAGACCCTCGAAGTCGCCGTTTCGCCCAACTCCCCGCCCATGCTGTTCAAGGATCAGAGCGGCAAGCTGCAAGGCGTTGACCTGGAAATCTTCAACGGCTACTGCAAGTCCCGCGGGTGCACCATCAAGACCACCGAATACGACTGGGACGGCATGCTCGGCGCGGTTGCCAGCAAGCAGGCGGACCTGGCGTTCTCGGGTATTTCGATCACCGACAAGCGCAAGAAAGTCATGGACTTCTCGGCGCCGTATTATGAAAACTCGTTCAACCTGGTGAGCCTGGCGTCCAAGAAACTGACCCTGACTGACCTGGCGCAGTTGAAAAAATACAGCATCGGTTACCCACGCGGCATGGCCTATGCCGACTTGATCAAGACCGATCTGGAACCCAAGGGTCTTTACAAAGTGGCCGATGCCAAGTTGTACCCTTCTTATAACGAAGTGATCACTGACCTGCAAAACGGCAACCTGGATCTTGCGTTTATCGAAGAGCCGGTGTACGACAACTACAAGTTCCACCAGAAGTTGCCGATCGCCGTCACTTATTCTTTCAAGGGCGTTGATCATCTCGGTTTTGCCTTCCAGCAAGGTTCGCCGATCCGTGCGGACTTCGATGCTTACTTGAAAGAACTGGGCCCACAGAAGTTGGCCGCCATCATGGACAAGTGGTTGAAGTCGTAACGGATGTTTGACCGTCAGTTCTTCGATGTCATAGGGCTGTTGTTGCACGGTGTCGTGGCCACGTTCTATATCACGCTGTCGTGCTTCATCACCGCCTTCACATTGGGGTTGGGAGTCGCCGTTTTACGGCGGCTCTCCGGCCATCGTACGGGTGCAGTTCTGAGTGCCGCCGTGTTCATCGTTCGTTCGATTCCGGTGCTGGTGCTGCTCTTCCTCGTCTATTTCGGCCTGCCGAGCCTGGGCATTCGCCCTTCGCCCATGGTGGCCATGAACCTCAGCCTGGGCGTCATTGGCGGGGCCTACCTCTCGGAAGTCTTTCGCGGTGCCCTGGCCTCGGTCGACCCCAATGAACGGGCGGCAGCGCAGGCGATGGGCTTCAGTGACCGGCAGGTGGTGTTTTACATCGAGCTGCCGCAGATGCTGCGTTTTTCCGTACCGGGCGTGATGAATGAACTGACCGCCGTCCTGAAAAACACACCGTTCGCCTACACCGTCGGTTTCACCGAGATCCTCGGGCAGGCCAAGGCCCTCACCGCCTCCACGTCGCTGGGCGTGAACATCTATCTGGCCGCAGGCCTCATGTACTTTTGCATCTACTCGATCTTCGCCCTGGCGCTGCGCAGGCTGCAGCGCCGGTTTGCCGATCAGTGATACCCGGAATAACGCCATGTCGATCCTGCAAATCAATAACCTGATGAAAGCCTTTGGCGATCATGTCGTGCTCAAGGGCATCGACCTGACGGTCAACGCCGGAGACACCCTGGTGATCATGGGGCCTTCTGGCTGTGGCAAAACCACCTTGATCCGTTGCATGAACCTGCTGGAGCGACCCGATTCCGGGACGATCCGGTTCCACGGCGATGACATGCTCAGCCCGCAGCTGGATATCCGCGCGCTGCGCAAGCACATCGGCTTCGTCTTTCAGAATTTTGCGCTGTACCGCCACCTGAGCGTGCTGGACAACATCACCCTGGGCCTGCGCAAGCTCCAGGGCAAAAGCCGTGAAGAAGCGCGGGCACTGGCGCTGCAAGAGCTGGACTACTTTGACATGGCCGCCCATGCCAAGAAGTTTCCCGCCCAACTGTCCGGTGGGCAGAAGCAGCGGGTCGCGCTGGCAAGAACCCTGGTGATGCAGCCTGAAATCGTCATTCTGGACGAACCCACCTCGGCCCTGGACCCCCTGATGAGCCAGGAAGTCGCGTTGCTGATCAAGAAGCTCGAAGCGCGCCGGATCACCACGGTGTGCGTGACCCACGATATCGCCTTTGCCGATCAGATCAGCCAGAACGTGGTGTTCATGTACGCCGGCAAAATCGTCGCCCAGGGGCCGGTGGCCCAATTGGCCTTGCAGTCGGATATCCCCGAAGTCGCCTGGTTCTTTGGGAAGAAACGTCATGCTTGAGCGCTGGTTGAGTTTTTACCAGGACTTCCTCGACCAGTGGCCACTGATCGCGTCGGGCATTCTGGCCACGGTCAAGTTGACGCTCACTGTCTCGGTGACCGGCTTTGCCCTGGGTGTGCTGGTGTTCTTCCTCAGTCTGAGCAAACGCTCAGGGGTGGCCCGAAGTATCGAGGCATACAAGTCGTTTTTCATCGGGACGCCGCTGATCTGCATCATCTACATCCTGTACTACGGCCTGCCGGCCCTGGGGATCCGGCTCAGCCCGTTCGAGGTGATGGTCATCGGTTTTACCGCCAATGTGGCCGCCTACAATGCGGCGTATCTGCTGACGGCCTACAACGGCCTGGACAAGAGCCAACTGGAAGCGGCCACCGCGCAAGGTTTCAGCGAGGGCCAGATCTACACGAACCTTATCCTGCCCCAGGTATTGCGCACCTCGATTCCCGCGTTGACCAACCAGGTGATCTACAACCTCAAAGACAGCTCCATCGCGTTCCTGGTGCAATACCCGGAATTTTTCGCACGCATGCAGGAGTTGGCCGGTGGCAACTTCGAGTTCTTCAAAACCTACACCCTGACAGCGCTGTTCTACGTGGTATTGGCGTCGGCGGTGTTTATGCTGTCCAGGGCCCTGGAACGGCGCAACGCGCGGCTGGCCTGGCACTGATCAGATAAGGCGCGCCGCCACCAGCCAGTCCGCCACGGCCTGGAACGACGCGTCCGGCACCGGATCGCCCGGCACGGTCTTGCGGTAGATATCCGCGGCCAGCGCCTTGTCCGGCGCATGGGGAATGCCCAGGTCGTAGGCTTCCTGCAGCATCAGCAACGCTTCCTCAGGCGACGCGCGGCACACCACCACCGGCACCGGCGTTTCGCCGCGCACATAACGCACGCCGATCACGCACCCGTCGGTGGTGCCGATCATCATCGACGCCCGGTTCAACCCCAGCTTGGTGGCCAGGGCCTGCATTTCGTTGCGCTGGCGCCGACGCTCGCTCTTGATCAGCGGGTCGCCGTCGATGTCCTTGCGTTCGCGCTTGGTTTCGCTGCGGGTCATTTTCATGTCGCGACCGAACAGCCAGCGCTGCATCATCACGTCCACCCCGCCCACCAGGATGAATGCGCAGAGCACGGTGAACACCAGCGGCTTGAGCACCAGGAAGAACGTCGACTCCATGCACTCCGCCCCGCAGCGCGACGACTCCATCAATGCCTGCAACGCATGCTTGCCCACCACGTAGAACGCCACCGCCAGCACGTGCACCTTGATCAGGCCCTTGATGAACTCCACCAGGTTGCGCAGGGCGAAGATCTTCTTCATGCCCTCGGCCGGGTTGATCCGCTTGAACTCGGGCTTGATCGGGTCCACCGAAAACACGAACCCGCGCATGGTGATGATGTTGGTCAGGATCACCACGCCGGTGGTCACCGCCATCACCGGCAGGGTAATGCTGATGACCAGCTGTTCGGCATGATCGAGCACTCGGGGCCACACGGTGGCGAAGGGTTGCACGTAGATCTGCGCCGTGAGGTCGATCAGCGCCGTGACCTGGGCCTTGGCCCGGGGCGCAAGGATGGAAATGCACAGGGTGCAGAACAGAATGACCATGCCCGACACCAGGTCCTGGCTCTTGGCGACCTGGCCTTTCTTGCGCGCGTCCTGGAGTTTCTTGTCCGTGGCCGGCTGGGATTTCTCTTCACTGGTATCGGCCATCGGCTACTCCATGCCCGACAGGGTCTTGAGCAGTTCGACCGTGCCGCGGAACTCCGCCAGCTGGTCCAGCATCAACGGGATCAGGAAGCCGATGTAGATCACCATCAGGATCGAGAAAAACAGGTTTTTCACCGGCAGCGACAAGTCGAAGATGTGCAGGTTCGGCGCCATCCGCGACAGGTACGCCAGCATCAGGTCGGTGATCAGCAACGAGATCAGCAACGGGGAAACCATCAGCACGCCCACGCGCATGATCTGGTCGAGTATCGACAGCACCGCCAACAGCGCCGAGCTTGCAAAGACCGGGGTGAATGAGGTCACCGGCCATAACTGGTAGCTGTGGTAGTAACCGTCGACCATCAGGATAAACCCGCCGGACATGAAGAACAGCGTGATCAGCATCACGGTGAGCAGGGTCGCCATCACGCTGGACTCCCCGGACGACAACGGGTCCACCAACTGCGCCATGGTCGAGCCGCGTTGCAGGTCGATCAACTCCCCCGCCACCTCGGCGGCCCAGAACGGAATGCCGAACAGCAGCCCGATCAAAATGCCGATCAGGAACTCCTTGATCAGCAAGCCGGCGATGAACACGCTGCCGTGTTCGGGCATGGCGGTGAGCGCCTCGAACACCGGGAAAAACATCGGAATCGAAATCGCCACGGCCACACAACCACGGATCATCCCGGTGAGCCCCAGGCGGTTGAACGCCGGGGTGATCACCACCACGCCCATGGCCCGGCAAGCGGCGAGCGAAGCGGAACTGATCACCGGGTAGGCGACCTCCAGAAACTGCGCGGTAAGGCTGGCATCCATGGGCGGTCAGCGCGTCCACATCGGGAAGTTGTCCAGCACCTGGCCGCCCAGTTCCGCCACCTGCCCGGCCAGCACCGGGCCGAGGAACACGATGGTCAACAGCACGCCCACCAGCTTCACCACCTGGGGCAGCGTCTGGTCCTGGATCTGCGTCAGCGCCTGGAACAGCCCCACGCTCAAGCCCACGATAATCGCCACCCCCAGCGCCGGCGCCGAGAGCATCAGCACCGTCATCAGCGCCTGTTTCATCAACGACAAAAATACATCCTGGCCCATGGGTCGTGCCTCAGCCGTAACTCAGAATCAAACCGTGCATCAAGCGCGACCAGCCACTCAGCGACACGAACAAAAAGATCTTCAGCGGGATGGAAATCAGGTTCGGCGAGACCATCGACATGCCCATGGCCATCAGTACGTTGGACACCAGCAAATCCACCACCAGGAACGGGATATACAGCAGGAAGCCAATCTCGAACGCCCGGGTCAGCTCCGAGCTGACGAACGCCGGCACCAGTACCACCAGGTCATCGTCACGCAGGTCGGCACGGGCTTCCGGCGACCAGATGGTCTCGGTGGCCTGCACGAAAAAGCCGCGCTCGGACTCGTTGGCGAACCGCGCCAGGTGCGCCTGCAACGGCGGGCGCAAGGCGTCGCCCAGGTCCTTGAGTTGCTCCACATGCTCGATATTGAGGTCGCGGCCCTCCACTTGCCGGTACATGTCGCCGATCAACGGCGTGGTGACATACACCGACAGAATCAGCGCGATGCCGTACAGCACCAGGTTCGGCGGGGTCTGCTGCACCCCGAGGGCGTTGCGGATCAGGAACAGCACCACCGAAATCTTCATGAAACCGGTGAGTGTCACCACCGCCAACGGGATCAGCCCGATCGTCGCGACGACCAGGATGATCTCGATCAGGTTCGGCTGATAACCGGTCATGGGGTGGCGAAACTCAGCAGGCGCACACCCAGGCCATCACCGATTTTCACCAGTTGGCCCTGGCCGACGCGGCGTCCGTTGACCATCAGGTCGACGTTGTCCACACCGGGGGTATTGAGCTGCAACAGGCTGCCCGCCCCCAGTTCGCGCAACTGCGCCAGGGTCAGTTCCAGGCTGCCCACCTGGCACACCAGTTTGAGCGGCAAGTCATCCAGGGCCGCAGCCGCATCAACGTCAGTCATTGTGTTCTCCATGTCCAAAAGGGGCGCTTTCAATTCTTCCTGTACGCGCAAGACCTCACCCTGGAACTGGCAACGGGCTTGCAACCGCCCGTCCAGGTCCAGCAGCGGGCCCGGGCCTTGTTCCAGCATCAGCACATCACCGGGTCGCAGGCTGCGCAGTTCGCCGAGGCTCAGCCACTGGCGCCCCGCGATCACTGTCACGGTCTGGCGCAGCGTCGGCAACGGGTCGGGATCCAGCGTGGTGTGTTGCTCCAGCAGTTGCGCCACCAGCACCGCAGCGCCTTCGCTCAAGTCCAGTTGCGCGCCCATGGCCGACTCATCGCCGAAGCTCAGCGACAGCGACAGATGCACGGCAAACGGGCGCTGCTCAAGGCCTTCGGTGGCTTCCAGCACTTGCACCGGATGGCCGAGCAAAGGCTCCAGGGTCTCGATCAGGTCGAGCACCGCCAGTTCCAGCAACAGCGAGCGCGGCAGCGACGGCAGTGTTTGCGCATCGAACGGCAACGCCAGGGGCGCCAGTACCTGCTCCAGCGCCGCCGGCGACAAACGCAGACGTACCGGCGCGCGGCCGAGCAACAGCAGCACATCACGGGGAGCGTTGAGCGGCTGCGGCTCGGTCGCCCAGCTCACCCGCACCGCCTGCCCGGCGCAACGCCCCTGCCAGGCATGGCGGCGCCGGTGCAACTGGTTATGCAGGCTCAGCAGCGCCGGGTCGTACTGGGTCAGCCACGGCGACAACGGGTCGGCAAGGGCCGCGATCATGTGCCGACGCCTTGCCCGAGGCGGGCCTGGGGTTCACCTTCGTCCCGCAACTCGCCCACGCGGCGCTCATGGTACTCACGTCCATCCAGCAGACTTTGCCAGGCGTCGGACTGACGCTGGCGGCTCAGGCGCTCCTGACGGAACAGGTCACGCTCGCGCTCCTGGCTTTCCAGGGTGGTGGACACATGGGTCACGTCGTTTTCCAGCTGCTCCTGGTCGTCGGACAAACCGCGCAGACGGTCCTGGGCCGCTTGCCAACTGGCCACCGACAAGCCTTCGGTGAGGGACGCATAAATCTGCCGGGCTTCTTCGGCAATCGCTTCACGGTGCAGGCGCAGTTGCTCCTTGGCGTCGTTCAGCACGCCGTGGGTCTGCTCGCAGCGTTGCTGTTGCGCGGCCAGCTGGCTGGCGGCGCGCTGTTCACGCAACACTCGCAGGGTCTGCAGGGTGCGCAGTTGATCGGTTTTCATCGGGCAGTCTCCCTCTTCATGCCAAAACGAATCGTTGTGGTAATGCCCGGACACTGGGGTGAGCGGGCTGGTCTCATGCCAACACCTGGCGCATGCGGATCAGCGTCTGTTCCAGGTTGCTGGGTTCGTCGGCGTTCTGGCGCAGGAACGCTTCGATCGCGTTGTGACGGGTGATGGCCTCGTCTGCCAGGGGGTCGCTGCCGGCGGAGTATTCACCCACGCGGATCAGCATTTCGATCTCGCCGTAACGCGCCATCAGTTCACGAATGCGCATGGCCAGGCGCTTGTGCTCCTCACCGGCAACCTGCTCCATCAGACGGCTGCGGCTGCGCAGCACGTCCACCGCCGGGAAGTAGTTGCGCTGGGCCAGTTCGGCGCTGAGGGCAATATGCCCGTCGAGAATCGAACGGGCTTCCTCGGCCACCGGATCACTGGCGGCATCGCCCTCGGTGAGCACGGTGTAGAGCGCGGTGATGCTGCCCGAAGGGCCAGGTCCTGCGCGCTCCAACAGACGCGGCAGCGCCGAGAAGAACGACGGCGGATAACCGCGACGGGTCGGCGGCTCGCCCACCGCCAGGCCGATTTCACGCTGCGCGCGGGCGAAGCGGGTCAGGCTGTCCATCAACAGCAGCACGTTGCGGCCCTGGTCACGGTGATACTCGGCCAGGGTGGTGGCGACGAACGCCGCGCGCACCCGTTCGGCCGCCGGACGGTCCGAGGTGGCGACCACCGCCACCGTGCGGGCACGGGCCTGGGCGTCCAGTTGCACGTCGAGCAGTTCACGCACTTCGCGGCCCCGCTCGCCGATCAGGCCGATCACGATCACATCGGCTTCACTGTTGCGAATGATGCTGGCGAGCAACGACGATTTGCCCACCCCCGGCTCACCGAAGATGCCCATGCGCTGGCCCTGGGCCAGGGTCAGCAAACCGTCGATGGACCGAATGCCCAGGGCCATCGAGCGCACGATCAGTTGCCGCGAGAACGGTGCCGGCGGTTCGGCGTGCAACGGGTAATGCTGCAAGGCCAGGGTCGGCGGAACACCATCGCCGTCGAGGAAATCGCCCATGGGGCTGATCACTCGGCCCAGTTGCGCGTCGCCCACGGCGACCCCGAGGGTTTCGCCGGTGGCGGTGATTTGCGTACGCGTCGACAGGCCTTCCATGGAGCCAATGGGCGACAGAATCGCCTCGTCCCCATCGAACCCGATCACTTCGGCACTCAGGCTGCGGCCACTGCCCGGATCGCGCAGTTGGCACAGTTCGCCGATGCTCGCACCGGCCACGCTGGCGCGCAGCAGCACACCGCGAATACTCAGCACCGTGCCGTGCATGGGCCGCAAGCGGGCCTGGGCCAGGCGCTCGTGCAGGCGGGGCAGCAACTGTTCGAGGGCGACGCTCATGCCACGCCCTCCTCGGCGAACGGCAGCAAGCTGCGACGCAGGTTTTGCAGTTGCGCCTCCAGGCCCAGTTCCACGGAACCGGCCGGGCTGTTGAGGCGTGCCTGGCCGGCGCTCAGTTGCTCATCGGCGTCCACCGCAATGGCCAAACCTTCGAGCTTGAGGCGTTGCCGCAGGGCGTCGACGTCGGCGGGCGGCACCCATAACGTCAACGCCTGGTCCTGGCGAAACGCGCTCAGGGCCTGACGGGTGCAACGCACCACCCGGTCGGCGTTGTCCAGTTCACCCAGCACTTCGCGCACGATGCCCAGGGCCAGATCCGCCAGGGACGCCTCCAGGCCGCTCAGGTAATGCTGTACTTGGGATTGGGTCTGCAACAGCAGTTGCGCCACCTGTTCGGCGCCTTCCTGGCGGGCACTTTCAAACCCTTCGGCGCGGGCGGTCTCCAGCCACTGATCGCTGTCGGCCTTGACCTGTTCGGCGCGGGCCTTGGCCGCCTGCAAAAAGGCGAACCCGTCGGTCCATAGAGCCGCCTCTTCGGCCCGCAGGATGCGCGCGGTGGGACGGCTCGGCAATTCACTCATCGGGTGCTCACTCACGGGGCAATCTCCTCGGCGAACAGGCAGGCGGCGGCGGCCTGGACGATTTCCAGGTCACGCGGCAGTCGGGTGCTGTGGCCCTCGGGGAAGACAAAGCGCAAGCGCAACCAGCCTTGGAAGTCGGCGTGCTGGGCGTGCAACCAGGCCGCCACGCAGCCATGGCCGTCACGGTCGATGGCTTCGATCAGTTCCGCCGGTTCACGCAGCAGGTCGGCGGCGCCGCCCAGCTGACGCAACGCCAGGGCTTGGCTGAACACTTCAGTGCCAAGCCCTGCGCGCAGTTCGTTGACCACCTCGCGGCGGATCTCACGGCTCAAGGTCGCGCCGTGCCAGATGGCACCGCACAACCTTGGCAGGCGGGCAAATTGCGCCGATGTCAGCAACAGCACCGGCAAGTCGGCCGCCGCCGGCGTCACCAACTGTTCCAGCGGCGCCAATTGGTAATGGCTGACCAGCAACTGTTCCAGGCGCTGGCGAAAACGCGGCTGGCCCTGCAACACACTCAACACCTCTTCAGGCATGTCTTCGGCAAAACACGCGCCCAGGCCAGGCCCACGCACAAATTGCAGCGGCTCGGTAATCAGCTCCCGCCAGCGTTCGATCAAGCTCATTCACCCTCCTTGAGTACGTACAACGCCTGGGACTGACGCCGCGCCCAATGCTGGCGCGCCAGAACACCCAGGGCGCCGAGGGCGATCAGCAGCAAGCCGCCGAACAGGATCCGCGCCTGGGCCAGGTTGTCTTCCAGCAGCCACAGCCCCATGAACCGCGCCAGGCGCGGTTGCGCCGGGTTCTGGCTGATGGCCACGGCGGCCTTGATCGCCGTCACCGACACCCCTTCGTAGCTCAGGCCGGAGATACCGTTGGCCACCAGGGTCTTGATCTGCGGGATCAGCGTGTTGATGTCGGTGCCCGGGTCATAGCGCACCAGCACCGAAGCCGACGACGGCGAAATCACGCGCTTGAGCAAGTCGTTGTCCGGCAGCACCACGTGCACGCGGGCGGCGACGATGCCGTCGATCTGCGACACCGAGTGGGACAGCTCTTCGCTCAGGGCATAGATCATTTGCGCCCGTTCCTGCACCGGTGACGACACCAGGCCGTTGCCCTTGAACACGTCGCCCATGTTGGAAAAGCTCTGTTGCGGCAGGCCGGCGTTGTCGAGCAGGGTCATGGCCTCGGCAAAGCGTGACTCGTCGACCACCACCTTGAGCTGGCCGTTGTCCTGGGCCTTGCGTTCCGCCGGGATGCCGCCGCGCAGCAGCACCGCGACCATGGCGTTGGCA
This sequence comes from Pseudomonas sp. SDO5271_S396, assembly GCF_054071795.1. NCBI lineage: Bacteria > Pseudomonadati > Pseudomonadota > Gammaproteobacteria > Pseudomonadales > Pseudomonadaceae > Pseudomonas > Pseudomonas sp. SDO5271_S396. The sequence goes on from NZ_JBSVWB010000001.1 coordinate 327,101, forward strand.
TCGCGCTCGCTGAGGTTGGTATAGAGGTCGGTGTTGCAGGCCTGCAACAGGCTGGCGAGCAGGCCGATCAGCAACAGGCGCAGAGCGCGGTTTGGGCTTGGCATGGCGTTATTGACCCTTGAGCAGCGTGTTGGCGGACCCGGAAATCTGCGTCGCACCACGCACCACCATCTGGGTTTCGATGGAGTAGTCGAACATCTTGCCCAGGGAGTGGACGATCTGGTCGACCTGTTGTTCGCCGACTTTTTTCCCGCCCTCGCCTTGAGGCGTGGCGCTGGCCGTGCGGATCTCCGCCGAGGCCGGTGGTGGCGCCGAAGGGTTGTTGGTGAGCAGGTCGGCGCGCTCGGAAAAGGTGCGGGAGCGGTCGATAAAACTGTTCAGGCGCTCCATCAGGCCGGAGCCGATCTGATGCGGGCTCGCGCCCTCGGGCATGCCCTTGGCGGTGTTGGCCATGTGCTCGAACAGGTTCTGCGAGGCCCCGGCGGGCCCCGCGCCAGCGGACGGCGGGAGGGCCGTGGCGCCAGCAGCGAGACTGATAGTCATAGGGTATTCCTACTCTTCGCCGTCATCGGACATCGCGTCGTTCAGCAGTTCCTGCATCTTCGGCATGATGATGAACTGGCCACCAATGGTGACGGCCTGGGTGATCAACGCATCGGTGAACGCCGGGTCATCGGCTTCGTTGGGTTTGTCGGCGGCCTTGGCGTTATCCACCGCCGCATTGAACTTGGCTTCAGGGCTGGCGCCACCAGGGGCGAGGTTGCTGTCTACGGCCGTTACGGACATGGTGCTGCTCCTTTACTGGTTGGGGGTTTCAGTACTGACTTGCGCACCGCGGAACACCCGCACCCCACGCTCGCGCGCCACCGGGGCGGCCACGACACGGGGTTGCAGGTGATCGACGTGCTGTTGCACCAACGCCAGGTACGGCGGTGGTCCGGACACGAACACTTCATCGCCCTCGGGACCGTTGCGCATGGACAACTGCTGGCCGTACACGTCGAGGGTGTTGAGGTAGGCCTGCAACTGATCCAGGTTCAGGGCGCTGGCCTTGAACAGCTTGGTGGTGATCTCGTCGCTGGCGTTGAGGTACAGGAGGTTGCCGTCGAAGTACCAGGTCAGGCCGTTGGTGCTGCACAGCGTCTGCAGGAACTCCCCGGCGGTGGCGGCGCGAATGGTGCTGCGGGCCTTGCCGCGCACCTTGTCGGAGAGCACCAGGGGCACGTCGAGATTGTGGCCGAACTCTTCCAGGGCACTGCGTACGTCCTGGTCCACCAGCACGTAGGCGTAGGGTTGGGAGAACCACGCCGGCTCATCGGCGGCATTGGCCAGACGCACACCGAACAGGCATAGGACAGCCATCAAAAATATGCTTACATGGCGTCCGCCTTCGCCCAACGAGTTGTGACGATGACCCAGAAATTTCTGCTCGCCAGTGCCCTGTTCCTGGCGGCCTGTTCCAGCAAACCCTCGACCGACAGTGACAAGTCCCTGCAACTGGCCAACGACCTGAGCAAACGCGGCGACTACGCCAGCGCCGCAGCGTTGTACGAACGAGCGGCCCAGCAACCGGGTGCGGGCATCGAGCTGTGGCTCAAGCTGGGCCAGGCCAGGCTCGGCGCCAAGGATGCGCTGGGCGCCGAACGCGCCTTCCAGCAAGCGCTGGGGTTCGACACGCGTAACGCCGAAGCCCTGCTCGGCCTGGGCACCGCGCAGTTGCAACTGGGCAAGAGCCAGCGCGCGGTCACCTCGCTGGCCCAGGCCGCCGAGGCCAGCCACCTGCCGGTGGCGTACACCCGGCTGGGTATCGCCAATGTCCTCAATGGCCAGGCCGCTGCGGCCCAGACCGCCTTCGCCAAGAGCCTGAGCCTGACCCCCGACGACCTCGACAGCCGCTGCAACCTCGCCCTGGCCTACGCCCTGGGCGGGCAGTCGCAACAGGCCCTGGACACCATCACCCCGGTGTCCCGCTCGCCCCGCGCCCTGCCCCGCCACCAGCGCAACGAGCTGCTGGTGATGGTGCTGGCCGGTTACGAACAACGCATCGCCAGCCTGCCCCTGGACGACATCCCCGCCGCCGAGCGCGAGCGCCTGGTGGCCGAAGCGAAGCGCATCAAGGCGATCAGTGATCCGGTGGCGCAGGCGCGGGAGTTGGGGTTGGTCGATCCGCGTTGAGTTTGTCGCGCATCTGAGCGGTGCTTCTGGGGTGAACCGCTCAGCACAAGTGCTTTTTTGCTCAGCCGTTTGAGGCTTCATTGCTCACCCCCCGGCGCGCCGGCCTTGGCTTCCTGCTGGTCCTTGCGCCGCTGCAATTGCTCGCGGTCGAAGCCTTCGATGTACACCTGGGCGGCGCGGCCTACCGGGGCGGCCATCACCGGGCCGGTTGCGCGGCCCTGGGTCAGGTCCTGGCGGCGCTCCACCATCTGCATCAGGTTCAGGTTGTTCGCACAGCCCAGCGCCAGGGTCGGCTTGAAGTCTTCGCCCAGGCCGATGGTGTCCGTCGCCGGCGGTTGCTGACACTGGGTCGGCACACCGTCCGCACGGTATTCGGAGGAGTAATACGCCGGTGCCAGATGAGTCTGGCAACCCACCAGCGCCAGGGGCAACAGCATCAACACACGCATAACCGTCATGGCAGGCCCCCTTATCAATTCATGTAAAAACCGAACGCCCCGCCGCTGCGCGGTCCGGTGGCCGCTGCGGTAGCCGGTTGGGCATCCAGTGGGGTAGCGAGGGTGCGACCGCGCACCGGCTCCACCAGGTAGGGGGTGATCAGAATCACCAGTTCGGTTTCGTTGCGCTGGAAGCGCTTGGAGCGAAACAGGTTGCCCAGGATCGGTACGTCGCCCAGCAACGGCAGTTTCTCGATGTCCTGGCTGCTCTCACGCTGGAACAGGCCGGCAATCGCGAAGGTCTGCCCACTGCCCACTTCCACCCGCGTATCGGCACGGCGCACGCTGAACGACGGCACATGGAAGTTGCCGAAATCCACGGTCCCGCCACTGACCACGCTGCTGACTTCCGGACGCACTTGCAGGGCGATGCGGCCGTTGGGCAACAGCGTCGGGTTGAACAGCAGCGACACGCCGAACGACTTGTATTCGATACCCACCAGGTCACGGTTGACCGGCACCGGAATCGCCACTTCGCCACCGGCGAGGAAACTGGCGGTCTGGCCGGTCATGGCGGTGATGTTCGGTTCGGCGAGAATCTGCAACACACCGTTGGCCTGCAAGGCGTCGAGCATGCCGTCGATATTCACGTTGCCCGAGCCGGTACCGGCGGTGGCCAGGCCACCCGCCGTGGCGGCCGCCAATGGACCGCCGGTGATCAGGCCGAACGAGAAGGTGCCGTTGTTGAACATTGCGTTCCAGTTCACGCCGTAGTGCAGCAGCTCGGAACGCGACACTTCGGCAAAGCGCACCCGCAGGTTCACTTGGGCGGAACCGGCATATTCGGTGGTGTTGATCGCGCTTTGAAAGCCCTGCCCCTGGGGGTTGAGCAACGCGTTGAGGTCAGTCGCTTCGCCCACCGAACCCACAGTGCCCTTGGCGATCAGACGGTTGCCGGCGCCACTGATTTGCGCGCCGTTGCCCGGGTGCAGCGTCTGCATCGGCGCGGTCACCGCCTGGGTGCCACTGCTCACCGACAGGGTCAGGCTCGCCAGTTGTTTACCGTCGTCGCCCAGGGCAATCAGGCTGGTGTTGCCCGGCGCCTTGCCGAAGATGTAAATCGTGCCCGGCGACACCACTTGCAGGTCGGCCACATTGGGCTCGGCCACCAGCACCGAATCCACTGGCGCAACAAAATGCAGGATCCGCCCTTCGCCGGAAGCCAGGTTGATGGAGCCGGCGGCACCGGCGGCAATTTCCTGCGCCTGACTCACACACGAAAACACAGCCAACAACAACACACAAAAACGCATCATGAGGCGGACGCCAGCGGGGTGACGGAAGCCGCGCCAGGTGCGCGGCGGTTGGAAATATCGGTCAGGCTGATGGTGACCAGCGCCTGCAGGTTGTACTCGGTGGCCAACTCGCGGAACGACAGCACCGCCAGGTCCAGTTCGCCGCGCAGCACCAGGCGCCGCAGGCCGCGCCGCAGTTCCGGGTGCACCAGCAACACGGCGCTGTTGACTTCGCGGATGTTTTCGCAGGCCAGGCGCAATTGGCCGATCAACGCACGGCTGACTTCCTCGGGGATCAGTTCGCGCTGTGGCTCCTGGCGACGCAGGGCACCGCGCAGTTGATCTTCCAGGCCCGGCGCCAACACCAGGGCACCGATCACGCGGTTGCGGTCGGCGTACTGGTGGCTGATCTGCCGCGCCAGGGATGCACGCAGGTGTTCGGCCAGACGGCCAGCATCGGTCTCGCGGGCGCCCCACTCCACCATGGCTTCGAGCAAGGCGCGCTGGTTGCGGATCGACACACCCTCGCCGATCAGCAGACGCAGGGTTTCGGCCACGCGTTGCAACGGCACCAGGCGCAAGGCCTCCTTGACCAGTTCGCCATAGGTGGCTTCGGTGCGCTCCAGCAACAGGCGGGTTTCCTGGATGCCAAGGAAGTCGGCAGCGTAACGTCGCAGGCTGCGTTCCAGCACACCGCGCAGCACTTCATCGGGCAGCAGGAAACCGATGCCGGCGTTGCGCAGGGTTTCTTCGTGCTGACGCTCGATCCAGTGCGACGCGCGGCCATTGAGCGGCGAATCGGCCTGCACAGTGGCGATATCGAGCAGCTGCACATGTACCGGGTCGTCCTGCAACAACAGGCAGTTGACCGGCATTTCGCCCTCGCTCACCGGCACGCCTTCCAGGGACACGCGGAAACCACCGGCCGGGGCCTTGGGTTCCATGTAGATGCCCGGCACCGGCACATCCACGCCCAGGTCGGTGCGAATGTCGTGACACAGCGCTTCGACCCGCTGGCGCAGCAACTGGCGCGGTGCGCTCTGGGACAAGCCGCTGCCGATGGTCAGCAGCACCCGGGTGTCGGGCATCAGGTTGTCGTCCAGTTCGGCCTGCACTTCGACCTGCGGCTCCGGCGCTTCGAGCAACGGCTCCACCTCGGCTTGCGGTTGACGGTTGTGGCGGCGGTACATCACAAAGGCCGCGCCGCCGAACACCAGGGACAGGGCCAGGAACACCCAGGTCGGGAAACCCGGCAACAGGCTGACGCCGATCATGATCAACGCCGTCAGGCCCAGGGCGCGGTGACTGGCGCCCAGTTGCTTGATGATTTCACTGCCCAGGTCGCCGCTCTCACCGTCGCTGTTCACGCGGGTGACCACGGTACCGGCGGCCACCGAAATCAGCAGCGCCGGGATTTGCGCGATCAGGCCGTCACCCACGGTGAGCAGCGAGTAGGTATGCACCGCCACGCCGAAGGGCATGTCGCGCTCGATCATGCCTATCAGCATGCCGCCCAGCAGGTTGACCGCCAGGATCACCAGGCCGGCAATCGCGTCGCCCTTCACGAACTTCATGGCGCCGTCCATCGCGCCGAACATCTGGCTCTCACGCTCAAGGCGCGAACGGCGACGACGGGCTTCACCCTGGTCGATATCGCCGTTGCGCAAGTCGTTGTCGATGCTCATCTGTTTGCCGGGCATCGCGTCGAGGGTGAAGCGCGCGGCCACTTCCGCCACGCGCTCGGCGCCCTTGGTGATCACCACGAACTGCGCCACGGTGATGATCAGGAACACCACCATGCCCACCACCACTTGCCCGGCGATCACAAAGTCACCGAACGCCTTGACGATGTGACCGGCGTCGCCGTGCAGCAGGATCAGGCGGGTGGTGGTGATCGACAGGGACAGGCGAAACAGGGTGCTGAGCAGAATCAACGGCGGCAGCGCGGAGAACTCCACGGAATGGCCGATGTAGAAGGCAACGATCAGGATCAGGATGCTCAAGGCGATGTTGAGGCCGATCAGCATGTCCACCAGGTAGGTGGGCAGCGGGATGATCATCATCACGATGGCCATCAGCATGAAGGCGACGATGATCACATCAGTGCGTTGGGCGGCAACGCGGGCGAGGTTGTTCAGGCTGTTGAGTGCACTCATGCGCCGGCCCTGCGTGCGGCCAGGTAGCGCTTGAAGCACTGACGCGCCTCGTCCTTGCGCTCGCCGTACCACAGCGCGCGGGCGCGCAGCAGCAACAGGCTGGCGGACTCGCCTTCGAGCGCCACCAGGCGGTCAAGGGCGCCGAGGGCGCGATTGGCATCGCCGCTGTCGGTAAACGCCAGCACCAGCGAGCGCAGCAACACGCCGTCGTGGGGCGCCACGCTGGCGGCAATCAACAGCATGACCAGGGCGCGCTGGGACTGGCCATTGCGCCGGTACAGTTCGCCGATGCCCTTGAGCAGTTGCACGGCGTCATCGTGATCTCGGGCCATCAGGCATGTACCTCCGAGCGTTGCTGTTCGAGGTTGCGGCGCACCTCGATTTCTTCGCTGATCAGCTCGACCGCCAGTTCCTTGATATGCGGCTCGGCGTCCAGGCTTGGCAGAATGTGTTCCATCACATGCTCCAGCAGTTCCAGGGAACGGGCACTGCCGAACAGCAACGAGTCGACGCCGGCGGCACTGGTGAGTGCTTCCAGGTCACTGCGCAGGGAGCGGCGAGTCTGGACCTTGCGGGTTTTCACGACCGCTTCGAAAGCGGTCGCCTGACGCGAGCTGACCGGACGAATCGCTTCGACCGGTGCACTGCGCACGTCACTGGGAATCAACGGGCGGGGTTCGACTTTCATCCCAGGGCCTTAGCTGTAAGGCAGCGTCATAAGGTAAAGGTAAAGCGCTCCTCGCCACGGGCGAGAGTCACTTGGTTGTTCTCGATGCGCTCCAGCACCCAGTTGTCCGCCAGGGCCGCGCCGGGGTACAGGCGCTTGCCGCTGTCATTGATCACGTAAGGATTGGTCCCGAACCACACGGCCTGGAACCGCACGCGTGGCCGCGCGGCGTCGGCCCGTACCGCCACCCGGGGGTTGAGCACGATCTGCTGGCCGTAACGTTGGTCGAAGGCTTGTTGCAGGGCGAGCCATTGTGGCTTCTGCGATTGTTCGAAGCTGCCCACGGCACTGAGCTGGCCGTTGCTGTTGCTGACCTTCACACCGTCCAGGCGCGCCGCTTGCAGTTGCTGCTCCAGCCAGGCCTTGGCCTGTTCGCGGGTCGGTTTTTTCACCGCCGGCGCATCGACCACCGCGGCAGCGGGCAACACTGGTGCCTCCGAGCGAAACGCCAACGCGCCCGCGCAAATGAACAGCAACGCCGCCGCGACGATCCACGGTGTGCGCTTGGTATGAGAAGGGGTTTTCGTCGGTTTTTCCGCGCCTTCCGGCAACGCCAGGCTGACGCCAGCCGCGCCGATGCGCAGTTGCACTGGCAGGCGCGCGCGATGGCCGCTGCCTTGGGGAATACGTACAAGGCCCGCAATCTGCACATCTCCGCCCAATGCCTCGACCGCGACCTGGCCGCCGTCAAAACGCAGGCGCAGGTGCAAGCCGGCAATGCCCGGATCGCTCAGAACGAGATCGGCCGCGAGGTCCGCGCCGATGGTGTAGACGGGCTGGTCGAGTACCAGGGAACTGCCCTGATGCAAGCCACCGGTCACTGTCAGGGTCGGCGCGCCAATACCGGCGACCGGGCCCAGGGAAATCAAGGCTGTCATGTTCGGGTTTGCCCCCTTGAGAATCACAGGCCGCAATCACGCCTGTGTCGATCAACAACGGTGCAACGTTTTGTGAAACACAAAGCAGTGGGTAAACGGGCAGCGCCGGCGCCGCCCGTTTGGCGAATCAGTTCTGCGGACGCTGTTTGGTGGCGTCGAGCTCCGCTTTTTTCGCGGTGCTGATTTCAGTGATCTTGGCCGACTTCTCGATAGCCATGTTGAAGGTCGCTTCCATCTTCGCGATAGCGTCGTCGGCGCCGCCTGCTTTTACTGGTGGGACATCAGCCATGTTCATCTCCTTGCATCGATAGGGAAGTTATTCAGTTGCGCAACAGCAACCTGAATGTATGCAAACCGGTGAATGCTCAAAACGTCAGACAGTGAGCTTTCGAACCGCCGTTGGTTTGCATGGGTTCCATACTACTCACGATCAAAACGCCTTCGCTGTGAAAGCTTGTGAAACGTTTCAGATACAGGGCGTGAAAGGTTTGGCTCAACCTGGCGTTGAAAAAAATTCATCACCCGCACGGCGCGGAACTTTTTTCCAAAAATCCAAACACGGCAGCCTCCAGTGTTTACGGGGCCTGCACGCCCGCAGGTTGCGCCGAGGTGCCCAAAGGGCCGGGATCCAACACCGTTTAACCGTCCTTCACACGCCGGCTTCACGATTTTTTTTGCGACGACTTCACATTTTTCGCTAATAGCCCTTTGCCCAACTTTGCGGATATTTCCATTTGTAACAAAAGCGACTTGATCATCGCGTTTGATAGCTCGGCGCGAGCGACCTTAGTGCCCGCGACCAACTAATACTGCGGCGCCTGATTAGTACAGTTGCACTAATAGCTAAAACACTTAGTGCGCAGGCCCTGATATATGAAACAACTAGCAGATGCCCATGACAACGCCCGCGACACGCAACACCCGACCCTCCCCCGACAGACCGGCGCAACAGGGAGCTGCACCGGGCTGTGTTTTCAACGCACAAAGGTTTAATGACATGACGTACCCCAAACGCAGCCAGTTCACCGATGACGCATCCTTCGAGATCCACTTCGGCCCGTTCCAATTGCTGCCCCGACGTCATCTGCTCCTCAAGCACGGGCAACCCGTTGCCCTGGGCAGCCGCGCCCTGACCTTGCTCATCGCCCTCGCCTCGCGGCCCGGAGAATTGCTGGAGAAAACCGAACTGCTCGAGCTCGCCTGGCCAAGGCTGGTGGTGGAGGAATGCAACCTGCGCACTCAGATCAAGGCCGTTCGCCGCGCCCTGGGCGACGATGACGCCTTTTACATCGCAACGGCGCCGGGCCAGGGTTACCGTTTTGTCGCACCCACCTGGTTCGAACGCGCCACCCCGCCGGAACCGGTGAAAAAGCAGCCGGTGGTGCTCGGCGTGTATGGCTGCCGCCACTGTCGGGGCGCCGGGATGATGCCGCTGTTTGCCCAGGTGGGCATGCAAAACAGCTGACCGAACAGGGTTATTCCGTTGGAAAAATAGTTTTTTCCGACGGAATTATTCAGCGGGCCCGCCTGTTGTATTTCCCGAGACTGCCCAACACACATAACCTCAGGAACTACTTCATGAATCGCTCCCTTTTGCTCGGCCTGCTCAGTGTTCTCGCGGTCGGCTCCGCCCAGGCGGCTTCGCTGCAAGTCCCGGTCAACCTGGTGAGTGCCGACGGCGCTCCCCAAGCGGTTGGCAGCGTGACCATCAGCGAATCGGCCTACGGCCTGATCTTCACCCCTGATCTCAAGTCCCTGCCGATGGGCGTGCACGGCTTTCACATCCACGAAAACGGCAGTTGCGAAGCCGGCGTGAAAGACGGTGTGAAAGTTGCCGCGCTGGCCGCCGGTGGCCACTTCGACCCGGAAAAGACCGGCAAGCACCTGGGCCCTTATGCTGACGGCCACCTGGGCGACTTGCCCGCGCTGTACGTGAACATGGACGGCACCTCCACCAACCCGGTGCTGGCGCCGCGTTTGAAAACCCTGGCCCAGATCAAGGGCCATGCCCTGATGATTCATGCCGGTGGCGACAACCATTCCGACATGCCCAAGCCACTGGGCGGTGGCGGTGAGCGCGTGGCCTGTGGCGTGATCTGATACCCTGCCGCACAAAAAAGGGCCGGTCACCCCCGTGACCGGCCCTTTCTTACCTTCTCGACTCCCCTTTTGAATGCCCCTGCCTATGAAAATGATGATGACCTGCGCCGGCCTCGCCCTCTTGTTGACGGGCTGCGTGCAATACGACTGGTACAAGGACAACACCACCCGCGAGCAAAAGGACCGCCAGGTGCTGTCCTGCACCGCCGACGCCATCCGCGCCGTGCCGCCCAGCTATGTGGTCACCAGCGAGTCGTCACAGACCAATGCCTCTGACTGCGACCGCAACAGCAAAAAATGCCGCAGCCGCCCGCTGTACTCGACCAATACCAGCTACAACTCCACCGATATGAGCGCCGGCGCCCGGGACATCGTGGTCAAGGACTGCATGTACAAGATGGGCTATCGGGAAATCCAGATTCACCGCTGAATCAGTCAAGCCGCGTTCAGGCCGCCGAGATCAAGGCGCCCGTCCTTGACCGGCGGGCACCAGTAATAGCCACCGGTCAATGGCGTGCTGATGCGGTACAGGCCGTCGACAATCCCGTCCTCCAGCCCGCTCATGCGGCGCAATTGGGCTTCGAACGCCTCGAAGGAATGCCCGAACGCCAGGAACATCAACCCGGCCTGGCCGTTCTCGGCCCATGGCATGGAGCGGCGCACCACGAACGCTTCGGGGCTGAAGCTTTCCTGGGCGGTGCGTTTGGTGTGGGCCGACGCCGGGGCGTCGTCGAGTTCTTCGTTATCGCTGTGGCGACGGCCGATGATGTGGTCACGTTCCTCGGCGGGCAGCGCGGCGAAGCCATCGAGGTCGTGCTGCCACTGCTGGATCGCGGCGAAACTGGCGCCGCTGTCGGTCAGGGCGGCTTCCACGGCGGCATCGTCGTGGGGGTTTTCGGTGCCGTCTTCGTAGTCGGTCAGGTCGAAACCGGTCTTGTAGCGGAAGCCTTCGGTCATCTGCACCAGACGGAACGCCGGCGCCAGGGCCTTTTCAAAGGCGCGGCTGCGCAACAGCAACTCGCCACGGTCCACGCCGTGCAACCACACCCACAGCGCCTGCTGGGTCGACGGGTTGTGCGCACCCGGCCCGCTGATCGCCGGGAAGGCACGCAGCCCTTCTATTTGTGCGCCCAGCGCGTGCACCAGCGGTTCACCGAAACCGACCACCACCGCCGCATCCGTCAACTGCACCAGCACGTCCAGTGCAGCGGGCACGGCGTCGAGTGAATCCACGGTGAAAAACAGATGACGTGCCTGCAAGGGCACCGGGGCGGCAAGAATGCCCGGCTGGTACTGACTCATGTGAACTCCTTCTGGAAAGGCGCGCAGTTTATCCCAAAGCACAGGCCGTACGCTGCCTTGCGTTGCGCCGGGCGTACAAGCCTTGCCACAGGGCCCTGTGTTGGGTGACTCTCTAGTCAGGATTTCCAGTCATGCTTTGCAATAATCCAAGGGGTAGCGCCATGACCACCGAACACCTGCTCGCCCAGCTGTTTCCCACCGCCATCACGGATATTCCCGAACCCTTCCGCCTGGCAGCGCCGATCGAACAGCGCGAATACCTGGTCGACGGCCAGTTGCAGACCTGGAACGGGCCGCTGGCGCAGGTACAGAGCCCGGTGCAATTGGGTGAAAAGCGCGTGGTGATCGGGAGCACCCCGCTGCTGGACGCCGACACCGCGCTCACCGCCCTCGATGCTGCGGTGCGCGCCTATGACCGTGGCCAGGGTGAATGGCCGACGATGCGCGTGGCCGACCGAATCCAGCATGTCGAAACGTTCCTGCGGCGCATGCGTGAACAGCGCGACGCGGTGGTCAAGCTGTTGATGTGGGAGATCGGCAAGAACCTCAAGGACTCGCAGAAAGAGTTCGACCGTACCTGCGACTACATCACCGACACCATCAATGCCCTCAAGGAGCTGGACCGGCGCTCCAGCCGCTTCGAGCTGGAACAGGACACGCTGGGGCAGATCCGCCGCGTACCGCTGGGCGTGTCGCTGTGCATGGGCCCTTACAACTACCCGCTGAACGAAACCTTCACCACGCTGATTCCGGCGCTGATCATGGGCAACACCGTGGTGTTCAAGCCGGCCAAGCTTGGCGTGCTGTTGATTCGCCCGCTGCTGGAAGCGTTCCGCGACAGCTTCCCGGCCGGCGTGATCAACGTGATCTATGGCAGCGGTCGCGAGACCGTCAGCGCGCTGATGGCCAGCGGCAAGATCGATATCTTTGCATTTATCGGCACCAACAAGGCTGCCAGCGACCTGAAGAAGCTGCACCCCAAGCCGCACCGCCTGCGCGCGGCCCTGGGCCTGGATGCGAAAAACCCCGGCATCGTGCTGCCGGAGGTGGACCTGGACAATGCCGTGAGCGAAGCCATCACCGGGTCATTGTCGTTCAACGGCCAGCGCTGCACGGCGTTGAAGATCCTGTTCGTGCATGAAACCGTGGTGGAGCGGTTCATCGAGAAATTCAACCAGAAGCTGGCGGCACTCAAGCCCGGCATGCCCTGGGACGACGGCGTGTCGCTGACGCCGTTGCCGGAAGTGGGCAAGGTTGACTATCTGAACGGGCTGGTGGCCGACGCCAGGCAACATGGCGCCCAAGTCGTGAACCCGGACGGCGGGGTCAGTCGGGGTTCGTTCTTCTACCCGGCGGTGCTGTACCCGGTGAACCCGCAGATGCGCGTGTACCACGAGGAACAGTTCGGCCCGGTGGTGCCCATCGTGCCATATCGCGACCTGGAGACGGTCATCGACTACGTGCTGGAATCGGACTTCGGCCAGCAACTGAGCATTTTCGGCACCGACCCGGAACAGGTCGCACGCCTGGTGGACACCTTCGCCAACCAGGTGGGCCGCATCAATATCAACGCCCAGTGCCAGCGCGGGCCGGACACCTTTCCGTTCAACGGGCGCAAGAACTCGGCCGAAGGCACCCTGTCGGTACACGACGCGTTGCGCGTGTTTTCGATCCGCACGCTGGTGGCGACCAGGTTCCAGGAGAGTAACAAGGCGTTGGTCAGCGATATCCTGCGCAACCGTGACTCGAACTTCCTGAGCACCGACTACATCTTCTGACGGCATCTCGGAGCCCGTTATGAAAAACGAGCACCTGTGGGAGCTGGCTTGCCTGCGATACAAGCACCTCGGTGCTTCAGACACACTGAGTGGATGCTATCGCAGGCAAGCCAGCTCCTACATTCGATCGAATTAACCCGCGCTTTTGGAGGCCTTTTACTACCGATGAACCTGCCCATGTTTGCCCGGCGCCTGTTGCGCCCGTTGCTCGACCCCTACCGTCGCTATCGCCACGCCAAGCTGATCCATGCGGTGCGCGTGTCCATCGGCCTGTTGGCGACCATCCTGCTGACCACCGGCATCAACCTGCCCCACGGTGAATGGGCGTCGGTGACCATGCTGATTGTGATCGGCGGTTTGCAGCACCACGGCAATATCGGCAAGAAAGCCGTCGAGCGTGCCTACGGCACCTTGATCGGCGCCACCGTCGGCCTGTTGCTGGTGGTGCAACAGGCGTACCTGGGCCAGCCGTTGCTGACCTACTTATTGATGTCGGTGGTGTGCGGGTTCTTTTCCTATCACGCCATCGGCAAGGGCGGGTACATCGCGCTGTTGTCGGCGATCACGGTGTTCATCGTGGCCGGGCACGGTGACAACCCGCTGTCGGATGGCTTGTGGCGCACGGTGGACATTCTGATCGGCATTGTCCTGGCCCTGGCGTTTTCCTTCGCCCTGCCTCTGTATGCCGTGTATTCGTGGCGCTACAACCTGGCTGGCGCATTGCGTGACTGTGCCGAGATCTACAGCCGGATCATCAATGGCCAGTCGGTGACCGATGATTACCATGTGAAGGTGCTAAACCGGCTGAATGCATCAATGGTGCAATTGCGCTCGCTGATGCCGTCGGTGTCCAAGGAAGTGCGCATCTCCATGACCGAACTGGATGCCATCCAGCGGCATTTGCGCATGTGCATCAGCACACTGGAGATTCTCGGCAATACCCGGCCGGACCCGCGCGACGAACAGGCAACGGCGCGTATGCAGGTGATGTTGAAGACCGAGCACCGGCAGATCCGGGTGCAGTTGGTGGGAATGGCGCGTGCATTGAGGTCGGGGGTGACGGAGCGGTTGGCGCGACCATTCGACACGGTCAATAGCGAACCCGTAGCCGCCGCTACAGGGGAACGTCCGTCAGGTGGGTTTTCATTATTGACAATGCAATTGGCAACTAATGTCGATTCAATGCGCGGCTTACTCGCCACGACAGCGACTCACTGGAGCATCCGATAATACTGAAAATGAAAGCAGGGCCAACCCTCCCGTTGGCCCGGTCCTTTCAGAATGACAGAGTCTAACGTAGCCCCACCCCCAGTAACTGACTTCCGACCCACTGCTTGAACGTCGCCTCAGCGCCTGTGTTTATGTTTCTTCCGTAGTAGTAGTTAAAGAGCAAGAAATTATGCGAATAGGTGCTCGACCAATAATAGTCGTTACCCATCGGCCAGTGTGCACCATAAGCTGCGCTTAACTCTCTCAATTCATAGATATTCGCCAGCCGTACTCCCTGACGACTCGCCTCATTAACGATACCTGTGTAGTGATTACGCCCAAGACCATAGCAATACACAACGTTGCTAACATAAACAATATAACTTCTGACTTGAGCCGGAACTGAATTATCGGTAACGGTGATCGTCGCAGAACCGTTACCCCTGACGGTCACATAGCCGCCCGATGTTGTCACAACTGCAACATTGGTATTACTGGATCGATAAGTGTAACCCGGCGTACCTCCAGAGGCGGTGCGAGTAATTGAGTTTGATGAGTTAAAGTTAGGCAATGTACTGTTCCCATTAAGCAGGTAGGTACGCCCACTCAAGTAGACCGAAGTCTGATTAAAATCCAGCGGAGACGTATGTCTAACAGAATAATCCGTCACATTAAACGCCACCGCCTTACTTTTATCGGTACTGCCTGTAAAATTTACGTGCACTAACACTCTTACCGAACCATTATTTGGCACACTCATCAAAAAGCTGCGGGGCACTGGGATATTACGCAAACCATTCGCCTGCTCGCTCGAGTTGATTTTGTACGCCGTCAGTAAGTGCCGCGAACCCACGCCCGTACCCGTAATTTCAATCCATACCGTCTGTCCTGTGCGGCTGTAAATCCATTTGTTCAAGGCCAACATCGCGTCGCCCGTCAAACTGGCAGGCACCAGCGTCCCACCATGGGCAACACTATTGATCAAGGCCCGTGGCAGACTACCCGCGGCAATGGTCCCCACCCTTACCGTTTGTTCCTCAGACTCCGCACTGCCTCCCCTGCCCAACACAGCTGTATATTGCAACCGGACGGTGCTATTAATGCTTTGGGCAGGATAATCATTATTTATATTGAATGTTACCGTTCCACCTGCCAGCCCATCCGTTGTGGCTACCTCCAAGGCTAAGCCATCCTCGCGAATCCAATAAAGTGTAATTCGATCCGTGCCGCCTACGTTCATGTTGGGATAACTCACCAACACTTGGCACTTGTTCTGTATGACCAATGGGTCGACAGTCACAGACGCGCCAGTGGCAGGCGTAGAGTCTTTGATGGCAGGATGAGGGTACGTATTGGCAACCAACTGCACCATGTGATGCCGGACGTCAAACGGCACGGCGTTCATCTGCTCATTGCTATGATCAAACGTGACCAGGAAGGTAATGGTCAGTTCAGTCCATTCTTTCAAGTTACGCAGCGCCAACACAGGTGTTTCACTGGTAATACCGCTGATAACCTGTTCTGCATTGATCGCGCGACCAAGAAAAACATAATTATCGTAGTCTGCACCGGAACTGCGCGTTCCTTTGTAGTGCAACCACAGACGCTGCCCCAGTCGTGCAAACCTCCAAGGCGCCACGCGGGTTTCATCAAAATCCTGAAGCAGAGGAATTTCCAGCACTGCGTTCTCGCCGATGCTATCAATCTTGGGCCCGGAGAGACCACGCAACGTTAGCAGCTGCAACGTCAACACTGGCGACTGCGTTTCAAACCCATTACGAATGACCACAAAGTAAACTTCAATCGGTCGACCCAACGGGTGAATATTGAAGCCTACCGTTTCTGCCGGCACCGTAAAGTCAATATATGTTCCGCTCTGGTTTTCTTTGATGTCGAAATAGCTGCCCAGGCCGGACAACCCACACCAACATACTTTTACCTTGTCGTTACGCTTGATATGCTCATAACTGACTCGTACGGTCACTCCCGCAGGCCAGGCGACGTCGGGATCCAATTCTTTAAGATCAGGATCAGCGCCCAACACTTCAGGCTCGAACAACTCGCCCAACGCCTTGCCTATTGTGACAACCAGCTCTTCAGACAACTGAGTCTGGCCAAAGCGTTCACGCGTGTAACTGACCGTCAACGTGCCGTCATTATTATCGGTAAATAGTCGCTTAGGGACATCCGCTATGAAAGGGTTGCTCGCCACTCCCACGATGTAACTGAACGCCTCAGTTCCGGTAACCGATCCAGTATACTGGACGACCACAACGTCGCCCGAATTAAACTGCTCCAGTAACTCAAGAGTACCGACGCTGCCGATATTTTCAGGATCCACATTATTGTTGATGGCTTCTCGAATAGTGGGCGCACGCAACTCACGTATTGGTCGACCAATCTGCACATAAAGCCGTTCAGACTCTCGAATTTCAGACGAATCCCTCACCTCATAGTAAATGTGAGTGTCTCGCAATCCTTCAAAGACCTCGTAATCAGCTTTGAAGATATCTCGCAACCGCGGATGGACCCCCGCCGAGCGGACACTCGTTCTTCGCTCAACAGAACCATCAATATACTGACCGACGATCTCAACCTTCAGCTCGTCACCCGCATTGCCAGGAGGCTGGTAATTGGGCATGCGCGCGGTGATAAAGGAAAGGTCGGCAGGAATGAACGGTCCGTGCGCCTGATCAACGGAAGGTTTGGGCAACACATAGCGCATACCGGCAACGGTGTAAGTCGACTTGCGGGAAGAAAGATCATCGGCTCCCGTTCTTATCCGGACATAACTCACAGTAATTGTGCTCTGGATAAGTGACCTGACAAACTCGTTGGCGATCGGGAATTCGTAATATTGGGGAACTCTCACCACCTCCTGCCGCATTCGGGTGCTGACATCTTCGCCTTCGGGCGTCGTTCCGTGCACCTCCAGTTCAATCCAGTCATACAATCTAAAAGGCCCGTTGCGCCGAACATCGACCTCTGCAGTTGCCGGATTTCTACCCAGGGCTTCGGCATCCAGCACCAGCGTGTCCTGGTCGGCTTCGATAATGATGGGCTCATCAAGCAGAGTAATATCCAGGTCCACAGTCACGGGAACAGGCTTGCTCCAAGGCTGAAGTTCACCCGAACGGTTGCGCACTTCGTCGTACAAATAAAACTGGGCAACAAAGTGACCACACCCCGCGAGGCTTAAAAAGCTGGGAGGAATGTCAAATACATAATCATGTCCCACCTGATCCGCAGTAACCGGAGCTAAATCCAGCCTGTGTTCGCCCCAATAAAACATGACCAAGTCGTTTTTGCGCATGTGCTCCCAATGCTTGATTGTGCCCGTAATGCCACGGCTAGCGACAACGGAGTCTATGAAGGTTTCGGACAGCGTCAGAACAAGCTTGGAGTGCCAGTTTTGATCAGGCCGGTCGTCTGCCCCACCAGGACGGGTTTTCTTTAAAAAGACACGCAAGGGCGGCGAACTGCTGATCGTCCCGGAGCCCACTCGTTCGACCTCGCCATAGACGTTCACTACCGTTCCAAACAATAAGGTCGTACTGGGAATATTCAGATAGAACCTGGGAGCGGAAGCCTCTTCGAGCTTTACCGTGTCCTGAGCCATCCGGATGCCGTTCATCCATATCCGGTAGGTGTCCCCGACATTCAAGTTTGTCCACCGATCGAATACGTAATCCAGCCCTTCTTCGATGTGACGAATGCCAAGGCCGTAATTATGATCCTCTACAGGAAAGACCTGTAGCGGTGATGTATAGGGAGAATCCAGATCGGTTATTCGGCGTTTTTTTTTGCTGGAGGAAGATGGCGTTTTGGCAAGCGCCTGTTTTTTTGGCGTGTCCGCCGACGAGGCACTCTTGGCCGATTGTTTCTTTTTCAGTGCGCCATCTTTTTCTGATTCGGCTGTCTTTTTGGGCATGACCATCTCCTCATTTAGAGCGCGCGGCGTACACGCACGATGAGAAATAATCAAACGCCCAACACTTAAATGCGTCTACCTGTCAAATCTGACAGTCTCGACCAATGGCAGAAGTGCGCGACGACACTCAACTGCTTTTCCTACATATTTTTCACGTTTTATTCACATCGTCAGCCGTAGTGTGAAGCCTCATCCGTTACAAATGCTTCACATCAAACCCGCCGCCCCAGCGGGTTTTTTTTGCCTGGAATTTGAGCTAGCGCGAGGCCTTGGCGACCGATTCACTGGCCTGTTCGCGAATGGCCCGTTGTGTATCCAGCACCTTGGCCAAGGCGTTTTCGGCTTCCGGGCTCTGCTGCGGCACACGAATCGCCGCGGACACCAGGGTGATCAACTTGGCCATGACTTCGGCGTCCGTGGCGGGGCGACCCAGGCTCATGGAGTTCATCAGCAGGCGCAGTTCAGTGCCGGCCATTACCCCGGAAATCGCCTTGAGCGCAAATTGCAGGCGTACGCCCAACTCATTGCGTGGCAGGTCCGGCAAGGCCAGGGCGAAGGCTTCAAAGAAACGCTGGAACACCGGCTGGTAATGCACCTTGAGGTATTCCTGGATAAACGGCGAGGTGTCGCTGTAGACCCGCCCCAGGAACCGGATAAACGAACGCCCTTCCCCGCTGGCCGGATCGCTGCGTTCCAGGCCCATGGCCGGGGCGAACAGCACGCCGAGCAAGGTATCGCAATCGAGGGGGCCGTCGGACTCCGCTTCACACCGCGCCAGCAGTTCCAGGCGCTGCTCGTTGAGCGGCTCCAGGCGTTGCATCAGCAGGGTTTTCATCAGGGAATCCTTGTCCCCGAAGTGGTAGTTCACAGCGGCCAGGTTGACCTGGGCACGCTCCGTGATCTGCCTGAGTAAAACCGCGTCGTATCCGTACTTGATGAAGAGAGCCTCTGTCGCATCCAGCAGTCGAGTCTTGGTAACGTTTGGAGCGCTGAGTTTCTTCGCGACCATAGAAGTTCCACACGGGAAATATTGTTTTAAAAAATAATTTGATTTTTTATACCGGGGCGGTTGATCGAAAGCAAGTGGTGACACTCCGCCATACCCCATCAAAGCCTTGACTGGCGGGCACCTCAAGGTCAGCTGGGGGCGATTCGAGCTAGCCTGGCCGGGCCGCAGAGAAATCGTTTCAACGCGTAAAACCGCTCTACATCCATGGCTGGCGAAGCGCCGGGAACGCGGTTACTATTCAAACAATATTTTAAAAACAAGAAATAAAACCAGTCCGTGATGCGTCCCAGGCAGCTCCCGAACTTGTTACAAAGCTTTACCGGGGGATGACGGCACCGTCGAGACTGAAGGCGTAGTCATGATGACAGATACCCCCGCGCACCCAGGCTTGATCTCTCTGCAAGGCATCGGCAAAAGCTATCAGCTCGCCGGGCAGCATTTGTCCATTCTCAATGAGGTCAGCCTCGACATCGCCAGTGGCGACAGCTGCGGCATTCTCGGTGCGTCGGGCTCCGGCAAGAGCACCCTGCTCAACATCCTCGGCTTGCTGGACCTGCCCGACGGCGGCCAGTACCACTTTGCCGGCCATGACATTTTCAGCGCCACGCCCGACCAGTTGGCGGCGATCCGCAACCAGCAGATCGGCTTCGTGTTCCAGAGCTTCAACCTGTTGCCCCGCCTCAGTGCCCTGGACAATGTCGCCCTGCCCCTGAGCTATCGCGGTGTGTCACGCCATGAATCGGTGGAACAGGCGCAGCGCATGCTCGCGCAAGTCGGCCTGGCCGAGCGGGCCCACCATCGCCCGGCCGACCTGTCCGGCGGCCAGCGCCAACGTGTGGCGATTGCCCGAGCGCTGGTGGGCAACCCCTCGGTGATCCTGGCCGATGAGCCCACCGGCAACCTCGACAGCAGCACCGCCCAGGACATCATGGAATTGCTGCTGGCGCTGAACCGCGAGCGCCAGGTCACACTGGTTATCGTCACCCACGACCCGCACATCGCCGAATGCCTGGAGCGCAAGATCCTGGTACGCAACGGTGTCGTGCATGAGGCCGGGCGCCCATGAGCCTGAGGGTCGAACAGAGCCTGAGCCAACTGTTGCACGAAGCATTCGTCAGCCTGCGCACCCTGGGCAAACGCTCGGTGCTGGCTTTGCTCGGCATCGTGATCGGCAGCTCGTCAGTGGTGGCGCTGATCAATATCGGCCACAACGCCGCCGTCGACGCCGCGCTGATCTTCAAGGACATGGGCACCGACACGCTGGTGGCGCAATTTGCGCCCAAAGGCGGCAGCAACACGCCGATGCCCGCGCGCCTCGACCTCGACGCCGTGCACCTGGCCGTGCCCGGCATTGCCCACATCGGCGCATTGACCCTGTTCAGCGGCCCCGTTGTGTTCCATGGCCGCAGCGCCAACGCCAGTTTTGCCGGCAGCACAGCCGGCATCAAGGAGGCCATGCGCCTGGTGGTGCGCGAGGGGCGTTTCCTGTCGGACTTCGACGCCAATGAAACCTACGGCGTGATCGGCGACCAACTGGCCCGGGACCTCGGCGCTCCGGGCGATCCGGTGAAGCTCGGCGACCGGGTGCGCATCAACGATTACCTGTTTCTGGTGATCGGCATCCTGCAAGGCCAACCCCGGGCGATGCTGATGCCGGTGCAAGCCAACGAATCGTTGTTCATCCCCGCGGCCGGCATGCGGCGCATCTACAGCAGCCCGCAGATCGGCAGCCTGATCATCCGCGCCGAAGCCGGCCAGGACATGGAGCACCTGGCCCAACAAACCCGCGCGGCACTGCAGCCTTTGCTCCCTGACCATGACGTCAATATCCAGGTCCCCCAGCAAATGATCGATGGCATGACCCGACAAAGCCGGACCTTCGCCTACCTGCTGTTGGCGCTGGGTGCGATCTCCCTGATCGGCGGCGGCGTGGGGGTGATGAACGTGATGCTGATGAACGTTTCGGAGCGCCGCCGTGAGATCGGCGTTCGCATGGCCCTCGGCGCGCGGCGGCGGGATATCCGCAACCTGTTCCTGCTCGAAGCCGTCACCCTCACGGCCGTCGGCGCCCTGTGCGGCGCGGTGCTGGGCATGACCGCCGCGTACCTCTATGCGTGGCTGTCGGGGTGGAGTTTCGCGCTGGCGGTCGCCGCCTTGCCCCTGGGGGTGGGCAGTACCTTGCTGGTGGGCCTGTTCTTCGGCCTGTACCCGGCCGTCTCGGCCTCACGGTTGCAGCCCGTGGAGGCCCTGCGCGATGAATAAGTGGCTGTTGTGGCTGACGCTGGTCAGCCTGCCGGGCATGGCCGCCGACGTGGTGATCAAGCCCTCGGCGCCGAGCACCACCCGCAGCGGCTATGAGCGCAGCGTCTCGCTGAACGCCCAGATCACCAGCCTGACCCTGGGCGATGCGGTGTACCTGGGCCTGCGCAACAACCCGGCGATCCGTAGCGCCTACCTGCAACGGGTCGCGCAGAAGTTCGACCTGCGGGTGGCCGAAGATGTGTTCAACCCCAAGCTCACCCTCAACAGTTACTACCGCAGCACACGCGGCTCGGCAGACAACGCGCGCAACGCCAACCTGGCACCCGCCACCAGCCTGCTGGGCGAGTACGGCACGCGCCTGAGCATGGCCTGGACCCAGCAGTTGAACAACGCCGACCGCGCCGGCCGCTACCGCAGCGACGGCCTGGACCTGGCGATCATCCAGCCGCTGATGCGCGGCGCCGGCTGGGACGCCACCACCGCCCCCCTGCGTCTGTCGCGCCTGTCGGAACAGGCCAACCGCCTGAACCTCAAGGCCACGGTGGCGCAGACCATCAGCCAGATCATCGCCACCTATCGCGAGCTGCTGCGCGCCCAGGAGCAACTGAACATCGTGCAGGACGCACTCAAGCGCTCCGACACCCTGCTCGAAGTGAACAAGGCGTTGATCAGCGCCGGACGCATGGCCGAATTCGAGATCGTGCAGACCGAAGCCGACATCGCTACCCAGCAACTGGGCGTGGAAGAAGCCCAGAACCAGCTGGATACGAGCCGTCTGTCGCTGCTGCGCCTGCTGGCACTGGACCTGTCCACCCCCATCCGCGCCACCGAAGCACTGGAAGCCAGGCCCATGGAGATCGACAAGCGCCAGGCCTTCAACCTGGCGCAGAACCAGCAACCGGAATACCTCGCCGCCCTGCTCGGCAGCCAACAGGCCGACCTCAACCTGGTGATCGCCAAAGACTCCGGGCGCTGGCAGGTAGACCTCGTGGCCGGCGCGAACCAGATACGCGACACCTACAATAACGACACCGGCAGCGGCAACAATCGCACCTGGGACAGCTACGCCGGCGTGCAGGTGCAGATTCCCATCGGCGACATCAGCACCCGCCAGGCCGAGGTGCGTGCGCGGGTGAATGTGGAAGACCAGGCGGTACGCATCACCGACGCCCGGCAGGCGCTGGAGCGCAGCGTCAATGATGTGGTGCGCGACCTCGGCACACGCTGGCGCCAGTACGAAATCTCCCAGCGCGCGGTGGAACTGTCGCGACGCAAGATCGACATCGAACGGGAAAAACTCAGCGCCGGTCGCTCCTCCAACTTCCAGGTGCTGAGTTTCGAGAGTGACCTGCGCAACGCCGAGAACGCGCGGCTCAACGCGTTGATCAGTTATTTGAACGCCCAGACCCAGCTCGATCTGACCCTGGGCATGACGCTGGAAAGTTGGGAAATCGCCCTTAATGACTACTAATCGAAAACGCCTGCTGGTGGTGGTGTCGCTCGTGCTGCTGGCAAGTGCGGGGATTGCCCTGCGCAGCCCGGCGTCCGGCCCTGCCCCGGCCACCGAGCAATGGCTGGAGGTCAAGCCTGACCGGCTTGAGCATCAGATCGGCCTGGTGGGCAAGATCGAGCCCGAAACCACCCTTATCCTCACGGCGCCCTTCGACGGCAATGTCCTGGCCAACCTGGTGCAGCAAGGCCAGCGCGTCGAGGCCGGCCAAGTGCTGCTGCGCATGGACCCGTCCACGGTTCAGGTGCAACTGCGCGATGCGCTTTCCGTGCAGCTCAAGGCACGGCGCGCCGTGCAGGAAATGCAGGACTGGGACAGCAGCACCGTCGTCAGCCGTGCCCGCCGCGCCTTGCGTACCTCACAAATGACCGCCGACAACACCCAGCGCAAGCTCGCCGAAAGTGAAAACCTGTTCCAGCGCGGCATCATCCCGCGCAACGAACTGGATGACCTCAAGCAACTGACCCAGCAACAACAGATGGACCTCGCCGCCGCCAAGGCCGAACTGCAACAGGCGCTCGACCAGGGCAAGGGCGAGTATCGCCAGATCGCCGACATGGAACTGACCAACGCCACGGTGAAGTACGATGCGCTGCACACTCTGCTCGAGGGCCAGGACGTCAAGGCGCCGTTTTCCGGCATCGTGGTGCCGGCCCCGGGCAACAGCAATTCACAGAGCGGCAGCGGCAACGTGCCCGTGCAGGCCGGCAGCAAGGTCAGCCAGGGCCAGGTGTTGTTCGGGCTGGCCAATATCGAACGGCTGAAAATCATCGCCAAAGTCTCGGAACTGGACATCAACCAGTTACATCAGGGCCAGACGGTGGAAGTGATGGGCGATGGTTTTGAAGGTGAGCGGCTGACAGGCTCGGTCAGCGTCGTCAGCGGCCTGGCGATCCCCAGCGAAGTCCAGGGCAGCGCGCAGTTTCCGGTGACCCTGTCGATTCCCAAGCTCACACCGCAACAATTGCAGCGGGTGCGACTGGGCATGAGCGCGCGCTTGACCATTGTCACGTACAACAATCAACAGGCAATTGTGGTGCCGACGCAGGCGATCAAGGGCGGTGAAGTGGAGTATCGGGAGACGATGGACAAGCCGGTGGAGCGGGTAAAGGTCACCACCGGGCAGTCCACACCGCAAGGCGTCGAGGTATTCGGCCTGAAACCCGGGCTGGTGAAAGTCCCAAGATAAATGAAGTTCCAAATGTGGGAGCGGGCTTGCTCGCGAAAGCGGTGTTTCCGTCCACACACCCCCCCCCCACGCACCA